>NZ_JARESO010000004.1:0-357288 GCF_046030175.1 Paraburkholderia sp. RL17-373-BIF-A
TGCCCGGTCCAGATCGGCAATGCCGGCGTGCGCCACTTTGCCGATGGCCTTGCCGGTGGCAGGGTTGATGACGTCGAGGGTCTTGCCGCTGGCGGCGTCGCACCACTCGCCGTTGATCAGAAGTCGGGTATCCGTATAGTTCGAGGTGGCCATGCTGGGGTTCCTGTATAGGGGAAAACGACAGGTCGCGCGGTCGTGAAACATTGGGCTGGACCTGCGCGGCCATGGGTGGACTGCCGATAACCAAACATCTTATCTGATTGTGTGAAATCGCACCGGCGGCCTGCCCGGACTTGGTGCGCGGCACGCGTCTTGCGGCTCGGCTGTTGCGGCGGCGGAAAACCGGGCGAAGCAGCGCCGCGCAAAGAAGCGTAGAGTCGAGCAGCGGTGACAGGATCCGGCGCACACCCGCGGCGGCGGGCGAAGCTCGGCGAATGCAGCCCAATCAACCCAGATGCACAGAGGAATCGACATGCCAACCGGTACAGTGAAATGGTTTAACGACGCAAAAGGCTTTGGTTTCATCACCCCCGACGACGGCGGCGAAGATCTGTTCGCCCACTTCTCGGAGATTCGTTCCGAAGGTTTCAAGTCCTTGCAGGAAAACCAGAAGGTCAGCTTTGAAATCAAGCAGGGGCCGAAGGGCAAACAGGCGGCGGATATCAAGCCGGTCTGACGTCATGGCCGGTTCGCGCGCGCAACGCGTGCGGCCGGCCATCAATCTGCATGATCTCCACATCGAAAAAAGCGGCTCGTTCACACGCTTGACATGAAGCGCCGTGAGCCGGATTTTCCCCTCTCGATCCTCTCTACTGCACATAGTCCGACGCCAGTTTCCAAGCACATGGAACAGCGCCGCCGGTATCGTCGGCGTCCGTATTTTCCTTAAGGTTTCCTTCAGCTTTGCTCCGTAGTATTTGCGCGATTCCCCCGCCGGGTGGCGGGCAATAGTTCCGATAGTTTGGCGACAGAGAACTGAAAGCGCCGATACAAGGCTTGCTGGAGCATCCATGAAAACCCTGTTCTTGCAGGCGCCGTCGTATGACGGCTTCGATGGTGGCGCGGGTTCGCGCTATCAGGCCAAGCGTGAAGTCCGCTCATTCTGGTATCCGACGTGGCTCGCGCAGCCCGCCGCACTCGTGCCCGACAGCCGTGTGCTCGACGCGCCCGCCGACGGCCTGTCCGTCGAGGCATCGCTCGACATTGCGCAGCAATACGATCTGGTGCTGATCCACACCAGCACGCCGTCCTTTCCCACCGACGCGCTATTCGCCGAAGACCTGAAAAAGCGCAAGCCGTCGCTGCTGATCGGTATGGTCGGCGCGAAGGTGGCGGTCGATCCGCACAATTCGCTGACCGCGAGCGAGGCGATCGACTTTGTCTGCCGCGAGGAATTCGACTTCACCTGCCAGGAAATCGCCGAGGGCAAACCGTTCGCGCAGATCAAAGGGCTCAGCTATCGCAACCGCGACGGTTCGATCGAGCACAACGAAGCGCGCCCGATTCTCGAGAATATGGACGAGCTGCCGTTCGTGGCGCCCGTGTACAAGCGCGATCTGAAGATCGACAACTACTTCATCGGCTATCTGAAGCATCCGTACGTGTCGATCTACACGGGCCGCGGCTGCCGTTCGAAGTGCACCTTCTGTCTGTGGCCGCAGACCGTGGGCGGGCATCGCTACCGCACGCGTTCGGTCGAGAACGTGCTGGCGGAAGTGAAGTGGATTCGCGACAACATGCCTGAAGTCAAGGAGATCATGTTCGACGACGATACCTTCACCGACTTCAAACCGCGCGTCGAGGAAATCGCTCGCGGCCTCGGCAAACTGGGTGTGACGTGGTCGTGCAATGCGAAGGCGAACGTGCCGTACACCACGCTCAAGATCATGAAGGAAAACGGCCTGCGCCTTCTGCTGGTCGGCTACGAATCCGGCGACGACCAGATCCTGCTGAACATCAAGAAAGGTCTGCGCACCGACATCGCGCGCCGTTTCAGCGACGATTGCCGCAAGCTCGGCATCAAGATTCACGGCACTTTCATTCTCGGTCTGCCGGGCGAAACGCAGGACACGATCCAGAAGACGATCGAGTACGCCAAGGAGATCAATCCGCACACGATCCAGGTGTCGCTCGCCGCGCCGTATCCGGGCACGACGCTCTACAACCAGGCGGTCGAAAACGGCTGGCTCGAAGAGAACAAGGTGATCAATCTCGTGAGCAAGGAAGGCGTGCAGTTGGCCGCGATCGGCTATCCGCATCTGTCGCGCGACGAGATCTACCATCAGCTCGAAAACTTCTATAAGCGGTTCTATTTCCGCCCGTCGAAGATCTGGGAAATCCTGCATGAGATGTTGACGAGCTGGGACATGATGAAACGGCGCTTGCGTGAAGGCGTCGAATTCTTCCGGTTCCTGCGCGCCCACGAGGCGTGAACGCCGCGCACCTGCTCGATGTCACGCTGGCCTATGCGTGCGCGGCGGGCGCCGTTGTCGGCGTCGGCTACACTGTGCTCGCCGGCGCGTTGATCGGACGATTCTTCGCGCGAGCGGTGTCCGAGCCGAGCACCTTTCCGCCGGTCACCATCGTCAAACCGCTGCACGGTAACGAGTGGGCGTTGCTCGCCAATCTGTCGAGCTTCTGCCGGCAGGATTATCCAGGGCCCGTGCAATTCCTGTTCGGCGTGCACGACTCGGCCGACCCCGCGCTGCAAACCGTCGACGATCTGCGGCGCCACTTTCCCGAAGCCGACATCACCGTGGTGGCCGACACGCGCCTGTACGGCCCGAACCGCAAGATCAGCAACATCCTCAACATGCTGCCGCAAGCGCGGCACGACGTGCTCGTTTTCGCCGACAGCGACGTGAGCGTCGGCCCGAACTATCTGCGCAATGTGATCGGCGAGCTGCAGAAGCCCGGCGTCGGACTCGTCACCTGCGCGTATCGCGGACAGCCCGATCCGGGCTTCTGGCCGCGCCTGTCGGCCAAAGCGACCAACTATCAGTTCCTGCCGGGTGTCGTGACCGGTCTCGCGCTCGGGCTCGCGCGCCCGTGCTTCGGGCAGACCATCGTGATGCGGCGCGATACGCTCGAAAAAATCGGCGGCTTTACGCCGTTCGTGCGGCATCTGGCCGAGGACCATGCGATCGGCGAGGCGGTGCGCCTGATCGGCGAGAAGGTGGTGATTCCGCCGTTCACGATCTCGCATGCCTGCGTCGAATCGAGCGCGGCGCAACTGATCGCGCATGAACTGCGCTGGAGCCGCACCATTCGCCGCATCGATCCGCTCGGCCATCTCGGCTCCGCGCTGGTTCATCCGTTCGCGTTCGCGCTGCTCGCGGTCATCTTCTCGGCTGGCGGCTGGTGGGCGTGGTCGCTCGCGCTGGCCGCCATGTGCGCGCGGCTCGCCTTGAAACTGCTGTCCGATCGCGCGTTGAAGCAGGCGCATCGCGATCTGTGGCTGCTGCCGTTCTGGGATATCGTATCGTTTGCGATCTTCGTCGCGAGCTTCTGGTCCTCGCGCGTGATCTGGCGAGGCGTCAGCTTCAAGGTGGATGGCGACGGCCTGTTGTCGGCGGCACAGGACGAATGAACGGCACCACGGATCGGTCATGATGCGCAGGTTTTTTAAAGCAGCGGTTAAAAGCACGGCAAGGCGCCTGAAGCGCGCGCAGGGGGTGCTCGCGTGACGAAGCATCTCGGCCGCGTAGCCGCGCTAGCCGGCTTGCTGGTGTCGCTCTGGCTCGTCTGGCAGGACAATCCGGGCGCCGTGCTCGGCGCGCTGCGCGCGGCCGGCGTGGGGCTGCTGCTGGCGGCGCTCGCGCACGTGCTGCCGATGCTCGCCAACGCTTGCGACTGGCGTTCGCTGATTCGCGGCGCGAACCGTCCTGGTCTCATCAATATGCTGCACCTCGTGTGGGTGCGCGAATCGGTGAACAGCATGCTGCCGGTGGCGCGCATCGGCGGCGAAGTGGTGTCGTTTCGCATGCTCAAGCGCTGGGGCGTGCGGCCGTCCATGGCGGTGGGCAGCATCATCGTCGATATGCAGCTCACGGTGATCAGCCAATTGCTCTTCACGATGGTCGGCATCGGCTTTCTGTTCGCACACGCGCATTCCGACACGCTGCGGCTCGCCGGGCAACTGGCGTGGGGCGTGGTGGTGCTCACGCCGTTGCTGGTGCTGTTCGCGCTGGTGCAGCATGCGAGTCCGTTCGAGCGCATCACGCGCGCGCTCAATCATATGACGAGCGGCAAGCTCGCCGCGCTGGTCGGGCAGTCGGCGCAGATCGATCAGGCCATCAAGCTGATCTGGCGCCGGCGTGGCGTGGTGTTGCGCTATCTGTTCTTCTGGCAGCCGCTGCAGTGCTTCCTCACGTCGCTGGAAATCTGGCTGGCGCTGCACTTTCTCGGCGTGCAGGTCACGCTCGTGGAAGCGGTGGTGATCGAATCGCTGATCCAGGCGATCAGTAGCGCGGCCTTCTTCGTGCCGGGCGGTCTCGGCGTGCAGGAGGGCGGCTTCATTCTGATCGGCGGCGCGCTGGGCCTCGATCCATCCATCTGTCTCGCGCTGGCCGGCGCGCGCCGGATTCGCGACCTCGTGATGTTCGTGCCCGGCCTCATTGCATGGCAGTTCGCGGAGTCGTCGAACCGGGCACCCGAGCGGGCGTTCGAGCGCGCACCTTAGCCCGCCTGCGCATAAGCGGGAAACGACACTTCGACCGCGAGCCCGCTCTCGCCGATACCCTTGCCCAGATGCAGGCTCGCGCCGAAATGCTCCGCGATCCGCGCGACGATCGAAAGACCTAGTCCGCTGCCGGTGGCCTGATTGCCGGTCGCGCGGAAAAAACGATTCGTCAGACGGTCGAGGTCGCCTGCCGCGACACCGGGGCCGTCGTCGCGCACGGTCACCTGCACCCTGTCTTCGGCGTGCTGCACCGCCACTTCGATGATGCCGCCGGCGTGCCCGTACTTGA
This sequence comes from Paraburkholderia sp. RL17-373-BIF-A, assembly GCF_046030175.1. NCBI lineage: Bacteria > Pseudomonadati > Pseudomonadota > Betaproteobacteria > Burkholderiales > Burkholderiaceae > Paraburkholderia > Paraburkholderia sp. RL17-373-BIF-A. The sequence continues at coordinate 4,971 of NZ_JARESO010000004.1, forward strand.
TCGCGTTATCGAGCAGATTGTCGAGCAGGATGCCGATCAGCACGGGCTCCGCGTCGATCTCCGCGCGCATGTCGCCGAGCAGCATCACGTGAATGTTTTTCTGCTGCGCGTTGCGCTCGTTGGCGAGCAGCGCGTCTTTCGCCACCGTCGCCGGTTTGAGCGGCGCCGTCGAGATTTTTTCATGCACGTCCAGGCGCGCGAGCAGCAGCAATTGCTCCGCGAGCCGCGCGCTGCGGTCGACGCCTTGCACCACGCGCTCCATGGCCAGCCGCTGGCGCACGGTGTCCTGTTCCGCCAGCGCGACTTGCGCCTGCACCTTGATCGCGGCCAGCGGCGTTTTCAGTTCGTGCGCGGCGTCGGCGGTGAACGCGCGTTCGCGCTCCAATGAATGCAGCAAACGCGACAGCAGCTGATTGATCGCATCGACCAGCGGGCGCACCTCGGTCGGCGCGCGGCCGATGTCGATCGGTTCCAGCCGGTTCACGTCGCGTGAGCGGATAGCGCGCGAGAGCAGCCTGAGCGGCGCCAGACTCCAGCCGATGCTGAGCCACACCAGCACCGCCAGCACCGGCAGCGCGACCAGCGTAGGCCGGGCGATCCGGCTCGCGACGCCGCTCACCAGGTCGCTGCGCGTATTGGCCGGTTCGAAGACGCGCACGGTGTGGCCGAGCGTGGTGTCGCGCAAAGTGAATGAGTGGTACATCTGGCCGCCGAGCGTGATGTCCTGCGTGCCGCTCACGGCCGGCACCGGCAGGTCCCACGCCTTGAGCTCGCGCAATTGCGGGCTGCCCGCCAGCACGGCGCCGTTCGGGCCGCGCACCTGGAACAGCGCGTCGCGTGGCAGCGCGTCGTCGTCGTCGCTGTCGTTGGCGCCCGGCTCGCCGCCTTTTTCTTCCTCGCGCACGTCGATGCGCGCGTTGGCGAGCGTGGTCAGATTGCGCTGATCGAGCAGGGCGAGAATCTGCGCGAGTTCCGCGAGACGCGCCTCTTCCCATTCGGCGACTTCGCGCGTGGCCTGACGATAACTCGACACCAGCGCAATGCCCCAGACCAGCGCGATGCTGGTGAGGACCAGCAGCACGAGACGCCGGCGAATCGACGCGCCCATCATTCTTTCTCCACCACGTAGCCGATATTGCGCACGGTCTTGATCAGCTTCGCGCCGAGTTTCTTGCGCAGATTGGACACGTGCACCTCGATCGCGTTGCTCTCGATTTCTTCCTGCCAGCCATACAGGCTTTCTTCGAGACGCGAGCGCGACTGGGGAATCCCCTGGTTGGTCAGCAACTGCAACAGGATCGCCCACTCGCGCGAGGTGAGCGACACGCGCGTCGCGCCCACTTCGACGGTTTGCGCGGCCGGGTTGACCGTCAGGTCCTGATAGCGGATCCGCTCGACGCTGCGGCCCTGCGCGCGGCGCAACAACGCCCGGCAACGGGCGATCAGTTCGGTCAGATCGAAGGGCTTGCCGAGATAGTCGTCGGCGCCCGCTTCGAGGCCGCCGACACGGTCGACCACCGTGCCCCGCGCGGTCAGCACGAGCACCGGCACGTCCTTGCCCGAATCGCGCAGGCGTTTCAGCAGTTCCATACCTGACACGCGGGGCAGGCCGAGATCGAGCAGCACCAGCGCGTAGGCGGTGGTGTCGAGCGCGAGACCGGCCTTGTGGCCGTCGCGAGCCCAGTCGACCGTGAAGCCGGCTTGACGCAGTCCCGCTTCGATACCGCAGCCGATCAGGTCGTCGTCTTCTACGAGGAGTACGCGCATGAGTTGATTATTTCCGTTCGATGTTCCATTGCACGGCAGCCGCGATATTCAAGCAGGCGCTGGGCCGTAATCCGAAGTTTAACCATGCTGTTCATCCCCCGCTTTATACGCCTTCTTCCTTAAGGTTTCCTTCAGCTTGAATCGCTACTATCGCCCCTCAACAGGTCGCTGTCGCGGCGTCATCGCGGACACGCGGCGGCGGGGCTGTTGCGATGTCGTTGCAGTTCAATCGTAAGCACATCGATGGGATGACAGTCGGTGCTTTTCCACGCCGACGAGTTGCGTCGAATCAGGGCGCCGGGCATTCCATCAGGTCACGAGACCCAGCCATGAAGCCAGCCACCGTCGACATGCTGCGCGCCCACCTGATGGTGGCCTCGCTCACCGCCATGGGCGCCGAGTTGCTCGCGTGCCTCGCACTGCTCGTGCTGCCGGTTTCGCAAAGCGTCTTCAGTTCCATGCCGTTCCGTCTGCTCGCCATCGCCGTGATTGCGAGCGGCGTGATCGTGACGCGCCAGTTCGCGCACGCCGCCTTCGAACTCGCGCTGCAGGGCCACTATGCGACCGGGACCAACCGCCTCGCGCGGCCGGTCGCGATCGCCTCGGATTGTCCGCGGCGCTGGCTCGTGATTCTTCATCTGCGCCTGACCGGCAGAGCGTTCGTGCTGGCCGAGCACTGACGGAACCGGACGATGGCGGTGCACGCGGTGACGGCATCCCAATGGATCCTGCTAGCCGGCTGCGCATGCGCGTCGCTGTACGCGCTGCTGGCGGCGGTCGCGATGCCGTTTTTCGGCTCGCGCCGCGGCGCGGCGGGTCGTGCCTCTTATTCCACCTCGCAAGCTTCGCAGCCGTTGCATCGCTTCGCGCGTGTCGGCGTCAGCGTGCTCAAGCCGCTGTGCGGCGCGGAGCCGCGTCTCTACGACAATCTGCGGACCTTTTGCGATCAGCGTCATGAGCATTTTCAACTCGTGCTCGGCGTGTCCTCGCCGGACGATCCGGCGATTGCCGTAGTGCGCCGTTTGCAAGCCGCCTATCCATCGCACGACATCGAACTCGCGATCGACACGCGCGTGCACGGCAGCAATCTCAAGGTCAGCAATCTGATCAACATGGCGGCGGGGGCACGCCATGACGTGATCGTGATTGCCGACAGCGACATTGCCGTCGAAGCCGATTATCTCGACACTGTGGCCGCGCCGCTCGCGGATGCGCGGGTGGGCGTGGTCACGTGCCTCTACGTGGCGCGCGGCATCGGCGGCTTCTGGCCGCGCGTGGGCGCGCTCTTCATCAACGAATGGTTCGCGCCGTCGGTGCGGGTCGCGCACGCGGCCGGCTCGCGCCGTTTCGGCTTCGGTGCGACGCTCGCGTTGCGGCGCGCCACGCTCGAGCGCATCGGCGGTTTCGAGGCGCTGAAAAACTGTCTCGCGGACGATTACTGGCTGGCCGAACACGTGCGCGCTCTCGGACTGCAAACCGTGCTCTCACGCGTGACGGTGGCCACCGACGTGATCGAGCCGGCGTTATCCGCCTTGTGGCAGCGCGAAACACGCTGGCTGCGTACGATTCGCTCGGTGAATGCGCCGGGTTTCGCGTTCCTCTTCATTACGTTTCCTACACCCTGGCTCGTGGTCGGCGCGTGGCTCACCACCGCCCTCGCGGCCAGTTCGTCCGACGCGGTGCATGCGTGGGCCGCGTTCACGAGCGCAACCGGCACGGCCGCCGGCCTCGCCGCGCGTCTGTTGTTGCATCTGCGCTCGGCGCGTCGTGAGCGGACGTTCTGGCGAGATCTGCCGCTGGTGCCGTTGCGTGATACGTTGCTGGCGTTGCAGTGGTGCGCCGCCGTGTTCGGCTCACATGTGATATGGCGCGGTGCGCGCGTGCCCATCGACGCTTCCACCTCGAAGGCCGCGCGCAACGGCGCGTTGAACGTGATGGATGTGATGGAGACGTCGGATGGCGGCTAAGCCACGCGCATTGATCGTGACCGCCGACGATTTCGGCCTGCACGCGCGGGTGAATCTGGCGGTCGAGCAGGCGCATTGCGACGGCGTGCTGAGCGCCGCGAGCCTGATGATCGGCGCACCGGCTGCCGGCGACGCGGTGACGCGCGCCCGCGCCTTGCCGCGGCTGCGCGTCGGCCTGCATCTGGTGCTGGCCGACGGCGACGCGGTCACGCCGCGCGCGGGGATTGCCGCCTTGCTCGACGAGCATGGCCGCTTCGGCGACAACATGGCGCGCGACGGCGTGCGGTTCTTCTTTTTGCCGCATGTGCGCAAGCAGCTTGCGCGGGAAATTCGCGCGCAGTTCGATGCCTTTGCGCAGACCGGTCTGACGCTCGACCACGTCAACACGCACAAGCATTTTCATTTGCACCCGACGGTGCTCGGATTGATTCTGGACATCGGCCGCGAGTATGGGATGAAGGCCATGCGCTTGCCGTTCGAAGCGAATGCGCCGCTGTGGTTGCGGCCGTGGATCGCGCGGGTCAAGGCGCGTCTGGATCGCGCCGGCATCGCGCATAACGATTACGTAGTGGGAATCGCCGATAGCGGCCGGATGGATGAGGCGGCGTGGCTGGCGGCGCTCGCCGATCTGCCGCATGGGGTGGGGGAGATTTACTGCCATCCCGCGGTGGCGGGGGAGCGGCCGTTGAGTGACGGGATGAGGATGTATCGTCACGAGGACGAATTGCGCGCGTTGTTGTCGCCGAAAGTTGCTATGGCGATTCGTGCGGCGGGGGTGCGGGTTGGCGGGTTTGGTGATGTGCTGAAGGTGTAGGTCTTTCAGTGCGTCGACTGAGTCGGAGATGCGCCCGCGGCGAGCCACAGGCGCACACACCGGAAGCCGCGCGGGCCGCATAGCGCGGCTTAAATCGCCTCCTTCTTCATCAACAACTTCAACAACACCGGCAGCAACAGCAACACCAGCGGCAACTGAACAATCAGCCCCGAGATAATCGCGATCGCCAGCGGCTGCTGCATCGCCGATCCTTGCCCCAATGCAAAAGCCAGCGGCAGCAGCGCCAGAATCGCGGCGATCGTCGTCATCGCGATAGGACGCAGACGATTGCGCCCGGCGCTCAGTAACGCTTCCTCGAATGGCATTTCGTCATCCCGCACGAGCCCCTGCAGCTCCGACACATAAAAAATCGCCACCTCGGTCACGATGCCGATGATCATCGTCATCCCCATCATCGCGGAGATGTTCAACTCGATGCCGGTGATCCACAAGCCGATGAACACCGCGCCCGCCGCCAGCAACGGCATCGCCATGACCGCCAGCGCGACGCGAAAGCGCTCGTACAGAAACAGCAGCAAACCGAACACCAGCGCGATCGCCGCACCGAACACACTCAGCAGCCCTTTGAACGCAATCTGCTGCTGCTGATACAGGCCGCCCAATTCGTAATACACGCCGCTCGGCAATAGAGCCTTATCGCTGAGTGTCTTCTGCACGTCGGCGATCGTCGAGCCGAGATCGCGGCCGTCGATGCGTGCGGTCACCGCCACCATCCGTTTCAGATTGTCGCGGCTGATTTCCGGTTGGCCGGTCACCGTCACCTGATCGGCGACGCGATCGAGCGCGAACAGGTGGCCGTCTGGCGCGCGAATCTGCAACTGTCCCAGTTGCGTATCCGTGAGCTTCATCGCGCCGGCCACGCGCACGCGCACGCCGACCGTTTTCGGCCCGCTCTGGAATTGCGTGGCCACATTGCCTTCCACCATATCGGAGACGGCCTGAGCGATCGACTGCGGGTCCATGCCTTCGGCGGCCGCCGCTTCCGGGCGGATGTGCAATTCGAGGGCGTCGCCGGCCGGATTGATGCCGTCGTTCACGTCCACCACGCCCTGGATCTTGCCGATTTGCGCCGCGACCTTGCGCGCGGTCGTGTCGAGCGTGGTCGGATCGTCGGAATAGATCTTGATCTGGACCGGTTGCGGCACTGCCGTCAGGTCGCCGATCAGATCCTCCATCAACTGCGCGAGTTCGATACTCACGCCCGGCACCTGAGTCTCGATCTTCGAGCGGATTTCTTCCATCACGGTGTCGATCGGTTCGCGATTGCCAGACTTCAGCCGCACGAAGAAGTCGCCCTTGTTGGGCTCGTTCAGGTCGCCGCCAAGACCGGCGCCGGTGCGGCGCGAATAGGTCGCGACATTCGGATTCGCGCGGATGATGCTCTCGATCTGCTTCATCAAGCGGTCGGTCTCGGTCACCGACGTGCCCGGTTCAGTGTGGTAATCGAGCACGAAACCGCCTTCGTCCATGCTCGGCATGAATCCGCTGCCCACGCGAGTGAACGCGAACGCGGCCACCACGATCAACGGCAGCAGGCCCAATAACACGAGCACCGGCCGCGCGGTGACGCGCTCGACCAGAAACGCGTAGCGCCGGTTCATCCACGAGGCGAAGCGGGTTTCCTGGTGTTCCTCGGCGTCTTTCGGTTTCAGCCAGCGGTCGCACAGAATCGGCACCGCGAGCCACGTGACGAGAAACGAGATGAACAGGGCGCTCGCCATGGTCACGGAGAGCGCCTTGAAGAACGCACCCGTCACGCCGGATAGAAACGCCAGCGGCACGAAAATGATCAGCGTTGCCGCCGACGACCCGGCCAGCGGTCGCGTGAATTCGAGCGCCGCCGCCATCACGCGGCCATGAAACGCGCGCGCGCCGCCTTCGCGCATGCGCCGCACGATGTGTTCGATCATTACGATCGCATCGTCGATCACGAGACCGACGGCGGCTGCCATGCCGCCGAGCGTCATGATGTTGAAGCCCATGCCGAACACGTCGAGCAGGAGGATCGTCGCGGCCATCACCACCGGCACGAGCGCGACGGCGATCGCGGTGATCTTCCAGTTGCGCAGGAAAGCGAACAGCGTCAACGCCGCCAGCACCACGCCGATCATGATCGCGTCGCGCACGCTGGTGGCCGAGGCGATCACCAGTTCGCTCTGGTCGTACCAATTTGACAGATGCACGCCGGCCGGCATCTGGTGCTGGAAATCGGCGAGCTTCGCACGGATCGCCTTGGCCATCGCCACGCTGTTCGCGCCCGGCTGCTGATACACGTTGATGAGCACGGCGTCCTGGCCGTCGGCGGTGACGCGCATCCATTGCGGCACCACGCCAGCGCGTACGGTCGCGATGTCGCCGAGGCGGATCTGCGTCGCGCCGTTGGCCGATACCACGACATTGCGCAGTTCGTCGAGCCGCGTAATGGTGGTGTTGGCGATCACGAGGTAGAGCTTGTAGTGATCCTCGATGCGGCCGTTCGCCATCAGCACATTGCTCGCGCCGATCGCCTTCGACACATCGAACAGGGAGAGCTTGTACGCGGCGAGGCGGGCGGGATCGATCGCGACTTCGAACTCGTCCTGATCGCCGCCCGTCACGTCGACGCGCGCCACGCCTTCCACCGAAGACAGCAACGGCCGCATCTGGAATTGCGCGAGATCGTGCAGCGCGGAGAGCGACTGCCGCTGCGAAGTCAGGCTATACGCCAGCACCGGAAACACGGTGGGGTCCATGCGCCGCACCTGCATCGAGGTGCCTTGCGGCAGCGTCGCGAGTATTTCGCTGATGGCCGACTGCGCCTGCAAGGTGGCTTGCGCCATGTCGGTGCCCCAGTCGAAATTGATCGAGATTTCGGCTGCGCCGCGGCTCGTTTTCGATTCGACGTCGCGCACGTTCGGCACGCGCCGCAGCGCTTCTTCCACAGGCATCGTGACGAGCGTGGCCATCTGTTCGGCGGGGCGGTCGCCCGCGTCGAGCGAGACGACCGCACGCGGAAACGCGACGTTCGGGAACAGCGAGATCGGCAGGCGGAACGCGGTCAGTGCGCCCGCCATCGCCAGCAACGCGATCACGAACAGCAGCGAGCGCCGGTGCTTCTGCATCCATTGACCGAAATTCATCGCGGCGCGCCTCCGCTGGTTTGCACCGCCATGCCGTCCTTCAACTCATAGTTGCCGCTGACCACGAGGCCCTCACCGGCGTCGAGCGGGCCATCCACACCGTAGCGGTCGCCGTTCTCCACCTGCGTGGTCACCGCCACGCGGCGCGCCTTGTTCTGCGGCGTGATCTGAAACACGTACGCACCGTTGTCGTCTTTCAGCACGGCGGCGCGCGGCACGATCCAGTGCGTGCCGCTGCGGGTCGCGATATCGGCGCTCACGCGCGTGCCGGGAATGAAGGCAGTCTGACCGAGCGGCACGTTCGCGCCGACGTCGACGAGTTGACTCTGCTGATCCACGGACGCGCCGACCAGCACGACGTGGCCGTTCACCGAAGTCTTCGCGAACGACGCGGACAGGCCGTGCAACGTAACGGTGTCGCCGGCGTGGATCGCGGCGGCATCGGCGGGTTCGACGCCGAGCATCACGTTGGCGCGCGCGTCCTTGCCGCTGCCGCCGGCGAGTTGCAGGATCGCCGCGCCGGGCTGCACCTGGTCGCCCTGAGCGGCCGTGACCTGCAGCACCACGCCGTCGTTTGGCGCGGTGATGATCTTGTTGCCGCTTGCCACGCCTGTCTGGATCTGCGCGGCGAGCGCCTGCTGTGCGTCGTCAGCAGCCTTGCGGGCACTGGCGAGTTGCGACTGGGTGGCGAGCGCTTTGTCGTACAGCGATTGCGTGCGCGCCAGCTCGCCTTGTGCGAGTGTCACGGCGCTTTTCGCCTGGGTGGCCGCGAGCACGGCGGCAGGGTCGGCCTGCACGACGAAGAGCGGCGTGCCACGTGCCACGGTTTGCCCCGGCTGCACGCGCATCTGCACGATACGCGCGGTATACGGCAGATTGACGGTGGTGAGGTTCGACGCGGACGCCGCGACGATGCCATACGCCCGCACCGGCTGCGCGATCTCGGCGCGCTGCACGTGCACGGTCTGGACGGCGACCACCGGTTGATCGGCGGCGTCGGCGGCGTCGGCGGCGAGCGCTGCCGCGGCGCTTGCGGCACGGGCCGCATGAACGCCGGCGCACAGCAACGTGGCGCAGGCGATAAAAATCGCACCGGCGGCAATGCGCGGCCGCAGCGCTGAAGTCAGGCTATTTCGCATGAGTGTCGGAGTCAGTCAGAGCGGTGGAGTAGGCATCGGGAATCGCGCTGCCGAGCAGCGCCTGCAAGCCGACGCGTTGTTCGGCGAGCGACTCGCGCAACGTCGCGACGTCGATCTGTTTGGTGAGCGCGGCACTTTGCGCGTCGGTGTAAGCGCCGAGCGCGAGGTTGTGTTCCGCGTAGGCCGCGGCCGCGTCGTTGGCGGCTACGTCGACATCAGGCAAGGCGGCCTCGGTCTGCTGCAACTGCCGTGTGAGGATCGTGTTGTCCGCGCGCAGATGCGCGACATCCGCGTAAGCGTTGTTCAGCCGCGCCTGATATTCGTCGCGCAGGTGCTGGCGGGTCGCTTGCTCGATTCCGACGTTGCCCTGGTTACGGTTGAAGATCGGCAGGCTCAAGTTGATCTGGAAGCCGCTCGTGTAGATGTTCGAGGTATCGCGCGCCCGCACGAAGCCCACGGACAGACTCGGAAACTGGCTGAGAATTGCGGCGCGATATTTCTGTTCCTGCGCCTCGTAGCCGGCTTGCAGCGCGATCAGATCGGGGCGGCGTCGAGGCAATCCGGCGAGCGCGGCGTCGAGCGTCGTGTCGGAGAGCGGCTCGATGTCTTCGCCGCCGGTGAGTCGCAACTGCACGTCGGGCGAGACGCCGAGCAGCGCGTTCAGATCGTGGTGCGTTTGCTCGGCTGCGCGTTCGGCGTCGGTGTATTGCTTGCGTGCGTCGCTATAGGCGAGGAGCGCCGCATTCAGCGTGTCGTCGGTGAGGTTGCCGTCGCGGCGCGCTTCGGCCATGCGTTCGTAGCGCGTGCGCGCGAGGTCGCGCTGACGCTGCAAAAGCGGCAACGTGTCCTGCTGGAAGCGCGTCTTGATGAACAACTGTCGCGCCTGCGCGACGATCTGCCATTCCTGCCACAGCAGACCGAGATCGGTTTTGGCCACGGTGGCATCGGCTGATTGTTGGTTGGCGCTGCGCACGACGATCGCCATCACGTCCATGCTCAACCCGTAGCTGAACGCGCGCGTGGTGCCGATCTGGCCGGGATAATCGCTCGATACGCTCAGTTGCGGGTCGGGCAGCAGACCCGCCGAGTAGGCCTGCGCGCGGGCGATGCCGAGGTCGTCGCGGGCCAGCTTGAGGTCGGGATTGTTGGCCACCGCGAGCATCGCGACTTCGTCGATATCGAGCCCGTCGGACGGGTCGAAGCGATGCGCGGCCAATTCCGGCAGCGGCATGCTCGACGGATCGATACGGATGCGTTCGAGCGAATGCGCGGAGGTGGACGTGTCCTGCGGCGCGAGCGGCTCGCGGTGATACCACGTGCAGCCGCCCATCAGCAGCGCGCAGAGCGGCACGAGCGCGCGCAGCCGGTCGTATGGTCGCGAAGTGTGTTTGACCGCGGGCTCGGCCGGCGCGGCGAACCCAGACACGGCCGCCGATATAGCCGCCGTTGCGGCATTGAAAACGGGCAAAGTCCGGCTCCTGAACGAAGAAATAGGGCATCCGCGCAGGGATGCCGCGAACAGGAGCCGATTCTGCTGATGGACTGCTTAAGACACGCTTAACGCCAATTTAAGCGTCCCTTCAGCGTCGCTTCAGCAAAACATAAGCAAACCATAAGGAAGCGTTAAGCTACCGGGCGAGACAATGCCGGGGCCAACACGGGAGAGGAGAGACCATGCGTCTGCTACTGGTCGAAGACGACGACATGATTGCGGAAACGGTACTGGGCGCGATGCGCCGCGCCGGCTACGCGATCGACTGGGCCGAAGACGGCCGCGCGGCGGAGCTGTCGCTCGACAATGGTGTGTACGACCTCGTGCTGCTCGATCTCGGCTTGCCGAAGAAGGACGGCATCGACGTCCTCAACGCCTATCGCAAGGGCGGCGGCGCCGCGCCGGTCATCATCCTGACGGCTCGCGACGCCGTCGACGAACGGATTCGCGGCCTCGACGCCGGCGCCGACGACTATCTGATCAAGCCATTCGACCTCGACGAACTGGCCGCGCGCGTGCGTGCGCTGCTCAGACGCCGCACCGGCCAGAAGCAGCCCGTCTACGCCCACGGCGAGCTCACGCTCGACCCCGCCGCGCACGAAGTCACCAAGTCCGGCGAGTCGCTGCCGCTCGTGCCGCGCGAATTCGCGCTGCTGCAGGCGCTGATCGAAGAGCCGACGCGCGTGTTCACCAAGGCCGAGCTGGAAGAGAAACTGTACGGCTGGGGCGAGGAAGTGGGCAGCAATACCATCGAAGTGCATGTACATAGCCTGCGGCGCAAGATCGGCGCGGAGCAGGTGGTGACCGTGCGCGGCGTGGGCTACCGTCTGAAGAGGTGCTGATGAAGTCGATTCGCCGCTGGCTGCTGGGTTGGCTGATCTTCGGCCTGGCGGTTGCCTCGGGCGTGGCCGGCTACGGCATCTTTCACACGGCGCGCGAGGAAGCGAGCGAACTGTTCGACTACGAGTTGCGCACGATCGCGCTGTCGCTACCGTCGAACCTCGCCGGTGCGGGCGACGGCGAACATCGTAATCCCGACCTCGGTGGTCTGGCCGACGACCGGGTCGTCATCGAAATCTGGGACGCTGCCGGCAAGCTCATCTATCACTCGCTGCAGGCGCCGGTGTTTCCGCGTCAGCCCGCGGGCTTCAACACGGTGGAGCGCGGCGAGTATCACTGGCGCACATTCGCCGTGCAGCAGGCGCAGCGTTATATCCAAGTGGCGCAGCCCATCTCCGTGCGCGAGGACCTTGCGCTGCAACTCGCGCTGCACACGCTCTGGCCGCTCGGCGTGCTGGTGCCGGTGACGATCGTGCTGGTCCTGCTGGTGGTGGCGCGCGGGCTGGCGCCGATCGGCGGGCTATCGCGCGCGCTGTCCACCCGCACCATCGACTCGCTCGAACCGCTGCGTCTGGACGGCAGCGTGCCGGTCGAAATCAAGCCGCTGGTCGAAGCTCTCAACGATATGCTGCAGCGACTGCACACGGCGTCGCAGGCACAGCGCACCTTCATTGCCGATGCCGCGCACGAGTTGCGCTCACCGCTCGCCGCGCTGAAGCTGCAATTGCAGGCGGCGTCACGCGACGGTTCGTTAAAGGGCGAAGGGCAAACGCTCGAGCGCGTCGAAGGGCGCGTCAACCGCATCATTCACCTGGTGCAGCAACTGCTGACGCTGGCGCGTGAAGACGCGCATCCGGTCACGTCGATGGTGCCGGTCAGCTTGCGCCGGATCGGTGAGCAGGCCGTGGGTGATTTTTCGTTGCTGGCGGAAACGAAGGAGATCGACATCGGCCTGGAATGCGAGGGCGCGCGCACGGAGGGCGATGCTTATACCGTGCTGGCGGAGCCGCACGGCATGAGCGTGCTGCTGGGCAATCTGATCAACAATGCGATCCGGCATACGCCACGCGGCGGCCGTGTCGACGTGATCCTGAAGCGTGCCGGTACGCGCGTTGGCTTCGAGGTCGTCGATACCGGCGCGGGCATTCCGGAGGCCGAACTCGAACGGGTCTTCGACCGCTTCTATCGCGGCGAAGAAGCGCAAGGCGAGGGCAGCGGCCTCGGGCTCGCGATCGTGTCGCGCATCGCCGAGCGGCATCAGATGGACCTTTCGCTGCGCAACAACGAGGGCCGGCACGGCTTGCGTGTGACCGTGTCCGGTCTGAAGGCACATGACGTCGACGCGCCGGTGGCCGTCAAAAGCTGACGGCCATTGCTTCATGGCGCGGCATTCATACGGAGCGCTCCCTGGACAAGGGCGATGAACGCTGATCGTTCGATGCATCACTGGGCGGCCCGTTTAGCGTCGCGTCCAGTTCCGGTGCGCTCGACACCTGGCGCAATTCGTCGGCGATGATCGACACCAGCGCATCCGCCGCGGCGCTCAACGGGCGGCGCGGATGGCTCACACACACGATATGCCGCACGATGCGCGGCGCGAGGATCGGATAAGCGCGCAGGCTGCCCAGGCGCACCGCGCGCTGCACGGCGATACGCGGCAGGATGGTCGCGAAGTGCGTGCTTTCCACCAGCTTCACGATCGTGCTCAACACGTCGATCTCGAAGCGCGGCGCGAGCAGCACGTCTTCATGTTGCGCGGCTGTATCGAGCACGCCGCGCAAGCCGTGGCGCTTGGTCGGCAACACCAGCTCCAGTTCGGGCAGTTGCGCGAGTTCGATCGCATGCGGCAACTCGGGGCCGTGCTCGGCGCTCGTCACCAGCACCATTTCCTCGTCGAGCAAGGGCTGCGCGTCGAGCGAGAGACGTGCGCGCGGTTTGTTGATCAGCGCCGCGTCGAGCTGACCGCCCGCCACCCAGTCGATGAAGGTCGCGCTGTAGCCGTCCGCCACGGTCACCTCGACATGCGGGTAGCGCGCGTGGAAACGCGACAGCGCGTCGGCCAGCACGCTTTCCGTAACCGACGCGATCAGCCCGATCGACACATGGCCGGTCACCACCTCGTCGCGCTGCACGAGTTGCTGACGTGCATGCGCGAGATCGCGCATGATCGGTAGAAAGAGCCGATACATGAGCCGGCCGGCGGCAGTCGGCGCCATGCCGTGCGCGTTGCGCTCGAAGAGCTGCTGGTGCAGTTCGTCCTCGAGTTTGGCGATCTGCATGCTGAGCGCGGGCTGCACGATGTTCAGGCGTTTCGCCGCCCGCGTGACCGAACCGTCCTCGAAGAGCGCGATGAAATACTGGATTTGCCTAAGGTCCATGTTGGTATGAATAAAACATCAGCAAACATAATGAGAATGACGCGCCATATCAGATAAAGGCCAGCACCGTGTGCCGCGGACGCTCCCAAACCCTAAGCCGACGGTGGCGCATGCGCCCTCGCCCGCGCGGTGTCTATTGATATCCTGCCTACAATTACCTGTCATTGGTGCTAACACGCATATCATCGGGAATGATTCGACGCATCAATAATCAATATTAGAAGTTATACGCTGATCTCGTTACGCTTCCATCATCAACTGGCCGCCCGGTTCGGACATGAAGCCAGGCATTGATGGAGACGTAGATGAATACTCGCGATGCCGCATCGCACGGTACTTTTCACCTGACGTGGGCCCGCCCGTCCGCCGCGCTCACGCTGCGCGACTGGCTGGCGCATCTGGCGCGCACAGGCCGGGTCGCGACGATCGACAAGCCGGTCGCGCTCGAACACGAACTCGCCGCGATTGCAAAGCGGCTGGACGGCACGCAAGCCGCGTTCTTCACGAAGCCGGGCGGTCACGACGTACCGGTGGTCAGCGGTTTCATGTCGCGGCGCGCGTGGATCGCGGAAGCGATGGGCGTGGCCGAGGCCGATCTGCTGGCGCGCTTTCGCGACGCGGCCGATCAGCCGGTTCCTTCGAAGGAAATCCCGCGTGCCGAAGCGGCCTGCCAGCAGGTCGTGCATACCAGCGGCATCGATCTTCACAAGCAGCTGCCGATTCCTACGCATAGCGAGCACGACAACGGGCCGTACATCACCGCGGGTCTCGTGATTGCACGCAATCCGCGTACCGGCGTGCAGAACGTGTCCATCAACCGCATTCAGGTGCATGGACCCGATCGCATGGCGATCCTGCTGTTGCCGCGCCATCTGTATGCATTCCAGAAAGCCGCGGAAGAGGCGGGCGACGCGCTCGACGTCGCGATCGCCATCGGCGTCGATCCGTTGACGATGCTCGCCTCGCAAGCCATTTCCCCGATCGATTCCGACGAACTGGAAATCGCCGGTGCGCTGCACGGCGCGCCGCTGCCGGTGGTCAAGTGCGTGAGCAACGGCGTGAACGTGCCGGCCTTCGCGGAGATCGTGATCGAAGGGCGCATTCTGCCCAACGTGCGCGAACCGGAAGGTCCGTTCGGCGAATTTCCGAAGTACTACAGCGCTCAGGAAGCGCGTGAAGTGATCGAAGTCACCGCGGTGACGCATCGCGAGAAGCCGATCTTTCATACGATCGTGCCGGCGGAAATGGAGCATCTGCTGCTCGGCGCGATTCCGCGCGAGGCGACTTTGCTGGCGCATCTGCAACGTAGTCATCCCAATGTGAAGGACGTGCATCTCTCCGTGGGCGGCGTGTGCCGTTATCACCTGTGGGTGCAGTTCGAAAAGAAGCGCGAGGGCGAAGCGAAGAACGTGATTCTGTGCGCGTTCGGTGCGCACTACGACATCAAACAGGTGGTGGTGGTCGATACCGATGTCGACGTGCACGACCCGGCCGAAATCGAATGGGCGATTGCCACGCGTTTTCAGGCCGATCGCGGTCTGGTCGTGATCGAAGGCGCGCAAGGCTCGCCGCTCGATCCGTCGACCACCGTGGGTCAGCCGGAAGACGCGCCGCCGCATCTGCAAGGCGTGAGCGCGAAAATGGGACTCGACGCTACACGGCCGGTGGTGTACCCGTCGCACGTATTCACGCGGGTGCGCATTCCCGGTCAGGACACGGTGAATCTGGACGCGCTGATCGCCGCCGACAACGCCGCGTTCGACAGCTATCTGGGTGGCGCACATGGTTGAACACAAACGTGAGCGTATCGTCGTGGGCATATCCGGCGCGAGCGGCGCGCTGATCGGCGTGCGTCTGCTCGCCGCGTTGCGGCGCCTCGGCACGCACGAGACGCATCTGATCGTGTCGGCCTCCGGCGCGGTCACGGCGGCGCAGGAACTCGGCATGACGCGCGGCGATCTGGAGCGTCTCGCCGACGTGGTCTACAACGTGCGCGACATCGGCGCGGCCGTGGCGAGCGGTTCGTTCATCACGGCGGGCATGGTGATCACGCCGTGCTCGATGAAGACGCTCGCGGGCGTGGCCAACGGTTTCGCCGACAACCTGCTCACGCGCGCCGCCGATGTGATGCTCAAGGAGCGCCGCCGGCTCGTGCTGGTCGCGCGCGAAACGCCGCTCAATCTCGCGCATTTGCGCAACATGACTTCCGTCACCGAGATGGGCGGGATCGTCATGCCGCCGGTGCCCGCGTTCTATGCGCATCCCACGACCATCGAGGACGTGGTCGACCACACGGTGGGGCGGATTCTCGATCTGTTCGGTATCGAGCATCGCGAGATCGCGCAGCGCTGGAGCGGACTCGCCGACGAATTCGCGCAGCGCCGCGAATCGGGAGCGGACCAATGAATCGGCGCGACACGCTTCACGCAGGCGACACGGCGACGCAGGACCGCGAGCCGGAACTGGACAAGCGCCCGCAGCGTCATCTCGGCCGCCCGATGGAGCGTCTGGAAGATCCCGCGATTCTCACCGGTCGCGGCCGTTACGGCGACGACATCGGCATCCGGCCCGGCACGCTGCACGCCGCCATCCTGCGCTCGCCGCACGCGCATGCCGAACTGGTGTCGATCGACACGGATGCCGCCGCGAAACTGCCCGGCGTGCGCGCGATCCTGACACGCGACGACCTGCGCGCGTGGTCGCGGCCCTTCGTGGTCGGCGTGAAATCGCCGATGGAACAGTGGGCGCTGGCGATGGACCGCGTGCGCTATGTCGGCGAACCGGTGGCGGTGGTGCTGGCGCAATCGCGCGCCATCGCCGAAGACGCGCTCGATCTGCTCAAGGTCGAGTACGCGACGCTCGATCCGGTCACATCGATCGAACAGGCGGCAAGCGACCAGTCGCCGGTATTGCACGAGAAGGTCGGCAGCAACGTGATCAGCGACCGGCACTTCCGCTACGGCGAGCCGGAAGCGGCGTTCGAGAAAGCGCCGCATCGCGTGAAACTGGTCGCGCATTATCCGCGCAATAGCTGCGCGCCGATCGAATGCGGCGTGGTGATCGCGGAGTATCTGGCGGGCGATGAAGGCTACGACGTCACGTCGAATTTCATGGGCCCGTTCTCGCTGCACGCGGTGATGGCGATGGCGCTGAACGTGCCCGCCAACCGTTTGCGTCACAAGGCGCCGCGTGATTCGGGCGGCAGCTTCGGCGTGAAGCAGGCAGTGTTTCCGTACGTTGTGCTGATGTGTCTCGCCTCGCGCAAGGCGGGTGCGCCGGTGAAATGGGTCGAAGACCGGCTCGAACATTTGAGCGCGGCCACTTCCGCGACCGCGCGCGTATCGACACTCGAAGCGGCGGTGGAAAACGACGGCCGCATCACGGCGCTCTCCTACGATCAACTCGAAGACTGCGGCGGCTATCTGCGCGCGCCGGAACCGGCCACGTTCTATCGCATGCATGGCTGCCTGACCGGCGCGTATGCGATCGACAATCTGCTGGTGCGCAACCGCGTCGTGCTGACCAACAAGACGCCGACGGGGTTAGTGCGCGGCTTCGGCGGACCGCAGGTGTACTTCGCGCTCGAACGGCTGATGCAGCGCATCGCGCTCGAACTGAAGCTCGATGTGCTCGATGTGTACCGCCGCAATTTCGTCGCCGCCGATGCGTTCCCGTATCGCGCCGCGGCCGGCGCGCTGCTCGACTCGGGCAACTATCAGGAAGCGCTGCGCCGCGCGCTGGCCGACGGCGGCTATGACGAACTGCATGCGCGTCGCGAGGCGGCACGCAAGGAAGGACGTCTGTACGGCATTGGCTTTGCGGCGATCGTCGAACCGTCGGTGTCGAACATGGGCTACATCACGACAGTAATGCCCGCCGACGCGCGCAAAAAAGCCGGACCGAAGAGCGGCGCGATCGCGAGCGCGACGGTGAGCGTCGATCTGCTCGGCGGCGTAGTGGTGACGATTGCGTCGACGCCCGCGGGCCAGGGGCATATGACGGTGTGCGCGCAAGTCGTCGCGGACGTGCTCGGTGTCTCGCCGCACGATGTCGTCGTCAATGTCGAATTCGATACACACAAGGATGCGTGGTCGGTGGCGGCGGGCAATTATTCGAGCCGCTTTGCCGGTGCGGTGGCGGGCACGGTGCATCTGGCGGCGGTGCGCGTACGAGACAAGATCGCGCGCATCGTGTCGAAACAATTGGGCTGCGCGCCGGACGATGTCCGTTTTGAAGAAGGCCGCATCTTTGCAAAGGGCGCCGAGGATCGCGCGCAGCCGTTCGGCCGCGTCGCCGCCAATGCGCCGCATTGGGCGCCCGCGCTGTTGCCCGAGGGCGAAGAACCCGGTCTGCGCGAGACGGTGTTCTGGAATCCGCCGAACATGGCGGCGCCGGACGAGAACGATCGCGTCAACACATCGGCGGCCTACGGCTTTGCGTTCGACATGTGCGGGGTCGAAGTGGATCGCGCCACCGGCCGTGTGCGGATCGACCGCTACGTCACCGCGCACGACGCCGGCACGCTGCTGAACCCCGCGCTCGCCGACGGCCAGATTCGCGGCGCCTTCGCGCAAGGACTCGGCGCGGCGTTGATGGAGGAATTCCGCTACGGCGCGGACGGCAGCTTCCAGTCCGGCACGCTCGCCGACTATCTGATGCCCACCACTTGCGAAGTGCCCGATCCGGTGATCGTGCATCTGGAGACGCCGTCGCCGTTCACGCCGCTCGGTGCGAAAGGACTCGGCGAGGGCAACAACATGAGCACGCCGCCGTGCATCGCGAATGCGGTGGCGGACGCGCTCGGCGTCGACGATATCCGTTTGCCGCTGACGCCTTCGAAAGTGATGGCGCTGATCGGCATCGACGATCCCGCGCCGTCGCGTCCCGAGTTGCGTGAAGCCGCAGCGGCCAAACCGGCGCTGCCGGGCGGCGGCAAGGCGCTTACCGCGCAGGGCAGCGTCGATCTGCCGGCGTCGCCGGAAGCGATTTTTGCCGTGCTGCTCGATCCGAACGCGCTCGCCAAGGTCATTCCCGGCTGCCATGCGCTCGAAGCCGAAGGCACGAATCAGTATCGCGCCGACGTGACGGTCGGCGTCGGCATGATCAAGGCACGTTTCGAAGCGAAGATCGGCCTGTCGGAAATCGACGCGCCGCATCGGCTGCGTTTGGCTGGCGCGGGCATGTCGTCGCTCGGCAGCGCGCGCGGCAGCGGCCTCGTCGAATTGACGCCGATTGAAAACGGCACGCGTCTTTCGTACGACTACGAAGCCCAGGTGTCGGGCAAGGTCGCGGCGGTCGGCGGGCGCATGCTCGAAGGCGCGGCCAAGGTCGTGTTGCGGCAACTGTTCGAATCGCTCGGCCGTCAGGCGGCGGGCAAGCCGGGTCAAACCGGTGGCTCGTGGCTCTCGCGCCTCTTCGCCCGTTTCAGGAGACAGGCATGAAACCCGCGCCGTTCGATTATTTGCGCGCCATGACCACTCAGCATGCGCTCGACGCCCTCGCGCAAAGCGGCGAGGACGCACGCGTGCTGGCCGGCGGCCAGTCGTTGATGGCGGTGCTGAACATGCGGCTCGCGCAGCCGCGCATGCTGATCGACATCTCGCGCACCGACGAACTGAACTCGGTGCGTGTCGATCACAAGGCGGGCTTGCTGGTGGTGGGCGCGGCGGCGACGCAGGGCAGCGTCGAGTGGCGTGCATCTCTGCGCGACGAAGTGCCGTTGCTGGCGATGGCGTTCCCGCACATCTCGCACTTCCAGATCCGCAATCGCGGCACGGTGTGCGGTTCGATAGCGCACGCCGACCCGAGCGCGGAACTGCCGCTGGTGCTGGCCGCGCTCGGCGGCGACGTGATGCTGCGCTCGAAAAAGAAACATCGCGTGCTGCCCGCCGCCGAGTTTTTTCAAGGCATGTTGATGACCGCGCGCGAGCCGGATGAACTCGTCGAAGCCGTGCGCTTTCCGCTGAAGCGGCCGGGCGAACGCTACGGCTTCACGGAATTCTCCGCGCGCCACGGCGACTTCGCGATGGTTGCTTGCGCGGCCGTCGTGACGAGCGATTCGATCCGCCTCGCGGTGGGCGGCGTCGCGGACCGGCCGGTGGTCGAGCAATGGCCGCGTCTGCGTGACGAGGATCTGCGCAGCGCATTGAACGATTTGAGCTGGAAGCTGGGCGCGCAGGACGACGCGCATATCAGCGCGGCGTATCGCCGGCATCTGGTCCGGCAACTCGGATGGCGCATAATCGAGGAGGCGAAGTGAGCAACACATCGAACGGCAACGTCGTGCACGTGATGCGGCAGGGCGAACGGCAATGCGTCACGCTGACGCTCAATGGCCGTGAACGCAGCGGCTATTGCGAGTCGCGCGAACTGCTATCGGATTTCATCCGTCACGAACTGGGCGCGACCGGCACGCACGTCGGCTGCGAGCACGGCGTGTGCGGCGCGTGCACGGTGCACGTCGACGGCGTGGCGGGACGCTCGTGCCTGATGCTGGCGGTGCAGGCGCAGGGACGCTGCATCGACACCGTGGAGGGACTCGCGTCCGACATGAAACTCGGAGACTTGCAGCAGGCGTTCCAGCGTCACCACGCGTTGCAGTGCGGCTTCTGCACGGCCGGAATTCTGATGTCGTGCGCGGACTATCTGCAGCGCGTGCCCGATCCGAGCGAAGCGCAGGTGCGCGACATGCTCTCGGGCCATCTGTGCCGCTGTACGGGCTATACGCCGATCGTCGCCGCGGTGCTCGACGTGGCTTCGCGGCGCCGGCAAGGCAAGACGGCTGGCGAGACCGTGGAGGCCGCTCATGCTTGACCTCGGCCGAACCTTTCTGCAGAGCGTGGAACGCAGCCCCGATGCACTCGCGCTCGTCGACGGTGAGTTGACGCTGACATATGCGCAGTGGCATCGACTGATCATGAAGGTGGCCGAAGGTCTGCGCGGCCTGGGCCTCGCGCATGGCGACCGCTTGCTGGTGGTGCTGCAAAACCGCTGGGAAATGGCGACCTTGCATTGGGCCTGCCAGTTCACGGGCGTGGTGATCGTGCCGCTGAACTGGCGTGCGAAACCCGATGAACTCGAATACTGCGTGACCGATGCCGGTGTGAAGGCCATCGTGTACGAACCGGTTTGCGCCGATGCCGTCGCGCAGAGTCCCGCAGCGCAACGTCTGCCGCGTATCGGTCTCGATGACGCGCAGGGCCGCACCGCGAGCTTCGAAACACTGATGGCGCACAGCACGCCGGACGCGCTGAACGCCGGGCACACCTGCGCGAATGCCGACGACTACTCGCTGATTCTCTACACCTCGGGCACCACCGGCAAGGCGAAGGGCGTGCCGCGCCGTCATCGTCATGAACGCGCCGCCGCGCTCGCGCATGTCGCGCAGAATCTGTATGGCCACGGCGAGCGCACGCTCGGCGTGATGCCGCTTTATCACACGATGGGCGTGCGCTCGCTGCTCTCGATGGCACTCGTGGACGGCCTGTTCGTCTGCGTGCGCCGCTGGAATGCGCGCTTCGCACTCGATGCGATTGCGCAGCACAAGCTCACGTGTCTCTATCTGGTGCCGACGCTGTATCACGATCTGCTGGCCGATCCGGCTTTCGCGTCGATCAATACGTCGACGGTGAAGAAGCTCGGTTTTGCCGGCGCGCCGATGAACGACGGTTTGCTCAAGCGCCTCTCGGCGGCGTTCGAACCGGAACTGTTCGTCAATCACTACGGCTCGTCCGAGGTCTACACCTTCAGCATCGATCAGGACGCCACGCGCAAGCCGGGCAGTGCGGGGCGCGCGGGCATCAACACGCGTTTGCGCGTCGTCAGGCTCGACGCCCACACGCCCGAAGACCTCGCGCAAGTGGGCGAGGAAGGCCAGATCATCGCCGACCTGCTCGGCGACGAAGCCTTCGAAGGTTACTGGAACCGTCCCGATGCGAACGCCAAATCATTGCGCGACGGCTGGTATTTCACGGGCGACACCGGTTTCTTCGACGCGCAAGGCGACCTGTACGTGTCGGGCCGCGTCGACGACATGATCATCAGCGGCGGCGAGAACATCTCGCCGGTCGATATTGAGTCGGTGCTGTCGCTGCATCCCGCGGTCGACGAAGTCGCGGTGGCCGGCGTTAAGGACGAGCGCTGGGGCCAGCGCGTGGTCGCCTTCGTCAAGCGCCGCGATTACGTCGACGCCGACACGCTCGATGCGCACTGCCGCACCTCCGACCTCGTCAACTTCAAGCGTCCGCGCGAATACGTGTTCGTCGACGACATACCGAAGTCGCCGGTCGGCAAGATCCTGCGCCGCAAGCTGTCCGCGGGCGAGTACCAACGCGACACACGCGGCGAATCCATTGCACCTCACACGGAAACCACCAAGGAGTAACCTCATGACCGACCTGACCCACCGCGGCCAGAGCCTGCTGCAAGATCTCGACGGCTTTTCCATCGAGATCGACGCGCAACGCGAGCGGGCCGACATCATCCTGCACCGGCCGCCGCTGAACGTGATTTCGATGCATGCGCGCGACCAGTTGCGCGCGGCTTTCGAGGCGCTCGACGAAGATCCGCGCGTGCGCGTGATCGTGGTGCGCGCCAAGGGCGAGCACTTTTCGAGCGGCGGCGACATCAAGGGCTTTCTCGAAGCATCGCCGGAAACCGTGTCGAAGCTTGCCTGGAATATCGCCGCGCCCGCGCGCTGCTCGAAGCCGGTGATCGCCGCCAACCGCGGCTTCTGTTTCGGCGTGGGCTTCGAACTGTCGCTCGCGTGCGACTTCCGCATTGCCACCGACACCACTTTTTACGCGCTGCCGGAACAGAAGCTCGGCCAGATTCCGGGGTCGGGCGGCTCGGCCCGTTTGCAGCAGATGGTCGGCATCGGCCGCACCAAGGACATCGTGATGCGCTCGCGCCGCATTCCGGGCAAGCAGGCCTACGAGTGGGGCATCGCGGTCGAGTGCGTGGCCGACTCGGAACTCGAAGCCACGACCGACGCGCTGGTGGACGAGCTGCGCGCGTTCTCGCCGCTCGCGCAACGCACCGCGAAGAAGCTGCTCAACGACACCGAGGACGCGCCGCTGTCGATCGCGATCGAACTCGAAGGGCACTGCTATAGCCGTCTGCGCACTTCCGACGATTTCCGCGAAGGCGTCGAGGCATTTCACGGCAAACGCAAGCCGGTGTTTCGCGGAAGTTAATGCGACCGCCGCACGACGGCGAATGGGAAGACAGCGGCCAGGTTGCATGGGATCGGAGTAAGCGCTAAAGCGCTAACTCCGGTCGACAAAGGAGACAGGGGGATGGAGCGTTTCTTCACGCGGGGTCAACGCATGTCCGCGCTGCTGGCCGAGTCGGGCGCGCTCGAAGACTTCATTGTCCCGGCTATCACGATGGCCGAAAAAATCGCCGACGCGATGCTCGCGCGGCGCGAGGCAAACGCAGCATCGAATACGGCGCCGCTCACCGCGGCCTCGCCATAAGGTTTCTTAACACCACCAAGAGCGCGCGCAAGAGAGCGTGCCTACAAACGCGGACGATCGAGAGACGGCCCGCTGACAGTCAAGGAGATGACGATGTCCGTAGCAGCGCAAAATGGCGCCGCCTTGCCCGCGGTAGACCAGCGGCAAGTGATGGGTGCGGTAATGGCCTCGTGCCTCGGCTGGGCACTGGATCTGTTCGATCTGTTCGTGTTGCTGTTCGTCGCGCCGGTGGTGGGGCGGCTGTTCTTCCCGTCCGAACACGCGATGCTCTCGCTCGCCGCGGTTTATGCGTCGTTTGCCGTGACGCTGCTGATGCGCCCGCTCGGCTCGGCATGGTTCGGCTCCTATGCGGATCGCCACGGACGCAAGGGCGCGATGATCATCGCGGTGGTCGGCGTCGGTCTTTCCACGGCCGCGTTCGGCGTGCTGCCGACCGTCATGCAGGTGGGCCTCGCCGCGCCGATCCTGTTCCTCGTGTTGCGCCTCGTGCAGGGCGTGTTCGTGGGCGGCGTGGTGGCGTCGACGCATACCATCGGCACGGAATCGGTCGCGCCGAAATATCGCGGCGCGGTGTCGGGGCTGATCGGCGGCGGCGGAGCAGGCCTCGGCGCGTTGCTCGCCTCGCTCACGTATCTGGCGATGTCGGCGCTGTTCCCCGGCCCATCGTTCGATGTGTGGGGCTGGCGCTGCATGTTCTTCACCGGCATCATCAGTTCGGTGCTCGGGCTGTTCGTTTTCAGCAGCCTCGAAGAGTCGCCGCTGTGGAAGAAGCTCGCCGCCGAGAAGGCCGCCAAGGCCGCGGCGCAGAAGCTCGATGCGCCCGTCGAAATCGTGCGCTCGCCGGTGCGCACGCTGTTTTCCCGCGACTATCGCTCGATTCTGTTCGTCAACCTGCTGCTGACCATCGGCGGCGGCAGCGGCTATTACCTGACCTCGGGCTATCTGCCGACCTTTCTCAAGGTGGTGAGCCACGCTCCGAACGGTGCCGCGGCGGCGATCCTGCTGATCTGCAGTGTGGCGGTGGTGATCGCGTCGGTTGCGGCGGGGCATCTGAGCACGTTCATCGGGCGCAAGAGCGCTTTCATCTGGCTCGGCCTGATTCGCCTGTTCGCGTTGCCCGCGCTGTTCCTGCTGCTGCCCACGGCGCAAAGCATCACGATGATCGGCGTGTACGCGGTGATTCTCAGCGCGCTTGGCAGTGCCGGCTACGCGCCGGTCCTGATCTTCCTGAACGAACGGTTTCCGACGGCGATTCGCGCGACCGGCACGGGGCTTTCCTGGAACATCGGCTTCGCGATCGGCGGGATAATGCCGACCGCCGTCTCCCTGGTGGCGAAAGACGCGAGCGAGTTGCCGATGACGCTGGCGATCTTCGTCGGGGCGATCAGCGTGATTTTCCTGATCGGCGCGTTCGTCGTGCCGGAAACGCGTGGGAGGCTTGAGGAGGGGCCCGTGCGCGAGGCGGTTTAGGTCGCGGGTTGGGCGGGTGGCCTGGCGACGTTTCAGCCGGCGGGGACACCGGTAGTCACACGCCGGATCTCCTCGCCGATGATATCGATCAGCGCATGCGCCGCCGGCCCGATCGGCCGCTTCGGATGGCTCACGCGGATGATGTGCCGCACGATCGGCGGCGACGCGATGGCGCGCGCGCACAGCACGCCTTCGTCGACCTTGCGCTGAACCACCACGCGCGGCAGGATCGTCGCGACGCCGCTCTGTTCGACGAACTGCACGATGGTGTTGAGCAGGTCGATCTCGAACTTCGGCTTGATGACCACGTCGGCGGCCAGCAGCGCCGCGTCCAGCACGCCGCGCAAGCCATTGCGGCGGGTCGGCAGCACCAGTTCGATGCCGGCCAGTTTCGCGAGATCGACGGTCGGCGGCAGGTCGGGGCCGAGCGCGGCGCTCGTCACCAGCACCATTTCCTCGTCGAGCAACGGCACCACGTCGAGCGTGAGACGCCCGCGCGGCTTGTTGATGATGGCCGCATCCAGCCGGCCGGCTTCGACCGCGTCGATCAACTGCGCGCTGAAGCCGTCGGCAACCGACACTTCGACCTGCGGGAACATCGCGTTGAATCTGGCGAGCGACTCCGGCAGCACGCTTTCCGCCTCCGACGACACCATGCCGAGCGACACCCGCCCCGTGACGATCGCATCCTGCCGGCTCAACTGGTCGCGCGCCCGTTCGATGTCGCGCATGATCGGCGTGTACAGGCGATACATCTGGCGCGCCGCGTCGGTCGGCGTCATGCCGTGCGGCCCGCGTTCGAAGAGTTTCTGGCGCAATTCGGTTTCGAGCTTCGAAATCTGCATGCTGAGCGCGGGTTGGACGATATTGAGCCGTTTCGCCGCGCGCGTGACGGAGCCGTCTTCGAAAAGCGCGATGAAATACTGGATTTGCTTGAGGTCCATGAAGCGCGGGAGCGGGGCCGGGAAGGGACAAAAAGGGGGCGGAGACGGGGCCGGAAGGGGGCGGGAAGGGCCGCAAACATCGAGTTTAACCGTGCCGCGCCGAGCCTACAGGGTAACACTCGCGCAACCCCGCACGGAGCCCCGCGCGGCGCGGCTCGCGGCGTCGTCACGAGCGTGTTTCCTTACGCTGCTACAATCTCGTCTTTCTCGATTGATTGTGCGCTATGGGTTTCGAACAACTCGCTGAACTGAAGAAGCAATTGGCCGCGGCTCGCCGCGAGGCTGCGCCTGCCGCGAAGTCCGGCGCCAAGCCTGCTTCGAAGGACGCTTCCAAGCCCGCTAAGGACGCTTCCAAGCCTGCTGCAAAGGACGCGTCCAAGCCGGGCGCGAGGCCTGCCCGCAAGCCCGCGCCGCCGCGCCGTGCCGCGCCCGCAGCCGCGTCCGACGCCAAACCGGCGGTGGACGCGAAGCCCGTGGATCCGGTGGTGAAATCGATCGGGCGGCTGCAGAAGCGCTTCCCCATTGCCTTCCCGAAGAATCCGGCGCCCAAGCTGCCGCTCAAGGTCGGTATTTTCGAAGACCTGGTGGTGCACGCCAAGGACCTGTCGTTGAGCGAAGCGGAATTGCGCGACGCGATCAAGACGTGGTGCCGTGGCAGCCGCTACTGGAAATGTCTCGTGGAAGGCGCGGCTCGCGTCGATCTGACGGGCGCCGAGGCGGGCAAGGTCACGGCGCAGGAAGCCGCGGGCGCGCAGCGTCTGCAGGCGCATCGCGCAGCTAGGGGTGCGCAGAAGGCGGCAGCCGGTGCGGCGAGCGCGAATGCGAATGCGGCCGGCGAGACGGCCACGCAAGCGACGGCTGAAGTAGCCTCGCAAGCGTCCACCGAGACAGCCGCGGAGCCGAACGCTGAAGCGGCCACGCAAGCGCCCGCTGAAGCAACCACGCAGGCCACTGCCGAAGCAGCGAATGCGCCGGCCGAGGCCGCCACGGCTTCGCAGGACGGCGAAGCGAAGGCGTAAGGCGTAGGCCGGCTCGACGAGCCGGCCGGCTGATCGGTGACACCGCACACGAAAATGTGCAGGACACCGGGCACGAAACCGCGCCAGAAGGCTCCCACGCAGCTTCCGGCCGAACCGCCCAACTCACGTCACCCGAAAAGGGCAAAACCCGCCACCCCGCCTAGGGGTGGCTGCCTAGCCGCGACGCAGCCCCCAGCCGGCTGCGCACGAAGCCGACGTGTTCGCGCAGCACATAGAACGCGTCGGCGTAAGCGAGCGGCATGCGCAGCCGATTCAACGAATCCTCGATCTGATCCAGTTCCGCGAAGAGCCGCGCGCGCTCCTCGTCGGTCGAATCGGCGAGCGCACCGCGTTCGATCGCAATCAGCGAACCATAATAGCGATAGATACGCGAGCGCACCCGCCAGCGATAGAGCGCCGGAATCAGGCGCATGGCCGGGAACAGCAGCACGGCCATCGGCAGCAGCAGAACGAGCGTGCGGTCGCCGATGCTCGCCAGCCAGAACGGCAGCGTGCGATACAGAAAGCTTTTGCCCGTCTTGTAGTAGCGTTGCGCGTCTTCGCTGATCTGATATTCGCGCGCGACGGGACTCGGAAATTCCCCCGCGCGCTGCAACAGGCCCGGCATGCCATGCACTTCCTGCGCCGCTTCGATCAACAGATCGGAAATGGCCGGATGCAGCGTGGTACGGGCCACCAGCTCGACGGTCGGACTGATCAGATGCACCGTTTCGGGCGGAATCCTGCGCTTCAGATCCAGCACGCCGGCCGGCAGGTCGATCTGGTCCAGATAGGGAAAGAGACGCGTATACGCGTTCGCTTCGGCGAAGTTCATCACCGACACGCCGGGCACCTTGAGTAGGCGCAGCATCAGCCCGCGCGTGGCCGAGTCGCCGTTCAGGATCGCGGCGTCCACGTCACCCGCCACCAGTTGGGTGGCGGCCTGCATGCCGTCGCTCGGCACCAGCGTGGTGTCGCCACCCGGCTCGATGCCGTTCGCATCCAGCAGTTTGAGCGCCAGCAGCCGCGTGCCGCTGCCTTCGCGGCCCACCGCGACGCGTTTGCCTTCCAGTTGCGAAAGCTGGCTCAGGCCCGTGCCGCGATAGAACACCACCACAGGAATATAGAAAACGCTGCCGAGCGACATCAGCGACGACGTGTCGAGGCCGTCGGCGACGCCGCCTTGCACGAGCGCGACGTCGACGCGCTCTTTCGGGTCCAGCAGACGGTGCAGGTTCTGCACGGAGCCGTCGGACTCCAGCACGTTCAGCTTGATGCCGTTGCGGGCGAGAATTTTCTTGTACTGCTCGGCGGCGACGAGAAACGAGCTGTCGTGCGGACCGGCGCTCAGGGTGATCGTCTTGGGCGGCGCCGGATCGACCAGCCAGACGGCCAGCGTGACCATCAGGATGATGACCCCGGCCACGACGACATAGAGCAGGGTGTGGTCGCGCCACTCGGCATGCGGCTCTTCGCCAGGAAAGTGCGGGGGACGCGGGCGCTGCGCTTTCATGGACACTCCGTGCCGAGCCGGGATGATCGCATTGTCCACCGTCCGCGGTGGGTTTGGCGTCGGCAGTTTGCTCTATTGACCGGGCGGTCGCGAAGCTCTTGCCGGTTGGCGACGCGGGCCCTCCGCGCGGCTCCTTCGAAGACGTGCGCTGCATGCGTGGTGCATGAGTGAAATGCCCAACATAACTGCCGCATCAGGACCGGAATGCGGTATCGACCGTGGCATAATCCGCGACAGCTTCCTCATCGTGTCGCCGGGCGCATCGTGAGTCGTTTCTATCGGAAGATCGGCAGTTGGCTGGGATTGTTCGCGATCCTGATGGCCACGCTCGCTCCGACGATCTCGCACACGCTCGCCGCACGCAGCGATGAAAGCGGCATGTCAGCCGAGCATTGCGACATGCCGTCGATGGCGTCCATGGGTTCGATGGACTCGATGGACTCGATGCAGGACGACACGCTGGACGCGACATCGGTCACGTCGAGCGCGCCGGATCCAGCAGGCGACAAACACGCCGACCACACGGCCATGTCCGACGGCGACCTCTGCGGCTATTGCAGCCTGCTCGCCCACATGCCGGCCATGCCGAGCGTCGAGGCACTGTTCGTCGTCACCGTCCGCGCCGTGCAGCACACTGTCGCGACCCGCTTCGAGAGCGTGCGCCGCGTCGAACCGGTCACCTTCGCTCAACCCCGGGCACCTCCGTCCGCATCCTGATTCGAGTCACCACGGCGCGATGCATCGAATGCATCGCGGTTGCCGCCGCGCGTCCCTATCGGCTGCGCGCGCCGGCATTGTCACGACCCATGAAACAGGATGAATCATGCTTACCCACACAACGCCCCGCAGGCAACCGCTGCGCGCGGCGGCGCTTTTCGCGGCCACTGCCGGCGCATTGTTGTGCGCCCCTTCGCTTGCCGGCGCTCACGCGATTGCGGGCAACCGCGTCTTCCCGTCGACGATGGCCGTCGACGACCCCGGCGTCGGCGACGAAGCCAACCTTCAGTTCGGCCATCAACGCGTGCCGGGCGACAACGGCGACCAGAGCATCAACACCTTCGACTTCGAATACGACAAGCTGATCACACCTCGGCTCGCGGTGTCCGTCGACGGCACATATGCAATGCAGAACAATCCGCGGGCGCACGGCTTCGACAACTTCGGCGTTGGCTTGAAGTACCTGCTGTACGTCAACGACGCGCACGAATTCATGACCTCGGTCGGTGTGGATGCCGAACTCGGCGGCACGGGCAGCCGCGCGATCGCCGACAACTTTTCGACCATCTCGCCGACCATCTTTGCCGGCAAGGGCATGGGCGATCTGCCCGATTCGCTGGCGTATCTGCGGCCGATCGCCATCACGGGCGAAGCGGGACCGGCGCTGACCACCGGCGCGGGACAGCCAAACGCCTTCAATTACGGCTTCACCGTGCAGTACAGCTTGCCGTATCTGCAACAGCATGTGCGCGATGTCGGCCTGCCGCAGCCGTTCGCCAACCTGATTCCGCTGGTGGAAATTCCGCTATCGCGCAGCCAGGGGCAGACGACCGGCACGGTCAATCCGGGCTTTATCTGGATCAACCGTTATGGGCAGTTCGGCGTCGAGGCGCAAATCCCGATCAATCGTGCGAGCGGCTCGCATGTGGGCATTCTGGTGCAGGCGCATATTTTCTTCGACGATGTCGCGCCGACCACGATCGGCAAGCCGCTGTTCCAGTAACGCAGGAGAGTGATGATGAATGGCACGATGAAACGCCGCCGTTTGCGCGGCACTAACGCCGTGGCGAAACTGGCGGCGCTGTGCGGCGGCCTCGCGCTCGCGAGCGCGGCCTTCGCTCACGTGTTCCCTCAAAAGCAGGAGCCGGGAGCGGGCGCGACGGTGGCCTCGCCCGCGCAGGTGCGGGTGATTTTCGACGGGCCGCTCGAAGCGGCGTTCAGTTCGCTGACGGTGACCGACGCGAGCGGCAAGCAGGTCAACACGCAGAAGGCCGCGGTCGACGAGCATCAGCCGGCGCTCATCGCCGTGCCGCTGCCGCCGCTCGCGGCCGGTCACTACACGGTGCATTGGGTGGCCGTGGCGTCGGACGGACATCGCACGCATGGCGACTATGCGTTCAATGTGAAATAGCCTGAAGCGGTGATGCGCTGCGTCATCCATCGAGCGATGGCGCAGCGTGTGAAAAGGTCTATTATCGAAAAGACGCCTCGCGCGCCTGGCTGTGCAAAGCAGCCGCCTTCGCCTTCGCTCCGGGGAGAAGAACACATGACGGAGTTCGTGAAGGCGTTCCCGGCAGTGGTGCCCGGCCATCAGCGCCGGCGGATCGCGTGGCTCTACGCGTTGCTACTGACTTTTAATCTCGCGGCGTGGCTTGCGGCCTTCATGGCGTTTCGCGGCTATCCGCTGCTGATGGGCTCGTGTCTACTGGCTTACTCGCTCGGTTTGCGGCACGCCGTGGACGCGGACCACATTGCCGCCATCGACAACGTTACGCGCAAGCTCATGCAGTCCGGCCAGCGTCCGCTCACGGCAGGGCTGATGTTCTCGCTCGGCCACTCCACCATCGTCGTACTGGCCACGCTCGGCATTGCGGTCACCGCGATGGCCTTGCAAACCCGGCTGAGCGGATTCAGGGAAACGGGCGCCATGATCGGCACGCTCGTGTCGACGTTTTTCCTGTTCGCCATTGCGCTACTGAACCTCGTCGTGCTGCGCTCCGTGCTGCGTGCGTTTCGGCGCGTGCGCCGCGGCGAGCCCTACGTCGACGAAGATCTCGACATGCTGCTCGCCAATCGCGGTTTTCTCGCAC
Source organism: Paraburkholderia sp. RL17-373-BIF-A (assembly GCF_046030175.1). NCBI lineage: Bacteria > Pseudomonadati > Pseudomonadota > Betaproteobacteria > Burkholderiales > Burkholderiaceae > Paraburkholderia > Paraburkholderia sp. RL17-373-BIF-A. The sequence goes on from NZ_JARESO010000004.1 coordinate 35,737, forward strand.
GCCTCTTCCGGCCGCTGTTCCGCCTGATCACACGAAGCTGGCACATGTATCCGCTCGGCTTTCTGTTCGGCCTCGGTTTCGACACCGCGACCGAAGTCGGCTTGCTCGGCATTTCCGCGGCGGGCGCCGCGCAAGGCATGTCGATCTGGTCGATCCTCGTGTTCCCGGTGCTGTTTACGGCGGGCATGACGCTGATCGATACCACCGACAGTATCCTCATGCTGGGCGCTTACGGCTGGGCCTTCGTGAAGCCGGTCCGCAAGCTCTACTACAACCTCACCATCACGACGATTTCGGTGCTGGTGGCGTTGCTGGTCGGCAGCATCGAAGGGCTTGGGCTGGTAGCCGACAAGCTGCATCTGAATGGCGGATTCTGGCAGGCGGTGGCGGTTCTCAACGATAACTTCGGCATGCTCGGCTATGCGATCGTCGGCGTATTCGCGGCCGCCTGGTTATTGTCCGTGGCGGTCTACAAATGGCAGCGAATCGGGGAGATGGAGATCCGTTCCTGATTGGCGCGCCACGGCAGATCAGTTTGGCGCAAACCCTTAAGAGCTATCGTCAGAGAATTGAATAGAGCGTGTGGATGCGGCTATCGCGGCGCGCGAAGCTTCGCGAACAAGCTATGAAAATTGGGTTATTCCGAATCGCTGACCTATACTCGAAAAAGTTTTGCGGGCTCATTGCGGTGGGCACCATTCAAACGAAAACATGCAGCAAATCCGATCTTTTTAACCGCTCCCCACGCGGAAATTATCCCTGATCGATTGCTGGACACGTGACTGCCGTGCGGCGCTCGCCACGTATCTTTGTTTGTCCAAAAGAACGTGAACGTCGTGGAGACACATCATGGCAGAAGCAGACAACGTCCCCTATGGGCGCAAGACTCAGCACGCGCCGGCCCTCAAGGAAGTGCACATCATCTGGATCACCGCGGGCCTCGGCTGTGACGGCGATTCGGTCTCCATTACCGCCGCCACCCAGCCGAGTATCGAGGACGTGATACTCGGCGCGATTCCCGGCTTGCCGAAGGTCCATTTACACAATCCCGTGCTGGCGTATGAAAACGGCGACGAGTTTCTCAAGCCGTTTCATCAGGCCGCGCGTGGCGAGCTGGACAACTTCGTGCTGGTGATGGAAGGCTCGATACCCAATGAGCGGATCAATCGCGAGGGCTATTGGGCCGCCTTGGGCACCGACCCCGATACGGGCGACCCGATCACGATTCCGCAATGGCTCGACCGGCTTGCGCCGCGCGCCCTGGCGGTGGTCGGCGCGGGAACCTGCGCGACGTATGGCGGCATTCACGCGATGCAGGGCAACCCGACCGGCTGCATGGGTCTCGCCGATTATCTCGGCTGGGACTGGAAGTCGAAAGCGGGCCTGCCGATCGTCAACGTGCCGGGATGTCCGGTGCAGCCGGACAACTTCATGGAGACGCTGCTCTATCTGCTGTATCAGCTCGCGGGCCTCGCGCCCATGATTCCACTTGACGACGCGTTGCGGCCGAAGTGGCTGTTCACCCGCACCGTGCACGACGGTTGCGACCGGGCGGGTTCGTACGAGCAGGCGATCTTCGCGACCGAATACGGCAGCCCGAATTGCATCGTCAAGCTCGGTTGCTGGGGACCGGTCGTGCAATGCAACGTGCCCAAGCGCGGCTGGATGGCGGGCATCGGCGGCTGCCCGAACGTGGGCGGCATCTGCATCGGCTGCACGATGCCGGGCTTCCCAGACAAGTTCATGCCGTTCATGGACGAGCCGCCCGGCGCGGTGCTGTCGTCGAATCTGATCAGGAGCTATGGCCCGCTGATCCGCAGCTTGCGCAAGCTGACCAAAAACACGCTCAACGATGAGCCGAAATGGCGTCATAACCGTTCGGAACTCACCACCGGTTACCGTCGCTGAGCGGGCGGAATTCGCGTAGTCAGTGTCGTCAGCATAGTCAGCAGGAGAAGGTCATGGCCGTCAGCACCGCACCTGAAGCGACCGGCACCACCCAGGCAGCGCCGGGCAAGCTGGTCGAAATGAACTGGGATCCGATCACGCGGATCGTCGGCAGTCTGGGGATTTACACCAAGATCGATTTTGCGAACCGGCGGGTGGCGGAATGCTATAGCACCTCGTCGATCTTTCGCGGCTATAGCATTTTCATGAAGGGCAAGGACCCGCGCGACGCGCATTTCATCACGAGCCGGATCTGCGGCATCTGCGGCGACAATCACGCGACCTGCTCGGTCTACGCGCAGAACATGGCCTACGGCGTGAAGCCGCCACCGATCGCCGAGTGGATCGTCAATCTCGGCGAAGCGGCCGAATACATGTTCGATCACAACATCTTCCAGGACAACCTGGTGGGCGTGGACTTCTGCGAGACGATGGTCAAGGAGACCAATCCGGGCGTGTGGGACAAGGCCCAGAAAACACCCGCGCCGCACGCGGACAAGCACGGCTATAAAACCATTGCGGAGATCATGACCGCGCTCAATCCGTTTACCGGCGAGTTCTACCGCGAGACGCTGATGGTGAGCCGCTACACGCGCGAAATGTTCTGCCTGATGGAAGGCCGCCACGTGCATCCGTCGACGCTGTATCCGGGCGGCGTGGGCACCGTGCCGACCATTCAGCTCTTCACCGATTACATCACGCGCCTGATGAAGTACGTGGAGTTCATGAAGAAGGTCGTGCCGCTGCACGACGATCTGTTCGACTTCTTCTACGAGGCATTGCCGGGTTACGAAGAAGTGGGCCGGCGCCGTGTTCTGCTCGGCTGCTGGGGCTCGTTCCAGGACCCGAACGTGTGCGACTACAACTACAACACCATGACGCAATGGGGCCGCGGCATGTTCGTCACCCCGGGCGTGGTAGTGGACGGCGAGCTGGTCACGACCGATCTCGTCGACATCAACCTGAACATTCGCATTCTGCTCGGCAGTTCCTATTACGACGACTGGGATCACGAAGAAACCTTCGTGAAGAACGACCCGCTCGGCAATCCGGTGGACCGCAAGCATCCGTGGAATCAGACTACGCTGCCGCATCCGCAGAAGCGAAAATTCGACGGCAACTATACGTGGGTGATGTCGCCGCGCTGGCTCGACAAGCGCACGGGCGATCACCTCGCGCTCGATACCGGCGGCGGTCCGATTGCGCGCCTGTGGGCCACCGCGTTGGCGGGACTGGTGGATATCGGCTATATCAAGGCGACCGGTCACAGCGTGAAAATCTATTTGCCGAAGACCGCGCTCAAGCCCGAAGTCGAATTCGAATGGAAGATTCCGAAGTGGAGCAATGCGCTCGAACGCGATCGCGCCCGCACGTATTTTCAGGCCTATTCGGCAGCAGCAGCGCTGTATTTCGCCGAGCAGGCGCTCGCCGAACTACACGCGGGCCGCACCCGCACGTTCAGCGATTTCACGGTGCCGGAAGAAGGCCTCGGCTGCGGCTTCCATGAGGCGGTGCGCGGCGTGCTCTCACATCACCTCGTGATTCGCGAGGGCAAGATCGCCAACTATCATCCGTATCCGCCTACGCCATGGAACGCCAACCCACGCGATATTTACGGCACGCCCGGACCTTATGAGGACGCGGTGCAGAACACACCGATCTTCGAGGAGAACGGCCCCGACAAGTTCAAGGGCATCGACATCATGCGCGCAGTGCGCAGCTTCGATCCGTGCCTGCCGTGCGGCGTGCATATGTATGTAGGCAACGGCAAGACCATCGACACCTCGCACTCGCCGACCTTCGGCGTGATGCAGGGAGCGCATACGTGAGCGCCCAGACGAGCGACTCGCGCTCGGTCGCCGCCCAGCAACGCCGCATCGAGGAACTCATTGCGGCGCTGGAGACGCTCGACGATCCGCCTGCGCGCGAGAGCGCTCAGGAACTGCTGCAGGTGGTGCTCGATCTGCATACGAACGGGCTCGCGCGTCTGCTGGAAATCGTTTCGTCCGCCGGGGCGATGGACGACGCCATGCTTGAAGCGTTCGAACGCGATGCCAGTGTATCGGCGCTGCTTCTGTTGCACGGTTTGCATCCGCAAGATCTGCCGACGCGCGTATCGCGCGCGGTGGAGAAGATGCGGCCGCTGCTCGGCGTGCAAGGCATTCAGATCGAATTGCTCGACGCCGCCGAAGAAGCGGTGCGCGTGAAAGTGGCCGGGCGTCTGCAAGGCAAGCACAATTCGGTCGGCGAATTGCGGCAGGAAATCGAGCTTGCGATTTTCGAAGCTGCGCCCGAGACGATGCGCATCGACATCGCGGGTTTGCAGGACGTCAACGTGCATGAACTGCGCTTCGTGCCTAACACGCACACTGACCCGCACGCCGACGCGCGCTCCGAGCACACCGAGGTAGCCAGCCGGACCGAGGCCGGCGCGCAATGACACCCGCCGCCGCCACGACGCGCGGCTGGGTCGCGGCCGTGCGCCATTTCGTGCGCCAAGCCGACGACGTGCATTGCGAGTTGTGCGGCGCGCCGCTGCTGGCCGACCATCCTCATCTGTTCGAAATCGCCAAACGCCAACTGTATTGCTGCTGCCGTGCCTGCGCGCTGCTGTTCGGCAATCAGCAGAACGCGCGCTATCGTCCGGTGCCGCGCGACGCGCGTTATCTCGACGGCTTTCACATGAGCGACGCGCAGTGGGACGCGCTGGCGATTCCCATCGACATGGCTTTCTTCTTTCACGACAGTTCGGCGCAACGGATCGTCGCGCTGTATCCCGGACCGGCGGGCGGCACGCAGTCGCTGCTGGATCTGCAGGCGTGGACCGAACTCGTCGCCGACAATCCGTGGCTCGCGCAACTGGAGCCCGATGTCGAAGCGCTGCTCGTGAACCGCAGCGAGGGCACGCGCGAGTACTACCGCGTGCCGATCGACCAATGTTATGCGCTCACCGGCGTAATTCGCGCGCGTTGGCGTGGTGTCTCTGGCGGACGGCAGGCCTGGGACGCGATCCATCGTTTCTTCGCCGCGCTGAAGACTCAGGGCCGCGTACCGGAGGGCTTGCTCCATGCCTGATCTCGGATTCACTGTCGAGTCGGCGGAAGTGGTGCCGTTTGCCGCGGCGCCGCTGCTGATGTTCAAGCTGCGTGTCGTCGATACGGCGGTTGACAATGCGCCGCAGCGCGAGATCGCCAGCATCACGCTGCAATGCCAGATCCAGATCGAAGCCGCGAAACGCCGCTACGCGCCCGCCGAGCAGTACGGTCTCGAAGACCTGTTCGGCATTCCGCCGCGTTGGGGCGATACGTTACGCACGATGCTGTGGACGCATGCGTCGGCAGTGGCGCCTCCGTTTACCGGCGAATGCACGCTCGATCTGCCCGTGCCGTGCAGCTACGATTTCAATGTAGCCGCCACCAAATATTTTCACGGACTCGAAGAGGGCGAGATTCCGCTGATGCTGCAGTTCAGCGGCACCGTGTTCTATCGTGAGGCCGACGGCGCATTGCAGGTCGCGCCGATTCCGTGGCACAAGGAGGCGGCGTACCGTCTGCCGGTGGCGCTATGGCGCGACATGATGGCTCGTTATTACCCGAGCGGCGCATGGCTGTGCCTGCATCGCGACGTGTTCGATCGCCTCTCGCGCTTCAAAACCCGTGGGGGGCTGACGAGCTGGGACCAGGCGGTCACGAGCCTGCTCGACAAGCTCGAGGAGGACATATCGTGAACGCGGTCGAAAGCGTGGTGCAGGCGGTGCTGTACGAAGGCTACATGCTGTATCCGTACCGGCCGACTTCGGTGAAGAACCGGCAGCGCTGGACCTTCGGAGGCGTGTATCCGCGCGCCTATGCGGAGGCATCCGGCAGCGATCCGTGGGTGACGCAAAGCGAGTGTCTGCTGCGCGGCGGCGAACATACGCGCGTCGCGGTGCGGCCCGGGTTCTTGCAGGTGATCGAGCGGATGGTGCTGGACGTGTCGGAGAACGCCGCGGTGCGCCCGGAGTCGGGCGAGCCCGCGTGGCGCACGGTGCCTGGGCTCGATATCGACGAACGGCGCTATACGCCGTGGCAGGAAGCGGCTGAACGGCATCTCGCGCTGCCGGTGCTGGTGCTGGGCGAATTGCTCAACGCGCCGCGCGATATGCCGTTTTCATTCGACGCCGGCAGTGACCTCGAACCGCTGGCGGACCGGCATGGCACGCTGCGTGGCGCGCTGCGCCGCACGCGTGCGGCGCTGCAAGGCCGCGTGGAAATCAGTGCGGCGAGCGTGGCGGCGGGCGTCTATCGGCTGAAGGTGCGCATCGTCAACGAGACGCCGCTCGAGCATGCGCGCGACCTCACGCGCGACGCTGCTTCGCTGTATGCGCTGGTCTCGTGCCATACCGTGCTGAGCATCGAGCGCGGCACGTGGATCTCGTCGATCGATCCGCCCGACGAGCTCGCGGCGGCGTCGGCCGCGTGCCGCAATATCGGCGTGTGGCCGGTGTTGGTCGGCGATGAACAGCGGCCCGACACCATGCTCGCCTCGCCGATCATCCTCTACGATTTTCCGCAGATCGCGCCCGAAAGCGCCGGCGATCTGTTCGACGCCACGGAGATCGACGAGATTCTCACGCTGCGCATTCTCACCATGACGGGCGAAGAAAAGCGCGAAATGATCGCCACCGACGAGCGTGCTCGCGCCTTGCTCGCGCGCACCGAAGGTTTGGGCGCCGAGCAGATGCAGAAGCTGCACGGCACCTTGCGGCAGGTGCGCGCGCTCGACGCGGCGAGCGTGGGCGCGTCCATCTCCGCGGCGCAGACCGCCATGCCCGTCTCGCCGTGGGCCGAACTCGATGCGCGACCGCATCTTGCCTGCGTGCGGGTCGCGGGCGTGGAGATTCGCATCGGCGATCAGGTGCGCTTGCGCCCGCGCGGCCGCGCCGACATCTTCGATATCGCGCTGAGCGGCATGGTCGCGACGATCGAATCGATCGAACGCGATTTCGACGACCACGTGCATGTCGCCGTGACTATCGACGACGATCCGGGCAAGGACTTCGGCGTGCAGCGCATGCCGGGCCATCGGTTCTTCTTCGGGCCGGACGAGATCGAGCCGCTCGGGCATGCTGCCGGCGCCCGGCGGGGGCTCGTATGAGCGCGATTCTGGTGGCCGGCATCGGCAACGTGTTTCTCGGCGACGACGGCTTTGGCGTCGAAGTGGTGCGGCGTTTGCAGGAACAGTTGGCCGCGGGTGAGTTGCCGGCATTCGCGGCGGGTGTAAACGTCGCGGACTTCGGCATTCGCGGCGTCGATCTGTGTTACGCGCTGCTCGACGGCGTGGACAGCGCGATCCTGATCGACGCGACGCAGCGCGGCGGCGCGCCCGGCACGCTGTACGTGATCGAGCCGTCCATCGAAGAGTCGGGTGGCGCTGCGAGCGACGATCCGTACGCCGTGCCGATCCTGATGTCGCCGCATGAGATGGACCCGGCCAAGGTGCTGCAAACCGTGCGGATGCTCGGCGGCGGGTGCGAGGACATCGTCGTGCTCGGCTGCGAGCCGCAGGATTTCGGTTGCGAAGAGGGCGAAGAAGGACGGATGAGTTTGAGCCGCCCCGTGGCGGCCGCGGTGGAGCAGGCCGCCGAAGTGGTGGTGCGGCTCGTGACGGCGAGGCTGGAACAGCGCGCCGCGCGCGTGGCCTGACATGCGGGGTGCGCGAACACGTCATGCATACGGTGTGAAACGACTGAAGCGGGAGACATCATGAAAGGATTTTTCAAGTACCTCTTGTTGCCGGCATTGGTGGTCGGCGTGTTGGCGAATATGAAGGACATCAAGCGCTATATCCGCATCCGCAACATGTAGGCGACAACGGCCAGGGAGATGGCGATGAGCACGCATGCACAGCCCGCCGGGCAGGGTTCGGCGCAGCATCCGGCGGTCGTGGGACCGGTCGGCGAAGAGATCCGCGTGCGCGGACTGGTGCAGGGCGTAGGCTTCCGGCCGACCGTGTGGCGGCTTGCGCATGCCTGCGGCGTGGTCGGCGACGTCTGCAACGACAGCGACGGCGTGCTGATTCACGCATGGGGCGACGCGTGGATGCTGCAGCGCTTCATCGACAGCCTGAGTGCCGAGTGTCCGCCGCTTGCGCGGATCGACGCGATCGAGCGGCATCAATTGAACGAGGCGGCCGAGGCCAACGACTTTCGTATCGTGCCGAGCGTGAGCGGCCATGTGCAAACCGGCGTCACACCCGATGCCGTCATCTGCGCCGATTGCGCGGCGGAAATCGCCGATCCGGCGAACCGCCGCTACCGCTACCCGTTTACGAATTGCACGCACTGTGGACCCCGGCTGTCGATCATACAAGCCATTCCCTACGATCGCGCCAATACCACAATGGCGGCGTTCGTCATGTGCGACGCGTGTCGCGCGGAATACGACGATCCGGCCGACCGGCGCTTTCACGCGCAACCGGTTGCGTGCCCCGCATGCGGCCCGCGTGTCTGGTTGGAGAGCCGCGACGGCGCGCGCGTGAATGGCGACGACCCGTGCCGCGCGGCGAGCCTGCTGTTGCGGCACGGCGCGATCGTCGCGATCAAAGGCTTGGGCGGTTTTCAACTCGCCTGCCATGCGAGCGATGAAACCGCGGTCGCACGTCTGCGGCGGCTAAAACGGCGCGAGCGCAAACCCTTCGCGCTGATGGCGCGCGATCTGCAAGCCATGCGGCGGTATTGCACGCCGAGCGAGGCCGAATGCGCGCTGCTCGCGAGCGCCGGCGGACCCATCGTGATCATGTCCGCCGACGGCGCCGAATGCGTCGCGCCAAGTGTTGCGCCGGGCGTCGGCACGCTGGGCTTCATGCTGCCGTCCTCGCCGCTGCATCGGCTGCTGACGGAGTCGATCGATTCCGCGCTGGTCGTGACGAGCGGCAACACCAGCGACGAGCCGCCGTGCATCGACAACGCGGACGCCCGCGCGCGTCTCGGCCGTATCGCCGATGTCTTCCTGATGCACGATCGCGACATTTCGCGCCGGGTCGACGATTCGGTGGCGCGCGTCGTGCGGGGTAGCGCGCAGATCGTTCGGCGCGCGCGCGGCTATGCGCCGGCGCCGCTGCTGTTGCCCGAAGGTTTTGCCGACACCCCCGCGGTGCTGGCGATGGGGGGCGAGCTCAAGAACACCTTCTGCCTTGCGCGCGATGCGCAAGCGATCGTCTCGCATCACATCGGCGATCTGGAAGACGCGCTGACGTATGCGGACTACCGCCGCGCGGTGGCGCAGTATCTGCATTTGTTCGAATACGAACCGCAGGTGATCGCGCTCGACCTGCATCCTGAGTATCTGTCGCGCAAGATCGGCTACGAGCTCGCGCAAGCCTCGCAGATTCCCGTGGTCGAAGTGCAGCATCATCATGCGCATCTTGCCGCGTGCATGGCCGAAAACGGGGTCGCCTTCGATGCGTTGCCGATGCTCGGCGTCGCGCTCGACGGTCTCGGCTACGGCGACGACGGCACACTGTGGGGCGGCGAATTCATGCTGGCCGACTATCGCGGCTACACGCGTCTCGGCCGCTTCAAGCCGGTGGCGATGCCGGGCGGCACGCGCGCCATCGACGAGCCGTGGCGCAATGCCTACGCTCATCTGCGGGCGGCTTTCGACTGGTACGGATTTACGCGGCACTACAGCGGTCTGGAGATGCAGCAGTTCCTGAGCGGCCGTCCGCGCGCCGCGCTCGACGCGATGATCGCGCAGCGCGTGAACAGCCCGCTCGCAAGTTCGACGGGCCGTCTGTTCGACGCGGTGGCGGCCACGCTCGGCGTGTGCCGTGAGCGTGTGCTTTACGAAGGTCAGGCCGCGATCGAACTGGAGGCGCTGGTCGATCAGCACACGCTGCGCAACGATAGCGACGCGCATGCGTACCCGTTCGAACTGACCAACACCGTGCCGGGTGGGTTGCGCTGCATCGAACCCCGGCCGATGTGGGAAGCCTTGCTCGACGATCTGCTGCGCTGCACGCCTGTGCCGGTGATTGCGGCGCGTTTTCACAAGGGCGTGGCGATTGCGATCGTGCGCATGGTGGAGTGTCTTGCCGACCTGCTGACCGGCCCGGCCGACGCGCGCAGCGTCGCGTTATCGGGCGGCGTGTTCCAGAACCGCATCCTGTTCGAACAGGTGGCAACGCGCCTTGGCGAGGCGGGGTTTCGCGTGCTGACGCATCGCCAGGTGCCGGCCAACGACGGCGGATTGTCGCTCGGGCAGGCGGTCATCGCGGCGGCGCGGCAGCGCGGCGAGGGTTGATGGCTCGCACGGGGGCAGAGAGGAGGGCGACATGTGTTTGGGCATCCCAGGGCAGATCGTCGAAGTGACGGATGCGGCGAACGATCTCGCGCTCGTCAATGTCGGCGGTGTACGGCGCGTGATCAACATCGCGTTCGTGATCGATGAAGACCGGCCGGCGAGCGCGTGCGTCGGCGAATGGGTGCTGGTGCATGTCGGCTTTGCGATGAGCCGGCTCGACGAGCAGGAAGCGGCGCGCACGCTTGCGCTGCTGCACGAACTGGGCGTCGCGCAGGGCGAGATGGATGAGTTGCGCGGCGCGCCGTGAGCGCGCCGTCGCCAGCACACGGAGACCGGCCATGCCCGAACATGAATCGCTGCAAGCGTTGTATCCGTTCCTGCATGGCGCGCATCGGGATGCGGAGCGGCTCGACGCGGCCCTGCTCGAATCGGTGCGTCGCAAGGCGCAGGACAGTGTGGATGCGAAGACGCGTTTCTTCGAGGAAAGCGCGCCCGAGGTCGTGCGCGCGGCTCACGCCATTGCTGACGTGTATCGCCGTGGCGGCCGGCTCTTCGCGATGGGCAACGGCGGTTCGAGTTGCGACGCGGCGCATATCGCGGTCGAGTTTCTGCATCCGATCACGACGGGACGTCCCGCGCTCACCGCCATCAACCTTGTCGCCGACATGGCCATGTTGACGGCGGTCGGCAACGACGTCGGCTTCAATCATATTTTCGTCCGACAACTGGTCGCGCAGGCACGGCGCGGCGACGCGCTGATCGGCGTGTCGACGAGCGGCAATTCGGAGAACCTGCTGGCCGCGTTCGCAAAGGCCAAAGAGATGGAACTGCTGACCATCGGACTCTCCGGTCACGACGGCGGACGCATGGCCACGAGCGCCGCGCTCGATCATTGCCTCGTGGTGAGAAGCGACAGCATTCATCGCGTGCAGGAGACGCATGTCGCGATTTATCACATTCTGTGGGACCTCGTGCATACGCTGCTCGCCGACGACCGCGGCGGTCTCGGCGCTTCGCCAACGGCGGCCGCCGGAGGCACGCCATGAAATACGTCGATGAGTTTCGCGACCCGGAGAAGGCGAAAACGCTCGCGAGGGAAATTCGCGCGCTGGTGTCACGCATCGAGCGCGCGAAGCAGAGGCCGCTGCAAATCATGGAAGTGTGCGGCGGCCACACTCACACGATTTTCCGCTACGGCATCCAGCAATTGCTGCCCGACGCCGTGGAGTTCGTGCACGGTCCCGGCTGCCCGGTGTGCGTGCTGCCGATGGGGCGCGTCGACGATTGCGTCGCGCTGGCGGAGCGTCCGGAAGTCATCTTCACGACGTTCGGCGACGCGATGCGCGTGCCCGGTTCGAAGAAAAGCCTGCTCAAGGCGAAGGCCGACGGCGCCGACGTGCGCATGGTCTATTCGCCGCTCGACGCATTGAAGATCGCGCAGCTCAATCCGCAACGCGAGGTGATCTTCTTCGGCCTGGGCTTCGAGACGACCATGCCGAGCACCGCGATGACCGTCTTGCAGGCGCACGCGCGAAAGGTCACGAATTTCTCGCTGTTCTGCAATCACATCACGATCATTCCGACCATCAAGGCGATTCTCGACTCGCCCGATTTGCACCTCGACGGCTTTCTTGGTCCGGGACATGTCAGCATGGTAATCGGCACGCGGCCGTATGACTTCATCGCGCGGCACTATCGCAAGCCGATCACGGTGGCGGGCTTCGAGCCGCTCGACGTGCTGCAATCGATGTGGATGGTGCTCAAGCAGATTGCGGATGGCCGCTGCGAGGTCGAGAACCAGTATGGGCGGATCGTGCCGGAGGATGGCAACGCGCAGGCTTTGTCGGCGGTCACGCGCGTGTTCGAGACGCGTGAGTTTTTCGAGTGGCGTGGACTCGGCTCGATCGATCATTCCGGCGTGCGGATGCGCGAGGCGTTCGCGGGATTCGATGCCGAGCGCAAGTTCGCGGTGCCGAACGTGAAGATCGCCGATCCGAAAGCATGTCAATGCGGCGAGGTGCTCAAGGGCGTGATCAAGCCGCATCAATGCAAGGTGTTCGGCACAGCGTGTACGCCGGAGTCGCCGCTCGGCTCGCTGATGGTGTCGAGCGAAGGGGCGTGCGCGGCGTATTACAACTATGGGCGGATCGATACGTCGCGTATCGATGAACGGCGTGAAGCGCGGCAAGCGGCGGTTCAGGGCGGGGCGTGTCCTGGCGCGGGTAGCAGGGCCGATGTGGTTGGCGTGTCCGCCGTGCGAGGTGGCCCATGAACGATCGCGCTTCTACTTCGATCAAAGCCAGTGCGCCGCACCGCGTGCGCGACGCTACAGTCAATCTGGCGCACGGCAGCGGTGGCCGCGCGATGCGCGATCTGATCGAAGACGTGTTCGTGTCGAGCTTCGACAATCCCACGCTCGCGGCGCTGGAAGATCAGGCCGTCTTCGCGCTGGCCGATCTCGCCGCGCACGGCGACCGGCTCGCTTTTACAACCGATAGCTACGTGGTCGATCCGCTATTCTTTCCGGGCGGCGACATCGGCACACTGGCCGTGTCCGGGACGGTGAACGACCTGGCGGTGTGCGGCGCGACGCCTTTATACCTGTCGTGCGCCGTGGTGATCGAGGAGGGGTTCTCCGTCGATCTTCTGCGCCGCGTCGCGGCGAGCATGCAGCGCGTCGCGCTCGAAGCCGGCGTCGCGATCGTCACGGGCGACACGAAAGTGGTGGAGCGCGGTTGCGCCGACAAGCTGTTCATCAACACCACGGGCGTTGGCGTGGTGCGCCACGATGTCTCGATTTCGGCGCGCAACGCGCGTCCGGGCGACGTGGTGATCGTCAACGGCTGTCTCGGCGATCACGGCGCCGCGATTCTGGTGGCGCGTCAGCAGCTTGCACTCGAAGCCGACATAGAAAGCGATTGCTGTCCTCTCAACGGCCTGATCGCGGCGATGCTCGACGCGTGTCCGCAGATCCACTGTCTACGCGATGCGACGCGCGGTGGTGTTGCGACCGTACTCAATGAATTCGCGCAAAGTTCGAACGTGACGATACGGCTCGATGAAGCCGCGCTGCCCTTGCGTGAACAGGTGAAGGGCGCGTGCGAGATTCTCGGCCTGGACCCGCTGTATCTGGCCAATGAAGGCAAGCTGGTGGCCGTGGTGCCCGCGGACGCCGCCGAACGCGTGCTGGCGGCCATGCGCGCGCACCCGGTGGGACGCGAGGCGGCGGTGATCGGGACGGTTGAACGGAACGAGGCGGAGGCGAATGGGCTAGTCGTGATGCGGACCGTGTTCGGCGGGCAACGCATCGTCGATATGCTGGTGGGCGAGCAACTGCCGCGCATCTGTTGAGCGGCCAACGGGGAGTGCGCCGTGCACGAGTTGAGTATTGCGAACAGCGTCGTCGAGATTTGCGCGGAACAGGCGCACGGCGCGCGCGTGCGGCGCGTGACGCTGGAGATCGGGCAACTGTCGGCGGTGATGCCGGAGGCGATCCGGTTTTGCTTCGACGTGTGCGCGAAGGATACGGCGGTGGAGGGCGCGACACTCGAGATCGTCGTTATACCGGGCGAGGCGCGCTGTCTCACATGCGGCGCGACGCTCGCGGTCGACCTGCCATTTGGGCAATGCGCGTGCGGCAGCGAGAATCTCGAACTGGTTTCCGGTCAGCAGTTGAAGATCCGGCAGATGGAGGTGGTGTGATGTGTACGACATGCGGATGCTCGAATACGCAGAGCGCGGCAGTGACCGATCTGGATGAGGCGGTGGAGGCGGGGTCTCAGTCTGAGTCGACAACCGCAGGTGCGGGCTCGGCCGGACCTGCCTATCGGCGAGTCATCCCGCGTCATCTTGTGGGTGTCAGTGCGCATTCGCATTCACACTCGCACAGCCATCACGATGATCATGTGCACGATCACGGAGATGTCCACCACCATCACGAACATCACCACGAACACAGCACCTCGATCAACCTCGAACGCGACATCCTGGCGAAAAATCAGCTACTGGCCGAACGCAATCGCGGCTGGCTCGCCGGCCGTTCGATCCTGGCGCTGAACCTGATGAGCTCGCCGGGCGCCGGCAAGACGACATTGCTCGAAAGAACGATTCGCGATCTGGGTAACGCGTTCCCGCTGACGGTGATCGAAGGCGACCAGGCCACGCTCAACGACGCCGAGCGGATTCGCGCGACCGGTGCGCGCGTGGTGCAGATCAACACCGGCACCGGGTGCCATCTCGACGCGGAGATGGCGTCGAGAGCATTGACGCAACTCGACCCGCCGCTGCATTCGGTGGTGATGATCGAAAACGTCGGCAATCTGGTGTGTCCCGCGCTTTTCGATCTCGGTGAAGCCGCCAAGGTATTGATTCTTTCGGTGACTGAAGGCGAGGACAAGCCGATCAAGTATCCGCATATGTTCCGGGCGTGTTCCTTGTTGTTGCTGAACAAGATCGACTTGTTGCCGCATTTGCGCTTCGATGTGGAGCGGTGCATCGAGTATGCGAAGCGTGTCAATCCACAAATGCAGATTCTTCAGGTGTCGGCGCAGAGCGGAGAGGGCATGGAAGCGTGGTATGGGTGGCTGCGCAGCCGCGCTGCTACTGCGTCACCGTGATCTCGACGCGCCGGTTTTTCATCCGGCCGTGAGGCGTGTCGTTGGCTGCAATCGGTTCCTCATCGCCTTTTCCTGTTGCAATGACACGATCAGACGGCAGACCCGCTGCGAGCAAAATCTGCATGACCTGTTTCGCGCGCTCTTCGGACAGCGTCTGGTTGGACGCCAGCGAAGACCTGGCGACCGGCAAACTGTCCGCATACCCTGTGACCCGCACCGTTACCGGCATCCGGGCAACTTCTCTTCCCACGATGGCGATCAGCGGCGCAACCCAGGCGTTCACACTTGTCTCGCCCGGCAGAAACATGTCGCCAAAGCGAAGCTTAATGGTTCCCTGCCGGGCATTTTCCATCAGGCTGACCGTGCCGGCAGCAATCTCGTTCTTCAGAAGATCAGCCAGATTCCGCGCCAGTACGTCAGCCGGCTTTGCGAGTTGAGCCGGTCGCGGCTCATCAACTCGGGTGTGGAAGCCGGCGTAGGTAACGAAACCGAGCAGCGCGACAAGCATGAGGGCGAGCGCAACCCGCAGATACGCCTTGCGTCTTGGCGCCGCTGCCGCAAGCCTGACTTCCGGATCGAAGTGATCGCGTGGCGACGGAGTGAGGGCGGAGGCAGTGACTGCGGTATGAGCAAGACGCGCGGGTGCTGATCGGTTCGTTGTCGCGGCGGCGTTGTGAAGCTGCCTGCGAACCGCTTCGAGTTCGGCCTGCCCATTCGACGCGAACCGGTACCGTCCCTTGAAGCCGAGGTCCAGCACCTTCTGGATCACCTCAATCAGGTCACGATGTTCGAGCGGATCAAGCATGGCCTGCTCGATGATCGCATAGACCCGGTCGCCGCCCTGGCGATCTCCGCCGAACGCAACGGCGAGGCTATGCGCCGTCCACTCCACACCAGTCGACACGCCTTTGCCCCAGGCAGTTTGCATGGCAGCTTCGTCCAACGCCGAACACAGGCAATAACGCGCGTTCTGAACGTGATCGGGGCGAAGACGGAGTTCGGCGCAGGCTTTGTCGAATACCCTGACTTCATGCGAGAGCCACCTGTAACGCATTTCGACGGCCTGGCCGTCGAGTGCCACCGGCGTATCGGCCAGTGCGTCGAGCAAAAGGCGCGCCGCTTCGAGAAGCGGATTTGCCGCGGCCTCGGCCGCCTCGACACGCGTGCGAATCGGCGGCGATGCGGGCATGCGTGGTTGCGTGGGCAAAATGGCCGGACCGGATGTCGATGTCATGTGCATTCCCCGGATGTCGTGTGCGAGTTCAATGAGGCGTGCCCGGCGCCGCAGCCGGAGCGCCCGGCGGCAATCCCGCCGGCGGCCCGCTGTCGGTGAGGGTGAACACCGGCATCGAGCTCGGGCATCGGAAGGTTTTCAGCACATCGCTCGTCAGGGGATTGGGGACGCTGCTTACACCGGCGATATCGAGTACGGCTTTGCGGCCGTCGAAATCGAATGCGACACGTATGCGTCCGGGTGTCGTGGTCTCGACGACCTGCCCTTTCTGGACCAGCCGCATCAGCGCCCACGGACCGTCCGCTGTGATCGTCGAACTCTCCGGCCGGATGCGCGGCTCGGCCATCATCTCCGCGTGCACTCCGCCGCGAGGTCCTGGCCAGGTCACCGGGAACGACGCAACCGGCCCATGCTGATAGAGCGTCGTCTGGCCGTCGATGTCGACCATCAGGCCGGTGATCGTCGGATCGAGTTCAGGAATCCGGATATCGGCCTTCCAGGACAACTGCTTCTGATCCGGATCGGCAAAGAAGATGTCGCGAATGGTCTTGGCATGCTGGAAGGGTTCGAGGTCCGGACCTTGGACGGGTTCGGTGGCGCCAGCCAACGTCTTGTAGCGCCAGGGTTTTGCCGAGGTGTCGACGAATGCCGAGAGCGTCTTCGTGAAGAAGTCGTCAATGACGCCACCTTGTGCGAAGACGCGCGTGAAGTCATCGATACGGACATCGCGCTTGCTGTCGGCTGCGAACGGATAGTTGCCCTCGATCGTCAGCCGGCAGGTGTCGCCAACCACCGCCTGCATCTGTCGCGACAACAATTGGCCAATGCCCTGATTCACCTCGCGCGAGCCGTCCCCCGCCAGCGCCAGCAATACGGCGCGAAACGGAGCCGGCATCGTGTTGGCGGTCATCTTGAGTTTGGACGCCGTGTCGCTTGCCGGCGGCATGCTGTTGTTGACGATGGCGTTGTCGGCGACAGTCAGCGATGTGTAATAGTCGTTCAACAAGCTCGCGACACCGTCGAGACCGGTCTTGCCGGCCTGCGCAGTGGCCGCTTGCGGTGCGGCCTGTCCGTCCGCGTTGCCCGTGACGACCTCGCGCAGCGCGGCGAAGTGGCTATCGACCAGCTCGCGTTCGATGATTTCCGAAGCCCGTATCCCGAGCGTCTTGTCCGCCTTCTGGCTTAGCTGGTCAGCCGCCTTTTGCAGGAGAGAGCCGTCCGCTGCCGCGACGGGTTGCGTCAGCGTGGTCTCGCGCACCGCTGCGCGCGCGAGCCGGGCAAGCGGTGAATCAGGCGCCGCAAAGCTGCGCAGCACCTGCAGATTGAACTGCAGACTGGTGCCGTTCACTGTACGGATGTCACCGAGAAACGCGTCCCACTGTTGCGCGTATTCCGTCAGATACTGCCGGCGGATGGCGTCCGTCAGCGGGTCGTCAGCGCCGCTCACGGCGCCTACGAATTCAGATGTTTTTTTTTGAGCCTCGCCGAGATAGGAGCGACCCATCACCCACGCATCGTCGTCGCGTGCGGCCTCCACGAACTCAGGCAGCCGCTTGTCGAATAGATGCCGGTATCCGTCGAAGGTGAACAGTCCAGGCACGCCACGCGACAGCGGCGCGCCGCTCGCCCGCGTGAAGACGAGTCCGGCTTGCGGCCCGACCGAGCGGATCAACGTGAATTCGTCGGGCGCTTCCTTTTGCATCGCCGTCTTGGCCCGTTCGTACAGACGCCCGGTTGCATTGCTGCCGTCGAGAAACGAGCGGGCCTGCTGGACCAGTGAATCGTTGCGGATCAACGGTGACTGGACCACGCGGCTTCCTGAAAAGAGCTGCTGTACGTGGTCGATCATCGAGGCCCGGCCGCCGAAGGCCGTTGCGCTATCCGTATTCGCCCAGTCGTTGAACACCCAGGCCTTCACGTCGTCGGCGTTGAATTTTGCCTTGTCGTAGAGCATCAGGTAGACGCGCAGCGCGTCGTAGGCCGCCTTCGAATCCTTGTTGGCCACCGCCTGCGAGATGACGTCCTCCACACGCTTGACGATCTGCGGCAGCAGCAGGTTGTCCTCGAGCACGTCGTAGGTGCGACGGCTCTCAGTGACGACGTCAGGCGCGGTGTAAAGGCCGAAACGAAATGCGCTATCCGGGTCCGACAGGTCGAGCCTCGGGAAGGTCGGCAGGTAGCGTGCCTCGGTGAGCGTATCGGGGATCGCCTCGGGTTTCGGCTCCTTGTACAGTTGCGCGACCTTCGCGGCCAGCGCCTGGGTCTTGCGGCTGATGATGGAGAGATAGTCGCTGTTGTTGCCGAAGCTCAGGCGCAGGCCGATGGCCAGCCATGCGAACAGCAGCACAGCGAGGGCATGGCCGATGAGCCGCAGGAGACGGAAACGGAATTCCCAGCGCAGATTGGGTCGCACCAGCTGCGCCTCGGCGAACACGACTTTCGTGAGCAGATCGTGCAGGAAGTAGCTCTGGTTGCCGGCCGGTCTCGACGCGCGTGTGCCCAGTACCCGATCGAGCGACGCCGACAGCCGCTGCGCGATAGTCCGCCGCTCGGCCACAAGTGTGCCGCCTGCCTGGATCGCGCTGGTGAAATAGACGCCGCGCAGAGTGGCGTGAAGTTGGGTATCGTCGTAACGCGAGTCGAGGAAGACGCGTTCGACCAGCTCGCCGAGCGGTCGGGACAGTGCGGCGAACTCTTCAGATAGCGCGACAAGCTGCCGGCGTCGGGTGGCATCGAACTCGTCCTGCAAGCGCGTGTTGACGCCGTCGGCCAGACGATTTGCCAGCAAGCCGAGTTCCTCGTTGCAGCGAGTGCGAACTCCTTCCCCCGCAATGGTCTCCTTGCCGTAGGGAAGCGTAAAACCCCAGGACTGGGCGCGTCCCTCCGCTGGCAAGGAAGCAAAGTATTCGTTGAAGCCGGTCAGCCGGTCCATTTTGGTCACGACCAGATAGACCGGAAAACGGATGCCGAGCGCTTGGCGCAGCTCCGCGAGACGTCCGCGCAACGCAGCCGCTTCGGCCATGCGCGCGCTGTCGTCGAGACTCGTCAGCACGGCGAGATCCAGCGTCAGTAGTGCGCCGTTGATCGGTGCGCGAGGCCGGTGCTTGCGCAGCATCGCCAGAAAGCCGAACCACTCGGCCGCATCCATTTTCTCGTGCAACGGGCCGCAGGCGGGATGGACCGTGGCGGAAGCCGTAGCGGCAGCGGGCTGCACCGGGAGAGCCACGACCGATTTGTCCTTGTCGTGCGCGCTTTCGCTCTTTGACGTGGCATCCGTCCTGTCGGCAGATTTCCTTCCGGCAGTAGCGACCGTCGACAACAGCCGGCTGTGTTGCGAGGTGCCGTGACGGGTGTAGTGGCCCGCGGTATCGATCAGCACCGCGTCGTTGGTCAGCCACCAGTCGACGGACTCGGTGCCGGCAAGGGCGCCGACGGTACGCTGCATCTGGCCCGCGACCGGAAACGACAGGCCGGCATTGAGCAAGGCGGCCGTTTTCCCCGAACCCTGTGAGCCGAGCGTGATGTACCACGGCAGTTCGTACAGGTAGCGCTTGCCCTGAAACAGGCGTCCGATGCCGCGTGCTCCGGTACGCATTGCCTTCAGCCGCGCCAATGCGCCCGATACGATCGCCTGCACTTTTTCCAGCTGCGCCGCAGCCGGCGATGCCTCTTTTGCGCCACCGAAGTCGAGCAGGCTCTTGAGGAATTGCGCGTCGGTGCGCATTCTCTGCCAGAGCCGCAAAGTCCAGTACACGGCGAAGATCGCCAGCACGACTGCAATGGCGATCACGCGTGCCGACGCGGGCACAAACGGCTGTTCGCGCCCGAACGCGAGGAGCGGCGACGCATACCAGATGAGCAGGCACAGTAGCGCCACGAACATCACGCTGGTGGACCAGCCGGCTAGCCACAGCAGCACGCCGCCCAGCATCAGTCCGATCACCAGCACACGCATCCCGACGGTTGCGAGCGGCTTCAGCCCACCGAACGCAACAAGGGGACCGACAAACCAGATCACCAGCGCGACAACCAGCAGCGCGGCAAAGGCAAGAAACTGGCGCGATACCAGAAACGACAACTTCTTCATGCTTGAATTTCCCGTGTGTCCTCGTTGGCCCGTTATTGCGCGACCGTGATTTCGACGCGGCGATTCTGCGCGCGGCCCTGCACGGTTGCGTTATCGCCTATCGGATCGGCGTCACCCCTTCCTACTGCTTCGAGCCGGGCCGCCGGCACGCCCGCGGTCTGAAGCATCTGCATGATCTGGGTGGCGCGCTCCTCGGACAAGGCTTCGTTCGACGCGAACTGGCGGCTCTTTATCGGCAGGTTATCGGTGTAACCCAGCACCGTTACCTTGCCCGGTACCTTGACGATTTCGCCCGCGATCTTCGTGACCAACGGCGTCATCGACGTCTTCACCGTCGCGGCGCCCGGCGGGAACATCGAATCACCGTGGAACGTCACTGAACTGTGATGCGCGTCTTCGTCGACGCTCACGGTGCCCGCGGCAATCTCGTTCTTCAGCAGTTCCTTGAGATGAAGTGCGGGCGGGGCAGGCGGGGGCGTCATGCGCCCGATGTCGGCGATCTGTTTTTGGACCTCGGCACTCCGGTTCAACAGTTCGTATTTGAAATAGCCGAACAGACCGATCAGGATGGCTGATAGAACGGCAAGCGTGATCCATACCGGGAAGTCGAAGAACGACACGCGCTTGCCCGTCACATCCGATTGCCAGTGAGGTGATAGTGCGACGGCCAGGCTCCCGCGTTGCGACATGATCTCGTTGCAGATCCGCTGACGCACGGTTTCGTGTTTGCGTCGGCCATCCGCCTCGTAGCGGTAGCGACCTTCGAAGCCGAGGCTAAGAATCCGGTAAATGAGTTCGAGCAGGTCGAGATGTTCCTGCGACTCGCTCATCAGCCGCCCGACCAACAGATAGACTTTGGTGCCGCCCTGGCGATCCTCGTGGAAAAGCGTGGCAAGACCGTTGGTATTCCATTCGACGCCGGTTTCATCGCCTTTTCCCCATACCGTTTGCATCGCGGCTTCGTCGAGTGCCGTGCACAGGCAATAGCGTGCGCCGAGCATGTGATCGCGTCGGATACTGATCTGATCGCAGAGCTTCTGGAAGATCCGCACTTCTTGCTCCAGCAAGACTCGCAACTGATCCATTCCGTCCTTTTCCAACTGATCGGGCAAGTCCGCCAGCGCCCGCAATAGAGGGCGAGCTGCCTCGAGCAGCGGATTGCGGGCCGCTCTGATGGCGGCAAGGCGCTCCGCAGTCGATTCCCCCTGCGGCACATCTCGATGAAGAGACGCTCCGGACGCTGCCGCGCCCGCACTCCGGGACGACTGTCCTCCTGGTGCGGAGCGCGGGACGGTGCTCTGAATGCCGTCTTGATCGCCTGGCCACCGGTCACGCTCGCCCGAACGGTTCGCTACGTCTGAATTCACTCGTTTACCTTTTTTCTCTGCAATTTCGTCGCGCCTTCTGATCTCAGGCACGAGCAGCTCCCGCTGCCCGATAGCGGCTGATGTGTGCTAGCCGCGCACGCCCCACAGTTCGAGCTTCAGCGACGGGAAATCACCGGCGACATGCAGGGCGAGGCCGCCGTGCCGCGCGACTTCTTCCCACAACGGGCCGCTACGCGAGAGTTCGTAGTACACGAAGCCCGCGTTGAACGGGATCTGTCGCGGCGGCACCGGCAACGCCTGCAGCGCGATGCCCGGCAAGTGGCCGCGCACCAGGTCCGGCAACCGTTCAGAGGGACCGGCTTTCGCCTGGGCGGCGAACTGTTGCTGGAGCAGATCCGGCGGCATCGCGGCGTGCACTGCGAGCACGACTGCCGTGAAGCCGCGCATGTCGACCGGATCGACCACCGCGTTGCGCATCCCATGTCCCTGTTCTTTTAGCGCGATGCTTTGCGCGCTGCGCACCAGCACCGCGTTGAGTAACAGGTGCGTGTCATCCACCACGGGCTTTAGACAAAGATGCGGTGTGGTGTGCTGGTAGGCTGGATGGGAGTCGAGCGGGCGGCGGCTTTCGGGACGCACGTAGGTCGACAGTTCTCCTGCCATGCTCAGCAGCAGCGCGTACAGATCGGCCGGCGACGTGGTCGGTACCCGGCGCAGATGCTGGAGCAGAGGCTCGTAACGGTTAAGCGTCTGCAACAGCAGATAGTCGGACACTTCGGCGGTCGTGCCGGCTTTGCCGTCGCCGCCGGTCAGCCGTGTAGCGAGGGCGGTTGCGCGCAGGCGCGTGAGTTCGTGAATCTTCGCGAGCCAGCTCGTGAGCAGGTCGCTCGCCCCGAAGCCGGCCACCGGCGGAATCAATGTGTCGTCCAGAACGATGCTGCTATCCGCGTGAATCGTCTTGACGCGTGTCAGCGCAAGTCCGATCCATGCATCGGTCAATTCCTTTTCCGGCACGAGTCGCAGGCGCAGATTCGACAACTGCACGGTCTTCGGCCCTTGTCCGATCGAATTGGTGTCGCGCAGGTCGGTATCGAATACGACGTTGCGGGCGAGCGAGTCAGCGGCGTTGTCGAAAGTCGTCTCTTCGCCGTTCGGCACACGGACAGGCACGGCGAGGTAGATCAACTGATCCAGGTGTTCCGCGCGGATGGTGAGCGGCGCAGGCGGGGGCGTGCTGCCGGGCGTATCGAATGGCGTGCCGTCGGCGAACACGCCGCAGGCCGATTTCACGATCACCTTGCCTAACGCCAGCGCCTCGGTATCGAGGCTGTAATGACTGAAGCCGAAGAAGAACGGCGAGAGCGTTGCTGCGCGCTTGTGCGCATAGTGTTCGAGATACCGTTCCTGTTGCTGAAAAAGCTGTGGGCGCAGAAAGAGCCCCTCGCTCCAGACGACCTTGTTGTGCCAGCTCATGCGTTCATTCCACTATTTGGTCTCGGTAATCTTGATTGCGTTGGGTTCAAGATTGATGGTCAGTTTGAGTTTGGGCGAGGCGCGGTACCACGCCGCATCCGGCGCCGCCGGCAGCGGATAGACCGCGCGCCATACCGAGTTGGGCAGATCCCGGTAGGCCGCCAGGATACCGACGCTGGTGGTTGCGAGATCGGCCCTGGTCTTGATGGATTTGCTCTCGCCAGGCCGCAGCTGGAATTGCTGGCGGGTGACGAGATCGTCCGCGAGAGCGGTCTTGTCTTTGTCCTGCAATGAAAAAAAGTCGGCGGAATTGAACACGCCGTCGGTTTTCAATTCATAGATCCGTACGACAATCGGCGCCGCGCGCTTCTGATCGTCGGGATTGACGCCGGCGGATGCGACGACCGACAGTTCGAGCTTGACGGGCTCCTTCGCCATTTTGGGATCGCTGCTGACGCACGCGGTCAGCGCGCATGCAAAAGCGAGAGCAATAACGTTGATGAAGAGGCGCATTAGGCAACGCAAAATGAGGCGCGATAGAAACGCCGCGGGAAGCAAACCGGAAAGGCCCAGGCGGGCCAGGACCTGCCCGGGCGACTGTTGGCAGGACGGCTTAAGCCTCCTTATTGCCCTTGATGTCGAAGGCGGCCGTCACGGCGCCGCCGCTACCGCCTTGCGCGTTCTGTACGACGTATTCCTGCTTGACCTTGGCAAACGAAAGTCGGACGTGTTCGTGAATGCCTTCGTCGGAGTTGCTGCCGGACGGATGAACCTGAGTCACGATCACGTCACTCATCGTGATCTTCAGATATTCGAGCGGGTTGCCACCGGCTTTGCGGACAACCAGCACAGCCTGGTCGACGTGCTTGCCGGTCAGGCAGTACTTCATCAGGTTCGGGCTCGCCCGGTCCACGAGGTGTTCGAACTCGAGGTCCTCGACGGTGGCCTTGCCGGCGCCGCCACCCGAACCAGCGTGCATGTTCGCTTGCTGCGACACGCGCCAGCCCCAGCTCCTCACCTCGATCTCGTTCTTGTGCGACGAGTCGGGCGACTCGCCATCAATGCCGTTAATCTTGAGAAAAATGTCTTGTGCCATCTAAAGCTCCTTGGTGTTAAACATCTACAACCTGGTTTCACAACAACTACCTGACCAAATCAGCAATCTCTGCCTGTAGTGCGTCACGGAGGCTGCGCCGATCATCACTGCTCCTGATATCGTCGATAAGCCATTTGCCACGAACCCACACCAGATCAAACTCCACCTTGTTCGGTTTCCTGAAGTTCGTAAATGAAACGACGGCCTTTGCTTTTTGGCGCTTCGCCACCGTGACTTCAATGC
Organism: Paraburkholderia sp. RL17-373-BIF-A; assembly: GCF_046030175.1. Taxonomy (NCBI): domain Bacteria; kingdom Pseudomonadati; phylum Pseudomonadota; class Betaproteobacteria; order Burkholderiales; family Burkholderiaceae; genus Paraburkholderia; species Paraburkholderia sp. RL17-373-BIF-A. The sequence continues at coordinate 60,043 of NZ_JARESO010000004.1, forward strand.
CGGTCGTCTTCACGTCGAAGTCCTGACAACGGCAGATCGGATCCATGTCCAGATAGCCGGCCTCGCCCTTCAATGCCCGCTGATCTTTCCTGATCAACTGCAGGAGCGATGGCGAGGCAATGGCGTGAGAGCCCGCCGCCTCAATGCCGGGAGGATCGCCGTTGAACATGTAGGCGCTGTAGACGGTTTGCAGAAACCGCTGCGCTGACGCGGCGCTTTGTGCAAGTGCCGGCTGCATGCTCAGAACAGCCCATGCGATCACCGCCAATACGCAGGCTCGCAATCGCATCACTGTTCTCCCTGCCACCGGTACACTTTGTACGCGGGCTTGTTCTGGCGATAGCCGGGCCCGCTCCACATGTCGTTCTGGCGGAAATCGGAAACCCACCGCTGACCGTTGTACATGGTGATATGGCCGGCGATATTGCCGCCTGGGTAAGACTGAATGACGGCAACATCCCCCTTGCGCGGCGTAATGAGGTCACTTGCCGACACCTCGACAAAACCGTGCGCGCGCAGAACGGGGCCGTAGTTCTTCGCCAACTCGACCGCCGGTCCTTGAGAAATGACGATTCCGCCGGCCGCAATCGCTTGCCTGACGTAGGACGCGCATCGGCTAAGGGAGTCCGCATGTGCGTGAGCATTGAGATGCGCTACGGCTGCATCGACATCGTAATTTTCATCGGCCATATCAACGCCTTGAATCGGATCGAAAACGGTAAAGAATCACGAACGGCGAGCTGGTCCGTGCCTGGACGCACGGCTGGTTTCGGACAGCAGACATGCCGTGCATTCAGGGGGACCTACTCGCGAACGTATCGATTAAGCCGCTTCCTTGATGGACGGCAGTTTCGCGACGAGACGCAAGGACACCGTCAGGCCTTCGAGCTGGAAGTGCGGGCGCAGGAAGAACTTCGCCTGGTAATAACCGGGGTTGCCTTCCACTTCTTCCACGACGACTTCGGCCGCGGCAAGCGGGCGTCGCGCCTTGGTTTCCTGCGATGAGTTGGCAGGATCCGCGTCGACGTAGTGCATGACCCACTCGTTCAGCCAGCGCTGCATTTCCTCGCGCTCCTTGAACGCGCCGATCTTGTCGCGCACGATGCACTTGAGGTAATGCGCGAAGCGCGAGCAGGCGAACAGATACGGCAGGCGCGCGGACAGATTCGCATTCGCGGTGGCGTCAGCGTCGTGGTATTCGGCCGGCTTCTGCAATGACTGCGCGCCGATGAAAGTGGCGTGATCGGTATTCTTGCGGTGGATCAGCGGGATGAAACCGTTTTTCGACAACTCGGCTTCGCGCCGGTCCGAGATGGCGATCTCGGTTGGGCACTTCATGTCGACGCCGCCGTCATCGGTGGGGAATGAATGACACGGCAGATTGTCGACCGTACCGCCGGATTCGACGCCGCGGATCAGCGAGCACCAGCCATACAGCTTGAACGAACGATTGATGTTCACACCCATCGCATAGGCCGCGTTGGCCCACGCGTAACGGCGGTGGTCGGAGCCGTTGGTGTCTTCTTCGAAGTCGAATTCGTCAACGGGATTGGTCTTCGCGCCATAGGGCAGGCGGGCGAGGAAACGGGGCATCGCGAGACCGACATAGCGCGCGTCTTCGCTATTGCGCAGCGAGTTCCACGGCGCGTACTCGAGATTCTGAGTGAAGATCTTGGTCAGGTCGCGCGGGTTGGCGAGTTCTTGCCACGATTCCATCTGTAGCACCGAGGGCGACGCGCCGGAGATGAACGGCGTGTGCGCCGCCGCGGCGACTTTGGCGATCGAGCCGAGCAGATCGACGTCAGGCGGCGTATGGTCGAAATAGTAGTCGGCCACTAGGCAGCCATAAGGCTCGCCACCAAGCTGGCCGTACTCTTCTTCATAGATCTGCTTGAAGAGCGGGCTCTGATCCCAGGCGATGCCTTTATAGCGTTTCATCGTGCGGCGCAATTCGTCTTTCGACACGTCCATGAAACGGATCTTCAGACGCTCGTCGGTTTCCGTGTTCGAAACCAGATGGTGTACGCCGCGCCAGGCGGACTCCAGTTTCTGGAAGTCGTCATGATGCAGAATCAGGTTGATCTGCTCGGAAAGCTTGTGATCGATCTGAGCGATGATCGCCTCGATGCTCTTGTAGGCGTCGTCGCTGATCGTGGCCGATTGCAGCAGCGCCTGTTCGGCGAGCGTCTGCACGGCGTGCTCGACGGCCTCGCGGGCCTGTTCGGTTTTCGGCCTGAATTCCTGGTTGAGCAGTTGGGTAAAGTCGGACTGCGTGCTTACTTCCGCGGTGGCCGCGTGCATTGGTTGTTTTGCCATGGTTTGTCCTCTGAATCTGTTCTGTCCCGTCGATCAGCGGGGCGCGTCCGCGGCATCCGCCACGTCGGCTGCGGCGTTCGAAAGCTGGGGTTTCGGTGTGGCCGCAAGCGATTTCAGCAGCGCCGGATCCTGCAGCAGCCTGTTGACGAGCGATTCCGCGCCGGACTTGCCGTCCATGTACGTTTGCAGGTTCGCGAGTTGCGTGCGGGCTTCGAGCAGTTGCCGCAGGGAATCGACCTTGCGGGCGACGGCCGCCGGCGAGAAGTCCTCAATGCTCTCGAAGGTCATATCGACCATCAACTGCCCCTCGCCTGACAGCGTGTTCGGCACCGCGAATGCGACGCGCGGCTTGATCGCCTTCATCCGTTCATCGAAGTTGTCGATATCGATATCGAGGAAACTGCGGTCGGCAACCGGCGGCAGCGGTTCGACGGGCTTGCCGGAGAGGTCCGAAAGCACGCCCATGACAAACGGCAGTTCGACTTTCTTCTCGGAGCCATAGACTTCGACGTCGTACTCGATCTGCACACGTGGCGCCCGATTGCGCGCGATGAATTTCTGCGAACTACTGGGAACAGACATTGAGGTCTCCGTGGACGGTGGTGATGAGTCGGCAGCGTTTAGTCAACCTGCTCGACGGAAAGGGAAGGTGACATTGCGGCTGCTGATGGCTCGACCGGGGCATGCGCATACGTGCATTGGAAAGTGAGCGCCACGATGGGTGGTGCGCTCGCGTCGACGACGTCGATTTCAATGCGCGTGATGGGCCATTTCGACGAAAATGCGTCGAGCCACAACGCGGACAGGCGAGGCAGCACGTGTTGTTCGATGAAGCCGATTAGCACACGAGCCCCGGTTTCCTCGACAAGACATCTGCCGACGATGTAGTCGACGACTTGCTGGTTGTAGGCAAGCGCAATGTCATGGGCGTGGGCCATGCGCATGACCACGCGGTCCAGATGCAAGCGCACGATGCGCGCAAGCGATTCATCGGCAAGCGGCCGGTACGGCACCACGGTGACGCGGCCGAGGAATGCCGCGGGAAATGCCTTGAGCAACTCGTGTGTGAGGGCTTCGCGCAACCCGTCGGCGTCGGGCGAGAGCGGTGCATCGGCACACAGGCTTGTCGTCAGTTCCGAGCCGGCGTTGCTGGTGAGCAGAATCGTCGTGTTGCGGAAATCGATGTAGCGGCCGTCACCATCCTCCATGTAGCCTTTGTCGAAGACCTGGAAGAACATTTCGTGCACGTCGCGATGGGCCTTCTCGATTTCGTCGAGCAAAACCACCGAATAGGGGCGGCGCCGAACGGCCTCAGTGAGCACGCCTCCCTCGCCGTAACCGACATATCCGGGCGGAGCGCCTTTCAGTCCGGAAACGGTATGAGCCTCCTGATACTCGCTCATATTGACGGTGATCAGGTTCTGCTCGCCGCCGTAGAGCGCTTCGGCCAGTGCGAGCGCCGTCTCGGTTTTGCCCACGCCGGACGGCCCCGCGAGCAGGAATACGCCCAGCGGCTTCTTCGGATCCGTTAGCCCGGCGCGTGCGGTTTGCACCCGCTCGCCGATCTGATGCAGTGCATCGCGCTGGCCGATCACTCGCGCCTCGAGCGTGGCCGGCAGCGACTGCACGGCGGCCACTTCGTCGGTGAGCATGCGGCCGACCGGGATGCCTGTCCAATCCGACACAACCTCGGCGACGATCGCTTCGCTCACCTCCGGAAACACCAGCGGTCCATCGCCCTGCAATTCCGTGAGCGCGCGTTCCAGTTCCTTGAGCGGATGAAGCGGTCTGCGCGTATCTATGCCCGTGTCGGGTTGCGACGCACCGGTATTGGCACCGAGCGCATCACGAGCAGCGAGCAAAGCCTGCGCCGCAAGGAGCTGTGCTTTCCAGCGCGCGTCGATGCTCTGCTCGGCGGCGACGAGTTCATCGATGCGACTCTGGGCCGCCTCCAAGGCGCGGCCGGCATCGAGGCCGATACGCGATTCCGCGGCGAGCAACTCGCTTTCGACGCGCGCTGCCCGCACGCGTTGACGCACGTCTTGCAGCTCTCGCGGGGGCGCATGCTGGGAAAGTGCGACACGCGCGCAGGCGGTGTCGAGGAGACTGATTGCCTTGTCCGGCAACTGACGGGAAGGGATATACCGATGCGACAGGGTCACGGCCGCGCGGATCGCCTGGTCACGCACGACCACGCCGTGATGCCGCGAGAACGTTTCCGCAAGTCCGCGCACCATGTCGATCGCCGCCAGTTCTTCCGGCTCCGGCACTTGCAGAACCTGGAAACGCCGCGTGAGCGCGGGATCCTTTTCAATGTGTCGTTTGTACTCCGCCCAGGTCGTCGCGCCGATCGTGCGAATCGCGCCGCGCGCGAGCGCGGGCTTGAGCAGATTGGCGGCGTCGCCGGTGCCGGCCTGGCCGCCCGCACCGATCAGCGTATGGATTTCGTCGACGAACAGGATCACAGGGACCGTCGACTTCAATGCCGCCTCCAGCACGCCTCGCAGACGCGCTTCGAATTCTCCCTTCATGCTTGCGCCTGCGAGCAGTGCGCCCACGTCGAGATTCAGCAAGCGCACGCCCACCAGTTTAGGCGGCACGTCGCCCGCGGCGATGGCGCACGCCAACCCTTCGACAACGGCGGTCTTGCCGACGCCCGCCTCGCCGGTCAGCAAGGGATTGTTTTGCCGGCGGCGCAGCAGCACGTCGATCATGGTGCGAATTTCCAGCTCGCGCCCGACGACCGGGTCGATTTCACCGTTGTGTGCGCGCGCTGTCAGGTCCGTGCAGAACTGTTCGAGCGGCGAGCCCTTTGATACCGCGGAAAGGGCATGCGAGGCTTCACCGGGCACCGCTGGCGAGAAATCGCTGTTGTCGTAAGGTGCGTCACCGGCTTCGGGCGACCCGTCGATGTATGCAAGAACAGCGTCGTCCAGACCTTCGACAGGTATCCTGCCGAACGCCGGTGAGATGGAGAGCAGCACACGCCGCAGTTCAGGCGTCTGTACGAGTGCGACGACGAGCCACGCGCTACGGATACTTCGGTCGTCGAAACTAAGTGTTGCAAGCACCCACGCGCGTTCGATTGCCAATTCGACGTAATGCGAGAAGTCACTGATCGAACTGGCACCCGCGGGCAGTGCGGCCAGCGCACGCGCCAGATCGCGATCTAGCGTTGCGTGATCGATGCCACAGTGCCGCGCGATCCGATGCAGGTCCGAGTCAGGCTGCAGCAGCAGTTGATGGAGCCAATGCACAAGCTCGATATACGGATTACCGCGCAGCTTGCAGAAGGCCGTGGCGGACTCGATGCTTCTGTACAGCGTGGTTCCAAGCTTGCCGAAAAGCGCCTGACGCGAAATCGCCATGTGGTTTCTCTGAATCGTTGTTCTTGGTTTTGTGCTTTCGACTATTGCCGGACAACGTAATTTCTAATCAGCCTAACGACTATTCAATTTAGCCTGGTCGAATCAAGGTTGTATTCCGAATTTCCCGATATTCTTTGGAATAAGCAAATCGTCTTGACTGTATTAAACACATGGCTTGGATGATTCGTCAATTGACTATTGCCTATAAAACTTGCAACTTATCTAGATTGGGAAATTTCTATTCAATGTTCGGAAAGTTCTTCGTGGTGAGTATGTTGTCATTGGAGTTGTGTCTGCATGTCTTTGTTTTTATGGAATAAAAATATATCTCTATATTGCATTTAAATGTTGGTGAGTGTTGTGAGGTTGGGAGGTGTCTAACGTCGATCAAGGTTTTTCGGCGAATGGTGTTTGTCTCAAAAATAAGATCGGTTATCGGAGTAAAATTTCATTCGATGGGTAATGGACTAATGCCTGCGAGTTGTGGTTAAAATGCGATCTCTCGCCATTGAGGAAAGGCACGGGAATCGCATGTGGATAAACAGGCTTATCGGGCGTGACGCCATGGCGCCGACGCGCATTGAACCGGGCGCGGCCGAAACGGAATGCGGACTGCGGGAAGACATGCGTCTCGCACGCGAGGCCGTCGACGATCCACTGCGTGCCTGTGAGGACGATGCCGGGCACGGCATCGATGAAGACTTGCGTGGCAGTAACGCCATATTCGGACTGATCGGCGGCGCCCTGGCCTCTGAAAATGGCGAATCGCGGCGCGAACGAGACGAGGCAGGTAATGGCGCCGACGATCTGATCGAGACGCTGCATGAGCAGTATCGTCGCGTGCTTGTTGATCCGCAGGCATCGCTTACCGAAGGGTGGGGAGCACAGCCGGTGTTATCGGCGGGACTGCACCCGGCTTTGCACTACGAGTCGTCAGTGGTTGCCCAGGCGCCGCACAGCGGGTCGATCGAGGCGCTCCTGTCCGGCGCGCGCTTCATGGAAGACGTCTTCGGCCCGCTGGCGGCGCCCCATGAAGTTGACCTGGCGGCGCCGGAGCCGGTCCCGGAAATCCTGGGTCTTTTTGCGCCGGAGGAATACCTCGCCGCGGCAGCGCGGCGCGCCCGCGCGTTGCCACCTGCGCTTGCGCGGCGCGAGCACCATACGTTGGGTCTTGACAGCCCATTGCCGGCCTCCCATTCATTGACACACGAAGACGCTCGATGACCGCGCAGCTATCCCGCATCAACCCGACGACCGATCACGGCATGCCGCTCGATGAGCGCATCGCGGCTGCTGAAATGCAGATTCGCACGCGCCCCGCAGCAGCCGAATTTCGCTGGGCGCTGTTCCAGTTGTTATGCGTGACCGGTCATTGGGAGCGCGCAATCGGTCAGATCCAGGTGTTCGCGCAACTTTGCCCCGAGCAGACTCAGGCCGTTCAGGTGTATCGCGATCTGATTCGCGCCGAGCTCTGGCGCGCGAAAGTCATCGCGGGTCGCGAGCGTCCCGGGTTCGTCTTCGACGCGCCGTCATGGGTCGAGGGGCTCATCGAGGCGTTGCGTCTGAGCGCTGCCGGTCAGATGGACGCCGCCGATCAGGCGCGCTACGCGGCGCTCGATCGCGCGCCGCTCGTCGCGGGTCAAGCGCCGCATTTCGCGTTCGACTGGATCGGCGACAGCGATTCGCGCTTCGGACCAGTCTGCGAAGTGGTGATGGCAGGACGCTACCGGTGGTTGCCGTTTTCAGATCTTGCCGCGTGGAAGGTCGAGCGTCCCGCCACGCTCCTTGATCTCGTCTGGGCACCGTGCACGTGGACGCTGCTCGACGGCACCACGGTTTGCGGCTTCGCGCCGGCGCGTTACCCTGGCGCGGAAGATGTGCAGGGGGACAGCGGTGAGCGCGATGCCATCCGACTAGGACGCAAGACGGTGTGGCGGGAATCGGGGGCGACCAGCGTGATCGCCCATGGCCGGAAAACGTGGACAACCAGTGCCGGCGACTTGAGTCTCTTCGAGCTTGCTGGTTGCGAATTCAGCAACGGCGCGAGCAAGCGCGGATCGAATCAGCAGGGCGGCTCAAATGAACAGGCTTAAGCCGGCGTCGAAGCCGATGCGCGGCGACGCGCGGTCGGTTCGTGATGGCGGCACCACGCCTCGGCGTGCGAATGCGCACCTGCTGCCGACCTTGCTCGATCGTCTGCGTGACGATGCCCCGCAGAGGCAGACAGAAGCGCCCAATGAATACGCGGTGACCCGTGCACAGATGCGCGACATCGTGCAGCGCGACCTGGCGTTCCTGCTCAACACGACCAGCATCGAGGACCTGATCGATCGCAAGCGCCATCCGCACGCGGCTTCGTCAACCGTGAATTTCGGCGTGCCGCCGCTGGCGGGCGCCTTCACGGCAACGCGCAAGTGGGAAGACATCGAGAAAATCATCCGGACCGCGATTAGCGAGTTCGAGCCGCGGCTGATCTCCGATTCGCTCAGCATTGCGCCGCTCGCGGGAGTCGATGCCGACGTTCACTACAACGTGCTGGCATTCGAGATCCGCTGCATGATCCGCATGGATCCTTATCCGCTCGAATTCATGGTGCAGAGTTCGCTCGATCTGGAAACGAGTCAGTTGAACGTCACCGGCATGCGCGCGGGCTGAGCACAGCCCTCCGTTGCGCAAGAGAAGCTTAAAGAACAACGAGAAAACACCGATGGATCCGCGACTGCTCGACTACTACAACCAGGAATTGATCTACATGCGCGAGCTCGCCGGCGAGTTCGCGCAGGCTCATCCCAAGATTGCGCGGCGGCTCGGCATGCAGGCGGGTGAGGTGGCGGACCCGTATGTCGAACGTCTGATCGAGTCGTTCTGCTTCATGGCGGCACGCATGCAGATCAAGCTGGATGCCGAGTTTCCGCGTTTCACCGGGCGGCTGCTCGAAGTCATCTACCCGAACTACGTTGCTCCCACGCCTTCGATGGCCGTCGCGCGCCTGTACCCGAGCCCCGTCGAAGGCAATCTTGCCGAAGGCTTCCGCGTTGCACGCGGCACCGCTTTCAAGTCGCGCGTACCCGATGGAGAGCAGACGCCCTGTCAGTTCCGCAGCAGCCAGGACGTGATGCTCTATCCGCTGGAGATTGTCGACGCAAGGTTGACCGGCATTCCGCCCGACATTGCCTCGCTCGGCCGCTACGTGCCGCCGAACGTGCAGGTACGCGGCGCGCTGCGTCTGAAGTTGCGTACGACTAATGCAGCATCCATGGCCGATCTGCGAGGGCTGGACAGATTGCCTGTGTACCTGGCGGGTGACGAACAGGTTGCTTCACACCTGTTCGAGCTGATCCACGCGGCGGGCGTTGCAACGATAACCGGCGTGCCGGGTCAGTTCGGCACAGCCGGCCGGCCGCTGTCCGTGGTGAGCTCCGACGCGGTGGTTCACGAGGGGCTGGGGCACGACGAGGGCCTGCTGCCGCTCACGTGGTCGAAATTTCACGGACACAACCTGTTGCATGAATACTTCGCGTGCCCGAGTCGCTTCTATTTCTTTACGCTAACCGGTCTCAAGGAGGGCCTGCGCCGCGTCAACGGCCCGGAAGCGGAAATTGTCCTGCTACTCGACCAGTCGCCCGACCGGCTCGCGAGCCTCGTCGACGCGTCGCGCTTTGCGCTGTTCTGCACGCCGGTCATCAACCTGTTCCGTAAGCACACCGACCAGATCGAACTGTCGGAAGGCGACACCGAGTTCCGCATCGTGCCGGCGCGGCTTCATCCACTCGACTATGAGGTGTTTGCCGTTGAAAAGCTGTCCGGGCAGGTCACGACGACGTCCGCCGAGCGCGAATTCCGGCCGCTATTTCAAACGTTGAACAACGACGAAGGAAATTACGGACGGTATTTCTCGACGCGCCGCGAGCGCCGGCTGATTTCGGACTCGGCGCGCCGCTACGGTACACGAACACCGTACATCGGCACGGAGATGTTTGTGTCGCTGGTCGACCAGCACGAGGCACCCTACAGCGAGGAAATCCGCTACCTGTCGGTCGATGCGTGGGTCACCAACCGCGATCTGCCAAACCTTGTGCCGCGTGACGGCGTCAACGATCTTTCGGTAGCCGACGCCGATGCGGTGGCGAGCACCGGCTTGATTCGCGCCCCCAGTGTGCCGAGAGCGCCCTACGCGGAGCGCGAGATGGCGTGGCGGCTGATCCGTCAACTGAACTTCAACTATTTGCCCCTTGACGATCTCGATCACCGCGAGGGCGGGCAGGGCCTGCGTGACCTGTTGCGACTGTTCCTGGCAGCCGACGACACCGAGCACCGACGTCAGGTCGAAAGCCTCGTCGGCGTGAAGACACGGCCAGTGGCGAGGAAACTTCCGGGTGGTGGCCCGCTGGTGTTCGGGCGTGGCATCGAGTGCGCGCTGACCGTCGACGAAACCGGCTTCTCGGGCACCAGCCCCTATCTGTTCGGCCTGATTCTCGAGCACTATCTGACGCGACACGTGTCGGTCAACAGCTTCACGCAGACCGAACTGCATTCGATGCAGCGCGGCCGCGTGGCGAATTGGCCCGTGCGCATGGGCACGCGTGGGATCGTCTGATGGACCGGGCCCTGCTTAAGGCGATAGTGCGCGATGCAGCGCTTTCGCCGGAGTTGATCGAACGCCTGCGGGCCGAGCCGTGGCGCTACGGCTTCCTGACGCTGCTGCGTCGCATCGGCGCCGATCCGCGAATCGATCCGGTCGGCACGGCGCAACGCCCGCAGGCGGAACCGTTTCGTCTCGGGCAGCAGCCGAGCCTGACCTTCGCCCCGCGCGAAATTGCGAGCGTCGGGCAAGCGACCGGAAGACTGAAAGTGCGCCTCTTCAGTCTGGGGATGCTCGGGCCGAACGGGCCGCTGCCGATCCACGTAACGGAGATTGCGCGCGAACGTGAGCAGAGCCGACGCGATACCACGCTCGTCAATTTCCTCGACATCTTCCACCACCGCTACCTGACGCTGCTGTACCGCGCATGGGCGTCCGCCCAGGCCGCGGCGGGACTCGATCGACCCGGCAACGAGCGATTCTCGTTCTACGTTGCGAGCCTTACCGGCCAGGATGTCCGCGAGATCGATCACGGGCCGCTGCCTGCGCATGCGCGGCTGTCGGCCGCGCCGCATCTGGTGCGCGAGGCGCGCAATCCGGATGGCCTGCGCGCCACGCTTGCGCACTACTTCGGCGTGCCAGTCGCCATCGAGGAATTTGCATTTCACTGGTTCGACGTGGATCCGAGCGAACACAGCCGTCTCGGCTGGCCTGGCTCGCCGTCGACCATGTGCGACGGCGCGACGCTCGGTGAACAGATTCCCGATCGTCAGCACAAATTCCGCATTGTCGTCGGGCCGGTCGACCTCGACGAATACCTGCGCTTTACCCCGCAGGGTGCGGATTTGCCGCGACTGATTGAATGGGTCAGGACGTTCGTCGGCAATGAGTTCAACTGGGAACTGGAACTGCGCATCCGGCCGCAGAGTGCGCCGCCTGCTGTCATGGGCGGTCCGCAGCAGCTCGGATGGTCCGGGTGGCTGGGACGTTCAGCGTCTGAAGAGCGGATTACCGGTATGCGTTTCGAGCCGGAACGCTATGTAAAGGAATTCAAGCGCGATGCCGTGGATGTGGCGCAGCCGCGCGGGTGATGAAGGTAGACGATGAGCAATAACAGAAAACAGGCGCCTCAGAAATCCGCGCCGGCCAAAGGCCCAGCGCTTCACGACTGGATGATGCCGGTGGATGACAGCGCTCCTTGCGGGGCCGACCTCGAATACGATCCGGAATTCGTGGTGCTTTCGGCGAAAGTGGCCACAAGGATTGAGGCACAGTACGGCGACTTCGTGGGTTCTCCGGACCCGGTCAACTGGAGCGATGTCGATCGCGACTGCCGGCGCCTGATGATGCGCAGCAAGGACATGCGCCTCGCGGTCCTCTATACGCGGTGCCGCACGCGCCTTGCGGGTGCCGCAGGCCTTGCCGAAGGCACCGGATTGCTCGCTGCATGGCTGGCTGCGTTTCCCGACGGGATTCACCCGCAACCGGGCGTCGACACAGATCGTGATGCCGCGCTGGAAATTCGCATGAATGCGTTGCAGACGTTGGCCGATACAGACGGTCTGCTATCGGACGTGCGCGAGATCGCGCTGACGAAGTCGACGGCGGCACGCCTGCAGGTGCGCGACGTTGAACGCGCCTTTGCTCAACCGCGTCCGAGCGATGCGCTTGCGCCCGAGTCGGTGACGCGGCAACTCGATGATCTACGCGTGCAACAACCAGCGGCTCTGGCGGGATTCGATGACGCGCTGGCGAGCGTCGCCGCGATCGACGCGTGGAGCCGCGAACACCTGAATCTCTACGCCGCGGACTTGTCAGCGCTTACCCGGTTGCTGCGGCATCTGAGCGCCGGGGAAGTGCGATCGGAAAGCGCTCACCCGGCGATCGTCGCGGCCGACGCGCAGGCTATGGACGAAGTCACGAATGCCGCGTCGGGCGATTCGTTACCCGCGAACGAAGAGAGAACAGCATCGCCTGTCGCTGCCGCCGTCAATCGCCGCTTGGACGTGACACCGGCGGATCGTCAAGCCGCGCTCGAACTGGTCCGGGCAGCTCGTCAGTGGTTCGAGCAGCATGAGCCGAGCAGTCCCATTCCAGTGCTGCTGCGGCGCGCGGAACGGTTCGTCGGCAAACGCTATGCGGAGGTGGTCCTGGCGATTCCGGCCGAGTTGCTCGTGCAATGGGACAACGAAACATGACGTGCGCTGGTGAGAAACACAACCGAAAGATGCCTTGCATCAGCCCGATCAGTGACGGCAAAAGCGAACCCCGATCCATGCGCAACCGTCGCTTCCAGCATCTTTGGAATGTAGATCGTTTATGAACAAGCATGCGCATGTCCATCGTCAGGTTAAGCACGGCAAGCAGGGTTGGGTGGCAAGAGACCCGTTGATCGTGCCGATCGCGTCGCGAGACGCGTTGCGCAAAGCGATAGAGCTCGAAGGCATTTCACCGACCGAATTCAGTGACCTGCTCTGGATCACGGCGCAGGAATCGGCGGGGGTTGTGAATGCTCACAACCCGGTGTCGACGGCGCGGGGTCTGTTCGAGTTGCTGCGTGCCCCGTATGGCCTCAATCCGAATCGCGAAAACGCCCGTGGAATACAACCAGTTGCGCGCTTTAGTGGCCATTGCCCAGCACGGCAGCATCCGCGCCGCGGCCAAGACGGTGTGCCTGTCCCAGCCCGCGTTGACCAAGGCGATTCGCAAGATCGAGCAGGAATTGGGCGTGCCGCTCGTGACACGCAGCGCGCGCGGCGCGCAACTCGACTGTTTCGTCGAAGCCGTCGCGTCAGCGCCGCTTTTTCAATCCGACACCGACCGCGCGGACGTCGCATGAGCAGTCCACGTGCCGCGATCATGCATCAATGCGATGCCGCACGTTTGATGCGATGGAAGTTGCGGTCGAAGTAGATCAAACCATCGCCATCGCTTCGTACGCTAATGCGTGTGGTCTTCACGAACATCACTGAGTGCGAGCCGACTTCCTTCAGGTCGACGATCTCGCCTTGCAGACTCGCCAGCGCGTCGCGCAAGACCGGCACGCCGTGTGTGCCTTCGTCCCAGATCGGCCAGCCGAAGCGTTCTTCCATCGGCACCTGGGTCATGCCCGCGAAGTGGCGCGCGAGCAATTCGTGCTCGCCTGGCAGCACGTTGATGCAAACATGCCGGTTGCTCTGGAAGGTCGCGTGCATGGCGCTCGATCGGTTCAGGCAGACGAGCAGGGTAGGCGGCGTATCGGTGACCGAGCACACGGCGCTCGCGGTGACGCCGCATCGTCCATGCGAGCCGGCAGTCGTGATGACGTTCACGGCGGCGCTGAGGTGCGCCATGGCTTGACGGAATTGCTGTTTCGCATCCATGTGAGCTTCGGCATCGGGAGTCGCGTGTTGGGTCGGCGTCATCGTTCGGGTTCCTAGGGCTGATGTCGTTTGATTGGATTTAAGCGTAAGCAATCCCCGCAAAAAATGAAATCCGCGCGAGCGGTAGCCGGGCAGCCGTGTTTCCTGGTCCGTCTAAAGCTTTCCCCAATGCATCGCCGAATGTTGGGCGAAGAGCCAAAAGTAATCGCCGTTTCAGGGTAACTATTGCTTTGCAGCGCTTTTTCCGCTAGTTATGATGGACCACGTAATACGCTTTGAATTGCACCTAAAACGACCGCCATGCCCCAGCCTTCGCAATCCGCCACGCCCCTCGCACCGATCGTCTACATCGTCGACGACGACAGCGGCATGCGCACGTCGCTCGCGTGGCTGCTCGACTCGGTTGGCGTGAAGTCGGCGGGTTTTCCGAATGCCGGCGAGTTTCTCGGCGCGTTCGATCCGGACGTGCCCGCCTGTCTCGTGCTCGACGTGCGCATGCCCGAGCAAAGCGGCTTCGACGTGCAAGCGGAATTGAATCGTCGCGGCGCCACGTTGCCGATCATTTTCGTCAGCGGCCACGGCGATATTCCGATGTCGGTGCGCGCGTTGCAAAACGGCGCGATCGATTTCGTCGAGAAACCGTATAACTCGCAGCAGATGCTCGACCGCGTGCAAAGCGCGCTGAAGCTCGCCGCTCAACGTCACGTGGCCGCCCAGAAGCAGCGCGAGTTGCGCAAGCGGATCGAGTCGCTGACCGCGCGTGAAAAAGAGGTACTGCGCGGCGTGATCGACGGCAAGGGCAGCAAGCGCATTGCCAGCGATCTGTCGATCAGCGTGAAGACCGTCGACGTGCATCGCTCGAGCATCAAGGACAAACTCGGCGCGGCCTCGATCGCGATGCTGGTGCGCGAGGTGATGGCGGTGTGGGATCAGGATGCGGACACAGGCGGCATGCAGCGTTGAAGCATGCCGCGTTGGTGTGCACGCCCATCGGCTTAGCGCATGAACACGCCACCGTTCACATCCCAGCACGCACCGTTCGCGAAGTAAGCATTTTCCGCGGCAAGCATCACGGCTACGTCGGCGACATAGTCCGCTGAGCCTAGACGTCCGGCTGGAATGTTCGCGATCACTGCCTTCAGTTTGTCGGGGGCCACGCTTTCATGGACGATCGGCAGATCCATCGGTCCGGGCGAAATGGCGTTGACGGTCACGCCCGCAGCGCCGAGATCGCGCGCGAAGACCTTGGTGAGCGTGATTACACCGCCTTTCGCGGCCGCATAATGCGCGCCGGTTGCCGAGCCACCGTTCTGTCCCGCAAGCGACGCGATGTTGACGATACGGCCAGCGCCCGTGTCGGCGAAATGCTGGCCGAACACCTGACAGCCGAACAGCACGCTGCGCAAGTTCACGTTGATCACCTGATCGAATTGCTCGGCGGTAATGTCCATTACGGATACGACCTTCGAGGCGCCTGCGTTGTTGACCAACGCGTCGACGCGGCCCCAGCGCTGCAGGATCGCGTCGCGCGCCGCGATGAACGCGGCTTTCGCGGTCACGTCGAGATTCAGCGCGAAAGCCGTGGAACCGTCGGCGCTCAGATCGCGCGCGAGAGCTTCCGCGGCATCGAACGCGATATCGCCGATGGCAACCGCGTAACCCGCCGCATGAAAGCGCGTCGCGATCGCGGCGCCCAGGCCGCGCGCCGCGCCGGTGACTAGAACGACTCTTTTCTGCATTGCATCCACTCCACTTCGCTTCACTTCGAAAAATCGGCCGCCGTTCGAACGGCCCGAGGCATGGCTCAAGCGATTCAAGCGGCGAGGGCGGCCTCGAAACGCGCCGCGATCGCGCACACCTGCTCGTCCTGACCCTTGCGTCCGACGATCTGCAGACCTGCCTTGAGCGGCGAACCGCCGATCGGCAGCGGCAAACTCAATGCGGGATGGCCACTCAGATTGAACGGCCGGATCAGCGACGACATCGCGATCACCGACTTGCCGCCGCGTGCTTCGTCGAGTGTGATCGGCAGGGCGGGCAGCGTGGGGAGAATCAGCACGTCGACATTGCTTAAAGCGTGATCGACTTCCGCGGTGAAGTCGCGGCGCACCTGTTCGGCCGCATCGAGTTGCGCGGCGGTGGTGTTGGCCGCGGCGCGCAGGCGCGCGTCGAGATCCGCGCCGAGCTTGCCACTGGCCACCAGATGACCGAACGCGCGCGAAGTCTCGACATTGATGACCGCGACACCCGCGTCGAACGCGGCGGCGAGGCCGGCGAGCGGCAGCGCGTGCGCGGTGCAGCCGGCTTGATCGGCGGCGCGTGTTACAGCTTCGAGGATCTCGGGCGCGGCGTCGGCCTGCACGATGCCGACTTTGCACGCGCCTTGCCACGCGTGCGCGGCGTTCGCATCGAAGTTAGCGGCGATGGCCTGCATCGCGGCAACGAGCATGCGCATGTCACGTGCAAACGGTCCAACGCAATCGAGCGTGGACTCTCGCGGCGCCACGCCGAGTCGCGACACGCGCCCGAAGGTGGGCTTCAAACCGATCACGCCGCAACATGCGGCGGGGCCGCGAATCGAGCCGCCGGTGTCGGTGCCGAGCGCGGCGTCGGCGAGCTTCAGTCCGACTGCCGCCGCCGATCCGCTCGACGATCCGCCCGGAATGCGCGCCGCGTCCTGCGGATTCTGCGGCGTGCCGGTGTAGTCGTTGATGCCGGTCATGCCGAACGCCAGCTCATGCATGTTCGCTTTGCCGACGATGTGCCAGCCGGCCGCGAGCAATCGTTCGACGACTTCGGCATGCTTTTGCGCGGGCGGCGTATCGGCCAGTGCGCGGCTCGCGGCGGTGGTGGCGTAACCGGCGATGTCGATCGTGTCCTTGATCGCGATGCTCGGGCCGGTGCCGCCTAACGACAGCGTGTGGATAAACTCGTTCATGGGTGCGGTTTCCTTGCATTGACTTGCCACGGCGCGTCGAACAGGCGCTCCGTGCGAAAGTGCGTGATGAGCCAGTCGCGGCCGTTGCCGGCAGGCGCGAAATCCACTTCCAGGCGCGCCGAGATCAGTTCGGCTTGCGCATCGACATAGCCGGACGCCTGCAGCATGATCCAGCGGCCTTTCGCGCTCGCGCCTTGCACGTCGATAGTTTCCGACGTGAGGAAGTGCACGTTCACCGAGAAATGCGGCGAGGGCGGCAGGTAGCGCGTGAGCATCGCGAGAATTTCAGCGTGGCCCGTCAGGCGGCCGAACTTGTTCGCGTACTGTGGGCCGATGCCTTCCCAGATCGCGTCGGTGGAGAACAGCGCCGCGAGCGTCTCGCCTTCGAGCGCGCCGGACGGCACGTCGCATAGCGCCATATAGCGCGCCATCGTGCGGCGCACGGCCGATTCGGCTTCGAGCGCGGCGAGCCGTTCGGTCAATATGGCAAGCGTATCCTGGTTCGCGTTCATTGCGGCACGCTCAAGCGGCGTTGGCATGTTGCGGCGGCACTTGCAGCGCACGTCCGACACGCGCTTCGATCTTGCCGTAGCGCCACAGGTTGTACTCGCCCACCGGCGTGGTGCGATACAGATTGCACACGGCTACGGTGGTGTCGAAATCGCGCACGTCGGCCATGATATAGAAGGTCCAAGGCGAGTTGTCGGCATGGCCTACCGTGAGGCGGTCGTCGTCCATGATGCCGAGCACCTTGACGCCTTCCATCGCTTCGACCGCGGCCAGCATCTTGCCGTAAGCCTGCCAGACTTCACCGATCTGTTCGCGCGGCAAGTCGAAGAAATTCTGCGTGACGCCGCAGCAGAACAGAACACGCAGCGGCAGCGTTGAAGTATCGGACATGAGGTGTTGTTCCTTTCAATCGTAGTGATGTGGGTGGATCGTGATCGATTAGAAAATGGCTTACAGGTAGCCCGGAATCGGCGGCACGCCCACGAACACCGCGCCGGCGCCGTCGTAGTTGCCTTCGCCGAGAAACGCGTGCTGCGTTACGACCATCGAGTCGCGCAACAAGCGCTGCAACGGATGCGAGCGATAAATCGCCATCGTGCCGCCGAGCCGGTAAGCGCGCTGCACGACATCGGCGCCTTCGCGGGCGATCTGCGTCGCCGAGAGGCGCAGCAGGCTCACCTGATCGGCAGTGACGGGATTGCCGGCGAGGATCGATTGCCACACTTCATTGGTCGTGTCGTAGAAAAATGCACGCGCCGAGCGCAGTTGTGCCTCCGCTTTCGCGAGTTCGATGCGGTAGTAAGCGCGGTCGGCGAGTTGCGGCGCGCCGGTCGTGGTCTTGCGACCGCCGGCCATGTGGTTGGCGACGTCGAGCGCGGCGCGCGCGAGGCCGAGGTTGACCACGGCGAGCACTTGCGCGGCGTAGGCGATAGTCGGGTAGCGATACAGCGGTTCGTCCACGCAGGGTTCGCCGCCGCGTACGAAGGTCCAATCGTCGGCGACGAACTGGTCGGAGACGCGCAGATCGTGGCTGCCGGTGCCCTGCATGCCGACCACGTCCCAGTTTTCGACGATCTCCACCTGATGCGGACGGAACACGGCCGTACGCGGTTTGCCGCCGGTGCCAGGGGCGCCAGCGCCGATGCCCACGCCGAGCCAGTCTGCGCCTTTGCAGCCGCTCGCGAACTTCCACGTGCCGTTCACACGCCAGCCGCCTTCCGCGGGCTGCGCCGGTTGCACCGGAAAGAGACCGCCCGCGAACACCTGATCGGGGCCGTCGGCGTAGATTTCCGCCTGGGTGTGCAGCGGTAGCGCCGCCAGGTAGACATTGGCCGAGCCGAAGCTCGCAACCCACGCCGCTGAGCCATCCGCTACCGCGATGCGCTCGATCATGTCGAGAAACGCGGCGGGAGCGAGCGCGTCGCCGCCGAAACGTCGCGGCGTGGCAGCGCGATAGATGCCCGCGCGCTTGAGCTTGGCGATCACGTCGCGCGGCACATGCGAGAGACGGTCGAACTCGTCGCGGCGCGCGGCGATCTCGGCGATCACTTCGTCGAGCGTCAAACGGGCGGCATTCGATGGGCTCGATTGATCGGCAGCAACGGCGGTGGCGGTGTCGGACATGACGGGGTTTCTCCTTGATTCGTTATTGGCTCAAACTCGCGGCGCGTTGGTGCTCGACATGACGCGCCGTGCAGGTTCAGACCAGTCTAGAAATGCAAAAAGAACGCTTCAATTGGGACGCGGGCCTCAGTTTTAGGTAACGCTCCGGGTTCATCTAAAGAAATCTTCAGACGCGCAATGCGCGCACTGGTGTTATGTTTCTGCCCATACGTGATCGAACCTGTGTGCCGTACCACCCGATGAATTTCCCCGCCGAAGAAGACTTCCACCGCCTGCTCGACGCGCTCACGCTGTGCGTGCTGCTGCACGACGCCGAGACCAAGGCGATCGTGTGGGCCAATCGCGCGGCCTGTGAGGCACTCGGCTTTACGCTCGCCGAATTGTTGCCGCTCAAGGCGAAGGACATGACGCGTCCGGTGCCGAAGTACCGCCGCGAGATCGGCGTCGGCGCGATGGACCGGTCGATCACCGAAGGCCCGCAGGTGTATGAGTGGTGTTACCGCTCGCGCACCGGTGCCGACATGTTGTCCGAAGCGATCGCCACTTACGTGCCGCTTCGCGAGCGTGCGGTGGTGATGGTGCAGTTCCGCGATATCAGCGCCGAAGACACACTCAAGCAAACGCTGCGCCGCTACGAATCGCGGCTGCGCGAATTCATGCAGGATCTCGGCGAAGGCGTCGCGGTGCTGACGCCCACGGGCGAAGTGGAGTTCGTCAGCGAGTCCGGCCGGCGCGTCCTCGGCCTGGAAGAGGGCGCGCCGATGGGGGACGTGCTCGACTATTGCAGTGAGCCAGACCGCAGGCGTCTGCTCGACCAGCTTGCCGACGCACCGCGGATTCAACCGTCGGCGCCGCAGCGTTACCGCATCACGCGCCGCGACGGTACGGCGGGCTGGCTGCGCATTACGTGCCGGCGTATCGAGATCGAAAACGACCTGAATGGGCGGCTGCTGCACTTTCGCGACGTGACGGACGAAGTCGCCGTCGAAGAAGCGCGGCGCAACGAAGCGCGTTTGCTCGAATATGCGGGGCGTTACAACGCGATGGGGGAAATGGCGACAGCGATCGCCCATGAACTGAGCCAGCCGCTTGCCGCCGTGCGCAACTTTATCGAAGGCGCGATCCGGCGGCTCGCGCAACCCGCTTCGATCGACGACGCCGTGTGGGGCCTGCGCAGCGCCGATCGTCAGGCGGAACATGCGGCGTTGATTATCAAGAGCGTGCGCGATTACATCGTCAAGCGCGAGCCGAGCGAGACGCATGCGGACCTGCGCGAGGTGCTCGCGGATGTGGCGTACTTCATCGAACTGCGTGCTCGCGAGGCGAGTGTGACGCTCAAGATCGAGCAGGCCCCGGAGCCGCTGCCTATTTATGTCGAGCGCGTGTTGATCGGGCAGGTGGTGTTGAATCTGGCCTTCAACGCGATCGAAGCGCTTGGAGAAGGGGCCAACGAAGGCGCGGCAGCGCAGCGTCGGGAGCTTCGCCTCGTCACGCACCTGCGCGGCAAGTACGCGATCGCCCAGGTCATCGATAACGGCCCAGGCGTTCCCGCCGATGCACACGGCCGGCTCTTCGACGGCTTCTCTTCGTCGAAAGCGGGCGGCAATGGCATCGGGCTCTCGCTGTGCAAGAACATCGTCACGCGGCACGGCGGCGAGATCTGGGCGAAACCGGCGCAGCAAGGCGGGCTCGAATGCAGCTTCTCGATTCCTCTCGTCGCCGCGCCGCCCGGCTGATCGCAGCTCAATCATGCGTGGTGCTGGTGTTGCGGGGAATCGTCACGAGCGTGAGCGCGGTGATCACGCCGAAGCCGATCAGCATCAGCGCGACCGGCCACGGCGCGCGCACTTTCGCATACAGCGCGGTGGCGACGAGCGGCGCGAGTCCGCCGGAAAAGACCGAAGCGATTTCGTGACCGAGTGCCATGCCCGAATAACGCACTTCCGTGGGAAACAGTTCGCCCATCAATGCGGGTTGCGTGCCGATCATCGCCGCGTGGCAGAACGGCAGTCCGAGCACGAGCGACAGGAACACGAGCATCGGCTGATGCGTGTCGATCAGCCAGAACGCGGGAAACGCGATCACCACCAGGCCGAGCGCGCCGATCATATACACCGGCCGCCGCCCGATCACATCCGACAGACGCCCCCACAACACGATCGTCACGAGTTCGAGCAGCATGGCGACCATCACGCCGCCGAGCATCACCGAAACCGGCACGCCGATCGTCTTGCCGTACACCAGCACGAACGAAAGAAAGATATACGTCCCGCCGTTTTCGGCGACGCGCAGCCCCATCGCCTGCAAGACCTGCTTCGGATGATTGCGCAGCACCGTCAGCACCGGCATATGCTTCGGTTTGGCGGCCGTGAAGTCACGGCTTTCCGGCAAGCGCCGGCGAATGTACACGCCCACGCCGAAGATCAGCACGCTGGCAAGAAACGGCACGCGCCAGCCCCACGACATGAAGCTTTCGACCGGCAAGCGCTGCACCAGATAGAACGCGGCCGCCGACAACACGAAGCCACCCGCCACGCCCAACTGGCTGAACGCCGCATAGTAGCCGCGACGATTGGCCGGCGCGCTCTCGCTGATCAGCAGCACGCCGCCGCCCCATTCGCCGCCGGATGCGATGCCTTGCACGACCCGCAGACACACGAGCGCGGCAGGCGCGAGAAAGCCAACTTGCGAGAAGGTGGGCAACAGGCCGATGCCGAAGGTCGCCACGCCCATCATCATCAGCGTGATGACGAGCGCGCGTTTGCGGCCGTGCCGGTCGCCGATATGGCCGAATACGATGCCGCCCAGCGGGCGCGCGAGGAAACCGATTGCAAAGCCCGCGAATGCGGCGAGCGTGCCGAGCAGCGGGTCGCCATGCAGCGGGAAGAACAACGGTCCGAAGATCAGTGCGGCGGCGGTGCCGTATAGAAAAAAGTCGTACCACTCTAGCGCGTTGCCGAGCACGGAGGCGACGATGATCCGCCGCAATGTTCGCGAGGTGGCCGGTGCCGCGGATGCAGGAGGCGCTCCGGCCGTGGGAGAAAACGTGTCGTTTTGCATCGTCGTGCTCGCTGTTCGCGGTGGTTAATGGGGAAGGCGCTAACGTCCGAGTGATTTCGCAGTCTGGCCACCAATGCCGAAATCGGTATTCGGAATGTCCTTGATCATCACGCGGGCGGCGGCAAGCGGCGTGTCGAGCACGTCCGCGCCGGTTTTGCTGAGCGCGGCGATCAAGGCTTCTTTTTGCGCGGGCGTGCGGCCGGTGATGAGGATCGCCACGATGGTGAGAAGCGGTGCCCGAGTGTTCGCATTGCTCACGCCACCCCAGCCGAAATCATGCGGCAGCAATTCACTCAGCAGAATCCGCACCGATTCGGCGGGTGCGCCGATTGCAGTGACGGTAGCCTGCGTGAGACCCGCGATCAACTCCGCCTTGCGCGCCACTTCGTGACCTTCCGGCAAAAAAACTTCTAATGTGGGCATCGCTGCGCTCGTAGTTTCAAAGGCCAGGAGATCAGAGCAGGAAACCGATCGCGCTCAACGCTTCGGTCGAATCGATCAGCCGGATCACCTTCTGCACGATGCGCGGCTCGCCGCTCGCGAAACTGATGCGATGCGTGAGGTCCGCGGCGAACAGCGTCGACTTGCCGCGTTTATAGGCAACGATGACTTGCGCCGAATTCACCGTGACTTCATCGCCGGCGTCGCTCGTGAGTGTGAATCGCGACACGGTGCGCACCGTGCGGGCGGCGTCGCTCGCCGAGGCCGAATAGCCGGACGTCATGCGTTGCACGCGTTTTTCGCGCATGTCCTGATCGTCGTATGCGTAGTTCAGCGTGGCGGCGAAGTCGGTGGTGTCGTGATCGATCGGCACCACGTAGAAGCCCGCCGGGTCCCACAGCGTGAGCCACTCGCGATAGTCCTTGCGATCCAGCAGTTCGGCTTCGCGCCAGATCAGTTCGATCGCACCGGCGAATGTCTTCTGCGAAAACAGCGTGTTCCTGTCGTCCATCATGCTTGCTCCATCATCGTGCGCCATTGCGCGTACGCTTCGCGCATGCCGGTTTCGTCGGTGGCGTGGGCGGTTTTTTCGCCGTTTGGCGCTGCGCTCTCGCGATTCAAGCCGCGGTTCACGAGAATCGGCAGATCGGGGCCCGCATGCGAGCCGCGCTGCACGCGCTCCCACGCTTCGGCGTCATCGGGACTGCCGAAACCGAACGGGCCTTGGAAGTGTTCGTGAATGCGCAGACGCACGCGGTTCGCTTCCTCGGGGCCGCCGTCCATGGCGAGCGCGACGTGACGGATCTCGGTCTCGTTCGCGGAAATGGGCCGCAGCACGCGGAAAAACGCCATCGACAGCGCGAGGTTCGGAAACAGGTTCAGATTGAAGCCGACGCCCATCAGCGAGCGCACGATGCGGCGCACTTCTTCCGACGTGTGGTCTTTCGCGAGTGATGCAGCGAGCTCTTCGAAGCGCTCGGGAATCGGCGCGCCGTCGTCCTTGTCGAGATCGACGATTTCCGGCACCAGCACGGCGAGGCTGTGACCGTTGCCGAGCGAGCGGCAGAAGGCTTCGTCGCTCGTCATGAAGCTCGTGATCGCGGCGGCGGTTTCGTCGTCGATCGACTTCATCCAGGACTTGTGGACTACCGGGAAGTGATACAGGTCGGTGGTGTTCTCGAGCTGGATCTTCCAGTTGCCGTTGAAGCGGAAGCGATGCTCGCCGTTAGCCTTGATCGGATAGCCCGCGCCTTGCTTCATGAACAGATCGATCCACGGCTTGGCACCGCCGAGGAAATCTTCGAGCGGCTCGATCTCCTGATTGAAGCTCGCGAAGATCAGGCCTTGATAGATGCCCACGCGCAGACTGGCGAGCGGCAGTTCGGTCTTGTCGACCACGCCTTCGTAACCGTCGCCGTATGGCAACGCGCGCAATGCGCCGTCGAGGCCATAGGTCCAACTGTGATATGGGCACGTGAAGCCCTTCGCGTTGCCCTTGTGCTGTTCGCAGACGGTCGCGCCGCGGTGACGGCAGCGGTTCTGCAGGACGTTGACGGCGCCGCTCTTGTCGCGCACCACGATCACCGGCTGACGGCCGATCGTGGTGGTGCGGAAGTCGCCCGGATTCGGCAGCTCGCTTTCGTGCGCGACCCAGATCCACGTCTTGTAGAAAATGCGCTCGAGTTCCGCTTCGAAGACAGCCGGGTCGTAGTACAGCGACGGGGCCACGCGATCGGACTGCGCGCGCTGAAATAACGCGCTCGTGTCGACGGTCTGATATGAGGATTCGCTCATGGCTGTGTAGGTGGGGTGGTCGATGAAGCGCAGTCTCGCCGACTCGTTGATATGCGTCAAATTGATCTAAAATGAAATATAAAATCAACCGCATGGATATCTCGATGAACTCGCTGGACCACGTCGACCTCAATTTGCTGCGCGTTTTTCAGGCGATCGTCGAAGAACGCAGCCTCACCCGCGCGGGCGAGCGGCTGGCGCTGTCGCAACCCGCCATCAGCTATTCGCTGGGGCGTTTGCGCACGCTGTTCGACGATCCGCTGTTCATCCGCACGCGGGCCGGCATGCAGCCCACGCCGATCGCTCTGGAACTGTCCACTATCGTGTCCCGCGCGCTCGATACGGTGCGCGAAGCGCTGCGTTACGCGGAGCATTTCGACCCGGCGGTGAGCACGCGCACGTTCCGGCTATCGCTCTCGGACGCGGGCGAACTGGCCTATCTGCCGCCGATCTGCGAGGCTTTGCACCGGCAGGCGCCGCGTGTGAGATTGCGCATCGAGCCGTTGCCGGTCGAGGAAATGGAAGACGCACTGCGCGCGAGCCGGCTCGATTTCGCCATCGGCAATCTGCCCACGCTGACCGCGCGTACACGGCATCAGGCGCTGTTTGAAGAGACGTACGTGTGTATGACGAGGAAGCGCCGCGGCCTGCCGCGCACGAAGGACCTGAGCCTGAAGGCGTTTCTGGATGCGTCGCACGTGCAGATCAGCTCGGTCGAGCACAGCCACCATGCGCTCGACGACGAATTCCGCGCGCAAGGCGTCGGGCGTCATATCGCGCTGGAACTACCGCATTTCGTGGCCTTGCCAAGTGTGCTGGCCGTCACCGATCTGTTCGCCACGCTGCCGCGGCGTCTCGCGCATATTTTCAATCGCGACGGCGGCTTTCAGATCTATGAGTTGCCCGTGACCTTGCCGATCGCGGCGGTTACGATGCACTGGCACGAGCATTTCGATCAGGACGAGGGCAACGTGTGGCTGCGCAATCTGATGGGGGATATCGTGCGGCGCTTCGATGAGAAGTGACTGCCGGGCCGCGTCAGGCGCGTTTGAACAGGTCTCGTGCGATCGAACACAGCAGTGTGGTGGTCGGCGATTCATCCTGCTGACGCCGGCTCATGATGATTGGCGAAGCGATATTGGCCGCCGGAATGGGCCGGTACACCACACCGTGCGCGCGCAGACCTTCCACGCTTTCCGGCACGAGGCACACGCCCACTTGCGCCGCCACCAGACCCAAAGCGGTCTGCAATTCCCGCACTTCGTGGATCGCTTTCGGCTCCAGCGCATGGTCGTGCATGGCCGATAGCTGCTGGTCGGCATAGCTCGGGCGCGGCGTGCTCGGGTAGACGATCAGGGTTTCCTGCGCGAGGGCTGCGAGCGTTAGCGGCTTCTTCTGCCGGGCGAGCGGATGGTCTTGCGGCAGTGCGGCAATCATTCTTTCCTCTAGAAGGACTTCGCGCGCGAGTTGTGCATCGTCAAAACGCAGGCGGCCGAAGCCCACGTCGATACGGCCGCCCTTGAGCGCCGCGAGTTGTTCGATCGTGAACATCTCGATCAGCGACAGTTCGATATGCGGCGCCGCCTCGCGAAACGCGCGGATCACGGCGGGCAGCGCGCCGTACAGCGTCGACGGCACGAAGCCGATCACGACGCGCTCGGCCAGTTGCGCGAGGCGCCGCGTGAGCGGGGCGAGTTCGTCCGCCTCGTCGACGAGGCGCTTGGCCTGCGTATAGAAAATCCGCCCGGCTTCGGTCAGTCGCAGCGGCCGCGAACCGCGCTCGAACAGCGCCAGCCCGACGCTTTCCTCGATCTGCTGGATCTGGCGGCTAAGCGGCGGCTGCGTCATATGCAGGCGATGGGCGGCCCGCGTGATGTTCATCTCTTCCGCGACCGCGATGAAGTAGCGGAGTTGGCGTAGTTCCATGCATACCCCTACGGTATGGAAGTAGTCGGAATCGGTGTTGGACTGCTTCGCGGGTTGTTTTTACTATTGGGGCTCCCGGTCAAGCAGTTCAGGAGGGCAACGAATGATAGCAACACCCGTGAAGATCGAGAGTGTGGAGACGATTCTCGTCGACGTACCGACGATCCGTCCGCATCGCCTCTCGGTCGCAACGATGAACTGCCAGACACTGGTGCTGGTGCGCATCCGTTGCGCGGACGGCTTGGTCGGCGTGGGCGAGGGCACCACGATCGGCGGCCTCGCTTACGGCGAGGAAAGCCCGGAAAGTATCAAGGCCAACATCGATACCTATTTCGCACCGTTGCTCAAAGGGTTGGACGCGACGCGTCCGGGCGCCGCGATGGCGAAACTGCGCGAGCTGTTTCAGGGCAACCGTTTTGCGAAATCCGCGCTGGAAACGGCTTTGTTCGATGCGCAGGCACAACGCCTCGGCGTGCCGCTGTCGGAGTTGTTCGGCGGGCGCGTGCGCGATTCCGTGGAGGTGGCGTGGACGCTCGCGAGCGGCGACACGCAGCGCGATATCGACGAAGCCGAGCAGGTGTATGAAACGAAGCGCCATCGCGTGTTCAAGCTGAAGATCGGCACGCGTGCGGTTGCCGAGGACGTGGCGCATGTCGTCGCGATCAGAAAAGCATTGGAAGGACGCGGCGAAGTGCGCGTTGATGTGAACCAGGCGTGGAGCGAATCGGAGGCGATATGGGCCGCGCGGCGGTTTGCCGATGCGGGCGTGACGCTGATCGAGCAGCCCATCGCGGCGGAGAATCGCGCGGGCCTCAAGCGTCTGACCGACCTCGCGCAGGTGCCGATCATGGCCGACGAAGCACTGCACGGCCCGGCCGATGCGTTCGCCGTTGCCAGCGCGCGCGCCGCCGATGTGTTCGCCGTGAAGATCGCGCAATCGGGCGGCCTCGTGGGCGCGGCGCACGTGGCGGCCATCGCGTCGGCCGCGAATATCGATCTGTACGGCGGCACGATGCTCGAAGGCGCGGTCGGCACGATCGCCTCGGCGCAACTCTTCAGCACCTTCGGCGAGTTGAAGTGGGGCACGGAACTGTTCGGCCCCTTGCTGCTGACCGAAGAGATCCTCACCGAACCGCTGCGCTACGAGAATTTCGCGCTGCATCTGCCTCAAGGTCCGGGTCTTGGCATCACGCTCGACTGGGACAAGATCGACCGCCTGCGGCGCGATACGCGCAAAGGCGCCAGCGTCACCACGAACTGAAGCACTGAAGGCTCATCCGTTAGCCATCCAGAACATCAATCGAAGGAGATACCCCATGAACAAGCAAGCTATCGACGCGCTGCTCAATAAAATCAACGACAGCGCCACCAGCGAAGGCAATC
The DNA here is from genome assembly GCF_046030175.1 of Paraburkholderia sp. RL17-373-BIF-A. Taxonomy (NCBI): domain Bacteria; kingdom Pseudomonadati; phylum Pseudomonadota; class Betaproteobacteria; order Burkholderiales; family Burkholderiaceae; genus Paraburkholderia; species Paraburkholderia sp. RL17-373-BIF-A. The sequence continues at coordinate 87,346 of NZ_JARESO010000004.1, forward strand.
CGCGCACCAAGCAGATCGTCAACCGGATCGTGCAGGACCTGTTCTATACGATCGAAGACCTCGACGTGCAGCCCGCCGAATTCTGGACCGCGCTGAACTATCTCGGCGACGCCGGCAAGAGCGGCGAACTCGGTCTGCTGGCCGCGGGTCTGGGTTTCGAGCATTTTCTCGATCTGCGTCTGGATGAAGCGGAGGCGAAGGCCGGTATCGAAGGCGGCACGCCGCGCACGATCGAAGGCCCGTTGTATGTGGCCGGCGCGCCGGTCTCCGATGGGCATGCGCGCCTCGACGACGGCACCGATCCGGGCCAGACGCTGATCATGCGCGGCCGCGTGCTGGGCGAAGACGGCAAGCCGCTCGCTCACGCGCTCGTCGAAGTGTGGCACGCGAACCATCTCGGCAACTACTCGTACTTCGATAAATCGCAGCCGGCCTTCAATCTGCGCCGTTCGATCCGTACCGACGCCGAAGGCAAATACAGCTTCCGCAGCGTCGTGCCGGTCGGCTATAGCGTGCCGCCGCAAGGCCAGACGCAACTGTTGCTAGATCAACTCGGCCGTCACGGGCATCGTCCGGCGCATATTCACTTCTTCGTTTCCGCGCCGGGCTTCCGCAAGCTGACCACGCAGATCAATATCGACGGCGATCCGTATCTGTGGGACGACTTTGCATTCGCCACGCGCGACGGCCTCGTGCCGGCGGTCAAGCAGGCTGAAGGCGCCGAAGGCACACCGTATGGCGTAGACGGCAATTTCGCGCTGATCGATTTTGACTTCACGCTGTTCAAGGACCGCGACAATCTGCCGGACGCCGAAGTGGAGCGTCTGCGCGCTGAAGCCTGATGCCGCTTTCGCAGGGCTGAAACCGGGCACCTGAGAGAAAACGCCCGGACATATCGCACGAATCTGTCGGCCCTGGTTGCGCGGCGCGATTGGCCGGGCCGCCAGGGCTTTTTTGTTACCGATCAGAGAGGAGAGCAAGCATGCTGTTTCACGTTGAGATGACCGTCCACCTGCCGGCCGATATGGATGCCGAACGCGCCGCGCGCCTGAAGGCCGATGAGAAGGCGATGTCGCAAAGGCTGCAACAGGAGGGCGTGTGGCGGCATCTGTGGCGCATTGCCGGCCGCTACGCAAATATCAGCGTGTTCGACGTGGAGAGCCCCGCGCATCTGCATGACGTGCTGAGCCAGTTGCCGCTGTTTCCGTATATGGATGTGGAAGTGCGCGCGCTGTGCCGGCATGCGTCGTCGATTCGCGACGACGACCGGTAAGACGAGGCGGTTGTGAAAGGTGCTGCGAACGCAGCACCTTGTTGATGCTTTAGAGATCCAGCACCAGAACCGGCGACGCGGCGCGTGAAATGCAGCAGCAGATCACCTTGCCGCTCGTGCGTTCCGCTTTGCTCAGGCAATGGTCACGATGCTCGGGCGTGCCACTCACCACGTCGACCATGCACGTGCCGCACACGCCTTCACCGCACGACGTATCCACTTCGATGCCGATCGACGCCAGCGCCGCGACGATGGTCGTGTCCTTGTCCACGCGCACGGTCGCGCCGCTGCTCGCGATCTGCACGTCGAAGGTATCGAGCGTGACCGATTCGGAGTTCGTGGTTGAAGCCGGCTCAGCGGCAAAGCGTTCAAGATGAATCGCTTCTGACGCGACATGCGTTTCGCCAATCGCCACCACACGTTCCATGAAAGGCGCCGGCCCGCAGGTGTAAACGTGCGTGCCTTCGCGCGCATTCACAAAACAATTGCCGAGCACCGCATCGAGTTGCTCGCGCGCGACGCCGAAGTGGAGCTTCACATAATCGCTGAACGGCGCGCGTGAGAGCAGCGGCAAGAACGCCGCGTGCTCCGCGCTACGCGCGAAATAGTGCAACACGAAGCGCTGCTGCTGCTTGAGCAGACGGTACGCCATGCTCAGGAGCGGCGTGACGCCAATACCGGCGGCGATCAGAATATGTTCTTCGGCGCCCGGCGCGAGTTGGAACAGATTGCGCGGCGCGCCGATGGTCAATTCGCTGCCGACCGTGACATCCTCATGCAGTGAACGCGAGCCGCCGCGTGACGTGTCTTCGCGCTTCACGGCGAACAAGTGCGCGTCCCGCTGATCCGGGTCGCCGCACAACGAATACTGTCGCGTGACGCCGGACGGTCCGGTGACGTCGATGTGCGCGCCGGGTTCGTAGTGATCGAACGGTTGCCCGTCCAGGCGCGAGACGCTGAACGAGCGCACGCCATGCGCTTCGTCGCGAACGCTATCGACGCGCACGTTGAAGGTGGTTCTTTCCATGATCTTGCCGGCAAAAGAGAGGCGGACGGCGCATGCAGCGAGCCGCATGCGGTTGTGCGTCAAGGATAGGAAACCGCGCTAAATCAGGCAAATCGATTAAAAATGGTTAGTCAGATAAATTAGACTGATAATGCTGCGGCGCAGACGCACCAGACCGTAGCTTCAAATCCCGGCCAGATGCCGCACCAACGCCTTTTCCGGTCGCGGCATTGCGTTCAGGTCGCGCATGCAGATCAGCAACTGGCGCGCGGCCCAGCTATCGGTCAGCTCGATCGTGCGGATGCCGGGCGTGCCGCGATAGCGCTTCGCCGCCGTGGCCGGCACGATTCCCACGCCGGCACCTTGTTCGACCATGCAGCAGATGGCGTCGAACGTCCGCACGTGGGTGCGGAAGCTGAGCGGCTGGCCGGCCAGCAGCGCGCGCTCGCCGAGGTAGGCCTGCAACGCGCTGTCCGCGCTCAGTCCGATGAACTCCCTGTCCGCCACTTCCGCGAGCGTTGTGCGGCGGCGGGTGGCGAGCGCGTCGTCGCGGCTCGTGATCAACACGAGTTTGTCGATGGCGAAGGGGAAGGTCTGCAACGCGCCATGTTCGACCGCATCGGAAATGATGCCGATTTCAGCCGCGCCGCTCAGCACCGCTTTGACCGTCTCGCTGCTTTGACGCTCCTTCAGGTCGATCTGCACATTGGGGTGATCGCGCAGAAAGAGGCCGATCGTGGCGGGAAGGAACTCGGTGATGGCCGCCGTGTTGGTCCACAGGCGTATGCAGGCTTTGCGGCCTTCCTGATGCTCGCCCAGTTCGCCTTGCATTCTTTCGATCTGCCCGAGTACGAGCCGCGCGTGATGCGCGAGCGTGTCGCCGGTCGGCGTGGATTCGACGCCGCGTCGGCCGCGTTCGAGCAGCGGCATGCCGAGCGCGTCTTCCATGCCGCGCAGCCGCGCGCTCGCCGACGGCAGCGACATGTTCGCGCGCGCGGCGCCGTGAGTGATGCTGCCGGTTTCGAGGATATGCAGAAACAGGCGTAGATCGATGAGATCGAAGCGCATGGAGGAACGGGTTGTTGTTCGGTTGTGGGCGAGGCTCAGCCTGTGGTCACAGCCTTAGCCCCAGCCTAAGTCACAGTAAGTATCTTACGCATTGTGGCCGTCCTCGCGGCGATTGAAAATTGCCGACATCACTTCAATAACAACATTCCGATGATCTCTTCGTTTGCAATGCGTGCGGGCGTGGTCGCCGCGACTTTCGTGGTCGCCGGCTTCGTCAAGGGGGTGACCGGCATGGGACTGCCGACCGTCGCCATGGGTGTGCTCGGCACGCTGATGCTGCCGGCGCAGGCTGCCGCGATGCTGCTGTTGCCGTCGTTCGTAACGAACGTCTGGCAACTGTTCGCGGGTCCGAGCGTGCGGGCGCTCCTCAAACGCTTGTGGCCGATGATGCTGGGCATCGTCGCCGGAACGGTCGCGGCCGCGTCGTTCATTGCGGGCGGGGGCGGCGAGTGGGCCGTGGTCGGACTCGGCGCCGCGTTGACGCTCTACGCCGTGGCCGGTTTGCTGGCGTGGCGCTTTTCAGTGCCGGCGCGGCACGAGCGCTGGTTGTCGCCGGCGATCGGCGTGGTGACGGGCGTCGTCACCGGCGGCACTGGCGTGTTTGTCGTGCCGGCAGTACCGTATCTGCAGGGGCTGGCATTGAAGAAAGAGGATCTGGTGCAGGCGCTCGGCTTGTCGTTCACGGTGTCGACCATCGCGCTGGCGATCGGACTTACCAGAGAGCACGCATTTGCCGCCGGCGATCTGCGCGAATCGCTCTTAGCCGTGGTCCCGGCGCTGCTCGGCATGTGGATCGGACAGCGCGTGCGTGGACGCATTAGCGCGCAAACGTTCAGGCGCTGGTTCTTTATCTGCCTTCTCGGACTGGGCATTCAATTGATGGCGCGCGCATTCGTTTAATCAGGCAGTAGTGAAAGCGAACGTGGAAGGAGCAAATCGTGTGGCCCATTATTCTGGATACGCTCGGCGCGCTGGCGGTGCTGGCCAGCGTGGCCGCGCAGATCATGTTGCTGCGTAAGTGCTGAATTCACTGCGTCGTAAGCGGTGGCAGTGCCATTCATGGAGCCGTTCTCACCAGAACGGCTCCACGCCCGCCTCAGAACGGTTTGGTCGGCAGATACTTGCCGTCCAGCGTGATGACGGCACGGTGACCGCCTTCCGGATCGTCGACTTTCTTGATGTCGAGCTTGAAGTTGATGGCGCTGATGATGCCGTCGCCGAACTGCTCGTGAACCAGCGCCTTCAGCGTCGAACCGTAGATCTGCACCATCTCGTAGAAGCGGTAGATGGTCGGATCGGTCGGCACGCCGCCCGGAATGCTGCCGCGTAGCGGGATGGTTTGCAGCAGACGCACCGCGTCTTCGCCGAGTTCGAGTTTGTCGGCCACGACCTTGGCGGCGTTTGCTGGCAGCGGATGCTGGCCGAGCAACGCGGCGGTGACGAATGCAAGACTCAGACCCGTGCCTTCGTTGATCTGCTCGAACGTCAGATTCTTGCGAACCTTTGCGTCGATGATCGCGTCGGTCAGGGCTTCACGCGGGGCCTGGCTGTATTGGGATTGCGTCATGATGAATTTCCTCGAGGGTAAGTAAAGTCAGGCCGCGACGTTGAGTCGAGCCGGGGTGGCACATGCATGCGGATGTTCCGCGAGAGAAACGAAGCGGTTCGTCGAACCGTCGAGCGTATCGATCGAGCCGGTTTCGATGTCGTACACCCAGCCGTGCAGCGCCAGATGTCCCTGTTCGAGGGCGAGCCGCACGGAAGGATGGGTCTTGATGTTCGCGAGTTGCGCGATCACGTTTTCACGGACCATCGAGTCGACCCGGTCGCGTTCGCTTTTGTGCTCGCGCGCCTCGTTGACGATTTTCGCGGAATCCGCGTAATGCAGCCAGTTGCGCACGGCAGGCATATGGTCCATGCATTTGCAGGTCGCGATGGCCGTCATCGCGCCGCAGTCGGAATGACCGCAGATCACCACATCGGTGACGCCGAGCGCGGCGACCGCGTACTCGACCGTGGCGGTCACGCCGCCCGGCTCCGGGCCGTACGACGGCACGATATTGCCCGCGTTGCGGATCACGAACAGATCACCGGGCTCGCGCTGCGTAACGAGTTCCGGCACCAGCCGGCTGTCCGAGCACGAAATGAACAAGGTACTCGGGTGCTGGCTCGTGGCCAGCTTCCTGAACAACTCGGAGCGCTGCGGAAAGGCGTCGCGCTGAAACTTCAGGAAGCCGTCGATGATGTCTTGCATGGTTCGCTCCATCGGGGTGTGGGTTGGGAATCGATGGATGAACAATGCGCCGATCAAACTATAGCGTCCAAGACTGGTTTATTATTCTCTCGATAGGGAAGACCAATAGTACGAGAGGACATCATGCTGCTCAGGCACATCCGATATTTTCTTGCAGTCGCCGAGCACCGCAATTTCACGCGCGCGGCCGAGGCGCTGCACGTGTCGCAGCCGACGCTGTCGCAACAGATCCGGCAACTGGAAGACACGTTGCGGGTGCAATTGCTCGACCGGTCCGGCCGCACGATCCAGTTGACCGATGCCGGCACGGCCTATGTGCACTACGCGCAGCGCGCGCTGCAGGACCTGGAGGCGGGCAAGCGGGCGATTCACGACGTACAGGAGTTGAGCCGCGGTTCGCTGCGTCTCGCGATGACGCCGACATTCACCGCCTACCTGATCGGCCCGCTTCTGGAGAAGTACAACCGCCGCTATCCGAACATCACGCTGAACATCCTCGAAATGCCGCAGGACAGGATGGAGGCGTTGCTGAACGAAGATGCGCTCGACATCGGCATCGCATTCGACGAAACGCACACACCCGACATCGAGACGCAGACGCTATTCGTCGAAGCACTGGCGATGGTGGTCGGCAACGCGCACCCGTATGCGAAGCGTCGTTCCGCGTTGAAGCTAAGTCAATTTGAAAACGAAGCACTCGTGCTGCTTAACGAAGAGTTCGCAACGCGTCAGTACATCGATCGATATTGCAGACAGCACGGCATTTCGCCGCGCATCGCGATGGAGGTGAACTCGATTGGCGCGGTCGTTCAGATCGTGCGCCGCAGTGCACTCGCCACGCTGCTGCCGGCCGCGATCGCGCGCGAGCATAGCGATCTGTTTCTCGTGCAGCTGGAGCCGGCTCTGCCGCAGCGTACGGCTGCGCTGCTATTGCGCAAGGGCGCGTATCGGAACGCGGCAACGCGGGCCTTCATTGAGCTCGCGCTCGAAGAGCGTGCGGCTGAAACAGGTGGGCGGCGCGCAAAGGCTGTTTTGTGAAACGCTGACGGTTTGAACCGCCTACACTGACAAGGGGAGAGCACCGTTCGGTCTTATGCGCGCGCTTACTCGCGATCCCCCGTTCGCGCTGGCGGGTGACGCCGCCACTCGCATCGAGCCTTCGAGCTATCCGCGTCACCTGTCTTCCGATTGTTCGGCTCAACCGACGTATCTATTCGCCTTCAGCCGCTTTATCCCTACGGCCGACATGCCTACATTGTCACCAGTGTCAGCGCCAGTGCATTTCCACCGCAGCCCGCGAATCTTCGCGACAGCGTCGGCGCCAATCCCATTTAAAGGAATCGATCATGAGCAAACTCACAGGTAAAGTTGCTGTCGTAACCGGTGCATCGAAAGGTATCGGCGCGGCGATCGCCAAGGCATTGGCGGCGCAAGGCGCTTCAGTCGTGGTGAACTATTCGTCGAGCAAGGCGGGCGCGGACGGCGTGGTCGAAGCGATTACCGCCGCCGGTGGCAAGGCCGTGGCCGTTGCAGGCGACGTGTCGAAAGCGGCGGACGCGCAAGGCATCATCGACACGGCTGTGGAAACGTATGGCCGTCTCGACATTCTCGTCAACAACTCGGGCGTGTATGAATTCTCGCCGATCGAAGAGATCACCGAAGAGCATTTCCATAAGCACTTCAACGTCAACGTGCTGGGTCTGCTATTGACCACGCAGGCAGCGGTCAAGCATCTCGGCGAAGGCGGCAGCATCGTCAATATCAGTTCGGTGGTGAGCCGCATCACGCCGCCGGGCAGCGCGGTCTATACCGCCACCAAGGGCGCCGTCGACGGTATTACGGGCGTGCTTGCACGTGAGCTCGGCCCGCGCAAGATCCGCGTCAATTCGGTGAATCCGGGCATGGTTGCAACCGAAGGCACGCATAGCGGCGGCATCATCGGTTCCGACTTTGAAACGTGGGCCGTCAGCACGACGCCGCTCGGCCGTATCGGCCAGCCTGACGATATCGCCGATGTCGTCGCCTTCCTCGCCTCCGACGACGCGCGCTGGCTGACGGGTGAAAGCCTGATCGCGAGCGGTGGATCGCGTTAAGCGGTTTGGCGTGAAGAAAGAAAGCCGCCCGCAGGCGTCGCCTGCCGGGCGGCTTTTCGTTTTATCCAGCCGGCGTAGCAGGCGCAGGCTTGGTCAACTCCACCGCGAACAACGCGTCCAGCAGATTCGATCCTGGCCGCTCGGCGAGTCGGGTCAGCGATTCGATCATCCGCACCTGACAGTCCTGTAGCGGAATCATTCTGATCCGCCGCGATTCGTTGAATTCGGCGCGCGCGATCACGCCGACGCCCATGCCTTGCGCGACCGCTTCTTCGAGCGCCTCGCGGCCGTCCACGTACATCACCGGTTCCACCTGCAGCGATTCGCGCACCAGTTCGATCTCCAGCAACTGCTGCGTAACGGATTGCGACTCGCGGAAAATCATCGGCTGCTGCACCAGTTCGGTGTAGCTCAGCTTGCGCTTCTTCGCCACCGGATAGCTCGCCGGCACCATCGCGACCAGGGGATCGCGCCGCAATACACGCGCCTCCAGGCGGCTGTGCACTTGCGGCGCGGCGGTAATGGCCGCGTCGACGGCGCTCGAGAGCACGCGCTGCATGCAGTCCGCGGCGTTGGCGATGGACAGCGTCACGACGATGCCCGGATGCAGCTTGCGAAATGCGCTGATCAACGCGACCGCCAGATCGGGCGCGTCCGCGGCCAGCGACAGCGAGCCGGATTCGAGGCCGCCCGCCGATTCGAGCAGTTGCCGCGCGTCGCGCTCGCAACTGAGCATCTGCCGTGTCACGCTGAAGAGGCGCAGACCGAGTTCGGTGGTCTCGACGCCGCGCGGCCCGCGTTCGAACAGTTTGACGCCGTAATCCTGCTCCAGCCGCCGCACATGATCCGAAACGGCCGGCTGCGTGAGCGAGAGCGCCTGCGCCGCTTTGGAAAACCCGCCATGTTCCGCGACCGCATGAAACGCCCGCAATTGCGCGTATTGCACGTGTGCCTCGCCGAGCTATAAGTTATTGCGATACCTGCATCGATTATATCGATTTTACCGATGCTGCGCGTTTCTGTACTGTGTGAGTCACCGAAACAGCGATATCGGAGATTCCGACCATGGACAGCGTGATCGACCGCTCCCCAGCCGTGAACGCCGCAAGTTCTTCCACCGTGACGTATGCGGCACCGGCCAAAGGCGAGCCGTACCTGTTGACGCCGGGGCCGCTCACCACGGCGTTCTCGACCAAGGAAGCGATGCTGCGCGACTGGGGCTCGTGGGACGGCGATTTCCGCGCGATGACCGCGCTGCTGCGCAGCAGCCTGCTGGAGATCGCAGGTGACACCGCCGGCGAATACGACTGCGTGCCGCTGCAAGGCAGCGGCAGCTATTGCGTCGAAGCGATGCTCGGCAGTCTGATTCCGCGCGACGGCCACGCGCTCGTGCTGGCCAACGGCGCGTACGGCAAGCGCATTGCGACCACGCTCGGCTATCTCGGCCGCGCCTGCACGGTGCTCGACAAGGGCGATTACCTGCCGCCGCGCGGCGCGGAAGTGGAGCGCATGCTGGACGCCGATCCGGGCATCACGCACGTGGTCGCCGTGCATTGCGAGACCAGTTCGGGGATTCTCAATCCCATCGAGGAAATCGCCGCCGCCACCGCGAGGAAGGGCCGCAAGCTGCTGATCGATTCGATGAGCGCCTTCGGCGCGGTGCCGCTCGACGTGCGCGAGATTGTCTGCGAGGCCTTCGTGTCGTCGGCGAATAAGTGCATCGAGGGCGTGCCTGGTTTTGGTTTCGTGATCGCCCGCAAGAGCGCGTTGCTGGCGGCGCAAGGCCGCAGTCACTCGCTCTCGCTCGACGTCTACGACCAGTGGGACGTGATGAACCGCACCGGCCAGTGGCGGTTCACGCCGCCCACGCACACCGTGGCCGCGTTTATCGAGGCGCTGCGTCTGCACAAACTCGAAGGCGGCCAGCCCGGACGTCTCGCGCGCTACGCGAACAATCGCGACGTGCTGGTGGCCGGCATGCACGAACTCGGCTTCGAGCCGCTGCTGAACGCACGCTGGCGCTCGCCGATCATCGTGACGTTTTTCGCGCCGGCGCATCCGTCGTTCAAATTCGAGCGCTTCTATGAATTGATGAAGGAGCAGGGCTTCATCATCTATCCGGGCAAGTTGACGGTGGTGGACAGCTTCCGTATCGGCTGCATCGGCCAGGTGGATGAGCGCGTGATGCGCCGCGTCGTCGAAGCGTGCGGCAACTCGCTGCGGACGATGGGCGTCGAGCACGCCGCCCCGCCGGCGGCTGCGATCGAAGAACGCAAGACATTGGCCGATGCGGCCTGAGGAACGAAGTCAATGAAACACGTAAAAGCAGTGATTTTCGATTGGGCCGGCACGGTGGTCGATTACGGTTCGCTGGCGCCGATGGGTGCCTTCGTCGAGACATTCGAGCAATTCGGCGTGTCGATCACGATCGATGAAGCACGCGGCCCGATGGGCATGGCCAAGCGCCCGCATATCGCGGCACTGATGGCGTTGCCGCGCGTCGCGCAAGCCTGGGCTGACAAATTCGGGCACGCGCCGGGCGAAGCGGATATCGACGCCGTGTACGACGTATTCGTGCCGAAGAACATCGCGGTGGCGGCGAGCTACAGCTCGGTGATTCCGGGCGTGGCCGAGGTGGCAAGCGCGCTGCGCGGCGACGACATCAGGATTGGCACGACCACCGGCTACACGCGCGAAATCATGGCCGAGATCTTGCCGGGCGCGGCGGCGCAGGGTTTCTCGCCGGACAGCATCGTGTGCACCGGCGATACGCCGGAAGGGCGGCCGTCGCCGTACATGATCTACAAGACGTTGCCGGAACTGGGCGTCTGGCGCGCGAAAGATGCGATCAAGGTCGACGACACCGAGGTCGGCATCGAAGAGGGCATCAACGGCGGCACGTGGGCGGTCGGAGTCGCGGTGAGCGGCAACGCTTTCGGCATGGCCGAAGACGACGTCAAGGCGTTGGCGCCGGATGAGTTCGCATGGCGTCGCAAGGCGGCGATCGAGAAGCTGCAGGCGGCAGGCGCGCATTATGTGATCGACAGCGTCGCGGATCTGATGCCGGTGGTGTACGACATCGAGGCGCGCCTCGCGCGCGGCGAGCGGCCTTGATCAGGAGAGAGGCCTCAGACGCCTCTCTCTAACGAATTACTCGAAAAACCCCACCGCCAGATCGATAAACTCCCGGATCTTGCGCGGCACGAACTCCCGGCTCGGGTACACGAGCGAGACCGCCACGTCGCCGTTGAGCACGGCGTGGTCGTCGAGAATCCACACCAGCGTGCCCGCGCGCAATTCGTCATTGACCATCTCCAGCGGCAGCAGCGCGATGCCCATCGCGCCGAGCGCCGCCTGTTTCTGCATGATCATGCTGTTGACCGTGAACGACGCATCGAGCGCGATGCTCTCTTCGCCGGCGTCACCCTTGCTGAACACCCAGGTCTGCGGGCTCGTATCGAGCGGCGCGGTGATCACCCGATGCCGCGCGAGGTCGGCTGGCGTTTTCGGATGACCCGCCTGGGCGAGGTAAGCGGCCGACGCCACCGGCACCGCGTGCGAATTGATCAGGCGGCGCACCACCAGCGACTCCGAGCGGATCATGTGCTCGGTCACGATGCCGACGTCGAAACCCCCTTCGAGCAGGTCGACACGTTTTTCCGTGAGCGTGACCCGCAGATTCACATGCGGAAACTTGGCCTGATACTCCGCGAACAGCGGCGTGAGGCGAACTAGCGAAAAGCTGCCCAGCGCCACGATGCGCAGATCGCCCGCGACTTCTTTCGATGCGGTGGTCGCGCGCGATTCGACTTCTTCGAGTTCGGCCATCAGGAGGCGGCAGCCGTCGGCATACTCTGCGCCCGCTTCGGTCAGCACCACCTTGCGCGTGGTGCGCTGGAACAGGCGAATGCCGAGATGCTTTTCAAGGCTCGACACGTGGCGCGTCACCACCGAGGTCGAGACGCTGAGTTGCTCCGCGGCCTGCGCGAAGCTGCCCGCGTCGGCGACCTTGACGAACGCCTGCATGGCCTGAAAGAGATTGATCATGTGAATGCGAAATACGTTGTAGCGGGTGACGTGGCGCGTGCGCGCAGCCGCGCCGCCGTCGTGTTCAATTCAGGGATTCGGGCGCCGCGCCGTGGCGTGCGACGGTCTGGCCGTTGGCCACCACGAGCTTGCGCGGCGGCCGCGCGACGAGCGCATGTGCGAGCGTGTCGGCATCGACCAGCACGAGGTCGGCGCGCGCGCCGGCGTGCAGGCCGTAGTCCGTGAACCCGCAGGCGCGCGCGGCTGTGCTGCTCACGCAGTCGAAGGCGAGCGCGAGATCGTCGTCGCGGCGCAGGCCGTAGCGCATCGCGATCAGCATCGCGCGCTCCAGCATGTCCGGCGAGCCGTAAGGCGTCCACGTATCGCGAATGCCGTCGTTGCCGCCGAATAGCGTGACGCCTTTTTCAAGGCAGGTTTTGAGCGGCGGCACCAGCGTCGAAGAGGGCGCGGTGGTCAGCAGCGCAACGCGCAGATCGGCGAGGCGCTCGAGCAACGCGTCGCGTTCGCGCTCGGGCAGCGCGCCGAGACAGAACGCGTGACTGACCACCACCTGGCCTTGCATGCCGAGCGCGGCGACGCGGTCGAGCAGAAGGCCGAGCGTGAATGCGCCGATTTCGCCGGGCTCGTGCAGGTGAATGTCGATCGGCTTGTGGTGACGGTCCGCGAGCCCGAACGTCACATCCAGCGAAGCCACCGGATCGCCGTCGATCAACGCCGGATCGAGCGCGCCGAGCACATCGGCGCCCGCGCTCAACGCGCCGTCGAGCAATGCATCCGTACCTGCGCGGCCGAGCAGCCCCGATTGCGGAAACGCGACGATCTGCATGTCGAGCACGTCGCGCAGCGCGTCGCGCGTGGCAAGCACACCTTCCAGATGACGCAGGCCGGCGTCGGTGTCGATATCGACGTGCGTGCGCAGGCGCGTCGTGCCCGCCTGCAGAAACGCACGCGCGAGCGCGAGCGACTGCGCGCCCGCGTCATGGCCGCTCCCGGCGCGCCAGCGTCGTTCGTTTTCGATGCGGTCGGTCAGCTTCGGCCCGACCTCGTTGCGATACCAGCGCATGCCCCAGTTGGTTTTGTCCAGATGCGTATGGCCTTCGACGAAACCCGGCAGCAGCAACGCGCCCGCGCCGTCCTCGAGCGTCACGCCGGGCTCGCGCGGCAGACCCGCGCCAATTGCGGCGATGCGGCCGTCGGCGATCGAAACGTCGACTTGGGAGCCGTCGCGAAGGCGGACGTCGGTGATGAGCAAGGCGCTCGTCGGGCGGTGTTGGGCGGTTGTCGTCATGAGAACAGGTCGGCCGCGTCGCGTGCTTGAACAAAGCGCGGCGAAGGCGTATGCAATTGTCTGTTGAAAAGGACGTGCCGCCTGTTTTTTGAGCAAACGCGGGCGGCGCGTGACCGGCGGGTGAATTGTACTTCCTGGCGCCACACGCCGATCCGCACGGCCGGCTCTGGCTTGCGCGCGGACAAGCTCCACGGCCGCTCAAGTTTCGCGTGCTGGTGCCGTTGACACGAGCTAATTACATTCTGGAACCCAGCCGTGCAACTCGCCTTCAGTAACGACCGTCTGTCCAGCCGCATGCAGTTCGATTCGTCCGCCGCCGGCGAACCCGAGGTGGAATCGTCGGTCATCGAATGGCTGTTGCACGACGATCAGGTGATGCGCGAATGCTTCACCCACGCAGCCGAAATTCTCAAGAGCGTGACCGGCGCGGCGATCACCGCGATCACGCTGCTCGACGAGGAGTACCAGCATTACCGCGCCGAGGTCGGCATGGCGATGCCGCTCGTCACGCGTGCCCGCTCGCTCGCCGACTATGCCGTGCGCGACGAGGAGCTGTTCGTCATCGAAGATGCGCACGACGACGCGCGTTTCGGCGAATGCATGCTGGTGCAGCGGCATCCCTTCGTGCGCTTTTATGCGGCGATTGCGTTGCGCGCGCCCAATGGCGAGATCGTCGGCGCGTTGTGCGCGATGGACCCGTCGCCCGGCCGGCTCGACGCGGGGCAGCGCGGCGTGTTCTACCACCTGCGCGCGATGATCGAGAACGATCTGAAGATGCGCACGGCCACCGCGATCGATCCGCTGACACAGCTGTACAACCGCCGTTTCCTGCTGGAGAGCATCACGCGTCGCTGGAAAGAGGCGCAGGACGGCGACGTGATGGGCTCGGTCGTGGTCGACGTGGACTGGTTCAAGCAGTACAACGACAGCTATGGCCACCAGGCGGGCGATCAATGCCTGCGCAAAGTAGCCTCGGTGATGCAGGCGGCGGCCGATGGCGAACGCATCATCGTCGGGCGCATGGGCGGCGAGGAGTTCGGCCTGCTGGTGTTGCAAGCGGAGCACGCAGCGCTCGAAGACACGCTCGACACGCTGCGCCAGGGCGTGGTGGATCTGGCGATCGAGCATCGCGCGTCGCCGCTCGGCAGGGTGACGGTAAGCGTGGGCGCGTCGTTGACGCGCATCAGCGAAACGTCACGGCCGGCGCATCGCGAGGGTTTCGCGAGCGCGGACCGGGCGCTGTATCGATCGAAACATGGCGGTCGAAACCAGGTGACGATGGCGTAGACCGCCTCTGCGTTCAGGGAGTCTCGTGCAGCGCGCCGAGCTGGCTCACCCAGTCGGCGAACACGCGAAGTTTGGTGCTGTAACGGCGGCTCGGCGGATAGGCGAGATAAACCTGCAGCGGCTCGGGCCGCCAGTCCGTCAGGATCGGCACGAGATCGCCGCGCTCCACGGCCGGCCGCACCATGAAATCCAACGTATGAACAATGCCGAGTCCCGCGAGCGCGGTGGCCAGATGCGCATTGCTCTCGCTCACCATGACTGTATTGCGGACGTTGTCGAGCACGAGAGGCTCGCCGTCCTTGAGGAAATGCAAGGGCTGCACGAATCCGCTGCTCGCCGAAAAATAACCGACCACCGCATGCCGGTCGTCGACGATCTGACGCGGGTGCAAGGGCGCGCCATGTTCGGCCAGATACGCCGGGCTCGCGCAAGTCGTCCAGCGTAGCGCGCCGATGGCGTGTGTCACCAACGCGGGGTCATCCGCCGTGCTGCGAATCGCGCAGTCGATGTTCTCCGCGATCAGGTCGGCGGTACGGTCCGTCACGCTCAAGCGCACCTGAAGGTCCGGGTAGCGCGCGCAAAATTCGGGGAGCGCGGGAATCAGAATGCCGCTCGCGGTCGAGCCGCCGGTATCGACCCGCAGCACGCCGCGCGGACTTGCGCGGTCGCGACCCAAGGTCGCCTCGATATCGTCGAGTTCGCTCAGCAGGTGCCGCGTGCGTTCGTAATACGCCGTGCCGTCCGTCGTGACATTGACGCTGCGCGTGCTGCGTTCAAGCAGTTTCACGCCCAGGTGATCTTCGAGCGACTTGACCCACTTGCTGACCGTCGCGTTGGGCATCTGCAGCGACTGCGCCGCACGGCCGAAGCCACCGGTTTCCACCACCCGCGCAAAGATGCGGATAGCCTGCAAGTGATCCATGTGGGCTCCCTTCGAGTCGATTATCCACAGTTGCGAATAAAGAAACCACAGGATACATATTTATCTCCCTGTGTGCATGAAATAAGCTGGGCGTCATGGTCAACCGACCTCACACACAGGAGCAGTTCATGAATCAATCCACACTCGAAAACGTCAATCCCCGCAAACACGCCGGCAAGATCGTGCTGGTGACCGGCGGCAGCAGCGGCATCGGCCTCGCCGCCGCAACGCGTTTCGCTCAGGAAGGCGCGACCGTCTACATCACCGGCCGGCGTCAGGCGGAACTCGACGATGCGGTGGAGCGGATCGGCCACGGCGCGGTCGCGATTCGCGCGGACATCTCGTCAGCCGCCGACCTCGACCGGATGTTCAGCACGGTGCGGGCAGCCCACGACCGGCTCGACATTCTGTTCGCGAATGCGGGCGGCGGCGAGTTTTCACCGCTCGGCGCGATTACCGAGGCGCAGTTCGACAAGTACTTCGGCATCAACGTCAAAGGCACGCTGTTCACGGTGCAGAATGCCTTGCCGTTGATGCGGCGAGGCAGCGCGATCGTCATCACGGGTTCGATCGCCGGAAGCAAGGGTATGCCGGCCTTCAGCGTGTATGCCGCGACCAAGGCCGCGCTGCGTTCATTCGCCCGCACATGGGCGACCGATCTGAAGGGCCGCGGGATTCGCGTCAATGTGGTGGCGCCGGGCGTAGTGGTCACGCCGGCCTACAAATCCGAACTCGGTATGAGCGACGAGCAGATCGACGCCTTCAGCCGGCAGGCCAGCGAGACCACGCCGCTTGGGCGCGTCGGCGAACCGGACGAGATCGCCAAGGCCGTCTCGTTCCTCGCTTCCGACGACGCGAGCTTCATCACGGGGATCGAAATGGCTGTGGACGGCGGCATGGCGCAGGTGTAGTACTACCAGGCAATCGTCGAGTTGTCAGACGAAAAGGCCGGTTTTCCGGCCTTTTTTGCGTGTGAAGAGGCAACGCGCCACGTGCATTCAGAAAAACATACCGATACGCATTAAGCGAATCGGTGGCGTGTATCCAATCAATGCGTCCGCGTAGCTTTTGTCCGTCACGCATAAGGTTCTCTTAAGGTTCAACTGCTCAGATAGGAGGAGATGGTTGCGTCAGGCCGAAGCACAAGAACGCTTGGCCTCGCCGGCAGATGAGAGCTGCTGGTTGTACGCTCAACGAAAAAGACAACCGAGAAAAACAACGATGCGTAACGGACGAAAATCCGCTCGAGAGACAGAGAAGGCACTCTGCAGAACCACTTACATGATGGAGTTGGCGCGCGGCAGTTCGTACATTGCCAGCACGTTGACGCCGGCGACGCAACAGGCCGCCATTGCCGAAGTCTTGAACGAATTTCGCGCGCAGCATGGCGCCGACAGACTGCTCATATTCCGCGACCTGCTCGCGGAGAGCCTCAAAAATCGCAAGGACACGCTCGCGGCGGAAGCCGTACTGAGTTTCGATCTGCCCAAGTCGCGCGAGCCTTAATTCGCGATCAGCTTCAGTCCCGCCGGCAGCGACTCGCCGAACACGCGGCCTTCGTCGGCGTTATCGAGCTCGACGCTCTCGCTCACCATGGTGATCCACGCGCGCGGCGCGTTGGCCGCTTCGAGCCGGCGCACTACCGCAAGACGCAAGTCTTCGGGCAAGTCGCGCGAGCGGTCGCCGGTCATGCGAGCGATCTGAACGGCGGCAAACGCGGCAGGATCGACCTTCTTCCAGTCGAGCGCGAGGATTGCGTTAAGCCATGCTCCGGCAATCTCAGGCGGCACGACGCTATGCGCGCTGCCGTAAAACGGCCGCCGTGCGCCGATACGGCCGACCGCCCACCAGCTCTGATGATTTTCAGCGGGTTTCTTCAGACGCATCAGCACCGATTCGCCGAGCTCGATCTTGCGCTCGACGGGAATCCGTTCGAGCGATGCGCTTAGCCGAACCATGTCGGTGAAGCCGGTTTTCGCCACGTCGAACGGCAGCTTGTGACGCGATTGCGCGGCGCCTTGCAGATACGCCATCGCGTCGAGCACGCGCAATTGCGCGCTCTCGTCGAGTCCGCCGGCGGCGCGGCGCCAGAGCGTCCACCATTCCGACCAGACCTGGCTCTCGTTGACGTACTGGATGCCGTCGTCGAACAGCGACCAGAGTTGTTCGACGCGCCATTCGTCGAGTGGATAACCGAAGCCCGGCCGCACGCAATAGCCGGCCAGATTCAGCCAGAGGCGCTCGTGATCCGCCGAGCGGCGCCGACGTCGCGCGCGTTCCCACAGCGCGCCGAACAGTTCGCGCAGCAACGCGCTGTTCCAGGTTTCGCGCGGGCCTAGCAGTTGTTCGAGTTGCGAGCGCAGGCGCTTGACTTCTTTTGGATCGACCTTCTGCGCGCGCGAGCCGAAGCAACGGTCGATGTGTTCGATCGCCTGGTCGAGCGCCGGATGACGGGCCGGTGCGGCGTCGCCCGCCAGGTTCACTTGCGCGCCTTCACGGCGCAACTGGAATTCGAGCAGCCAGCGCTGCGCGGCATTGTCGAGTTCGATGCAGTGGACTTCGAGCGTGCCCACTTCGGTCAGTGAGGTCGCGATCTGCACCGCGGTCTCACGCGCACTGCTCGCGCCGCGCGGCTGCACGATGGTCGCGATTGGCGGCAAGCGGACGAAGTCGCCGCCGGCGAGATCGATCAACTCGCCTGGTTGATACACCGTATCCGCGCTCGACGACACGAGGTGAAACCGCACCGGATGCCCGAGCCGCAGCGCGAAGGTGCGATCCGCGATCAGGATCTCGTGGCCTTCTTCCGTGCCGCGCGGCAGCAGACAGATGCCGCGTTGCACGGGCTCGGCATCTTGCTTGCCGTCGCCGGTCTCGTCGAGCACGAGGAAGTAACTGCGCGGCGCGCCGCCGCCGATTTTCGGCGCGTTGCCCGCGCGCGCGAGGGAATAGGCGACCGCGCCGCGTGCCACTGCGACATCGGGGTTGTCGTTGTGCAGCACGTTGAGCGCTTCGCCGCGCCACGTGCCTAAGGTGCTGGCCAGACGCTGCGTGAGCGCTTCGGCTCGAAACACGCCGCCGTTCAAGAGCAGTGTGTCGGGCGCGGGCAACGCGTCTTCGTCTGGTGAACCCGATGACTCGGCGCCCAGCGCTTTACGCGACTGCGCGGCGAAGCGGCTTAGAAACGCCGCGATATGACGCGTGACCGCGGCATCGGTCGCATAGGGCAGGCCGAATTCGACGATCGCGCCACGCGGTCTGCCCGGCCGTTCATGCGAAGCCACCGCCGGAAAGAAGCCGTCGACGATGATCCGCTCGACTTCCTCGCGCGTGACCTGCGCCGTGCGTGCGCCGCCGATCAGCTTCGAGCCGGCGCCGAGCAGCGTGATCGAGGTGGAGTCGGGCGCCTGCGGGCCGAGCAACTGTTCCTTGGCATTGCGGCAACGCTCGACCAGTTGCGACAGGCTTGCCGCCGACAGGCGCGTGCGTTCGCCCGCCGGGTTCGCGCCCGGCAGCCGTGCTTCCACCAGATGCGCGAGCGCCAGATCCATGTTGTCGCCGCCAAGCATCAGATGATTGCCCACGCCGATCCGCGTGAGCTGCGGCTCGCCGTCGCGCAGGCTGACTTCGATCAGCGTGAGGTCGGTGGTGCCGCCGCCGACGTCGCAGATCAGGACGAGCCGCGTGTCCGCGAGCTCGCTTGCCAGCCGCTCGCGATGATGAAACAGCCAGTCGTAGAACGCCGCTTGCGGTTCTTCCAGCAGCTTCAGGTTGTGCAGGCCGGCCATGCGGGCGGCTTCCACGGTGAGCGCTCGCGCGCCTTCGTCGAAAGACGCCGGCACCGTGAGCACCACGTCCTGGCGTTCGAGCGGCGCGTCCGGAAAACGCTGCTTCCAGGCCGCGCGCACGTGCGCCAGATAGCTCGCGCTGGCTTCGACCGGCGAGACTTTGCGGACGTCGTCGGCGGCGCCCCACGGCAGGATCGGCGCGGTGCGATCCACCGACGCATGCGAGAGCCAGCTCTTCGCGCTCGATACCAATCGGCCGGGCACCTGAGCACCCAGCACACGTGCGAGCCGGCCGATCACGACCGGCTGCGCGTCCGCTTGCGCGGTGGTTTGATTCGCACTGAACCACGGCAATTGCAGATCGCCGGGGTTCAGTTCGCCTTGCGCCGCGTGATAGCGCACCGAGGGCAGAAGCGGCCGCGCGGCCACTTCGCCAGGGCTCACCAGTTGCTCGATCTCGAAGACGCTGATCGACTGCGACCCCGCCTCCGCATAGGCGAGCACCGTGTTGCTGGTGCCGAGATCGATACCGACGCTGTACCGCTTCATCTCATTCATGCATGCGCGTTGCCGCGCACGTCGAACTCGACTTTCCAGCGCTCGTCGGTGCCACGCGGCACGGCTTCGAGTTCGAGCGTGCCCGCCTCGGTGACGCGCGCATGCAGCTTCACCGGCACGACTTCACCGGCGGTGCGGCCGGCGGCGGGCAGCGTCGCCTGAATCTCTTCGAGTTCCTGCAATTCCTCCGGGCCCCAGAAATCGAGCAGCGTGCCGACCTGATCCTGACGACGCACCGACGACCCGAAGAAACGGAAGTGCACCGGCTCGCCGACCACCAGCCCGAATTCCTGCGCGGGCAGTTCGGCATCGGTGCCTTCCTCCATCCCGAACGGCGCCACGCACAGCGCCTGGATGGGCGGCTCGAGACCGGGCACGGCGGGCATCGCCGATTCGATCGCGATGTAGTACGCGCGTGCCGTGCCGCCGCGAATCCGCACGCCGCGGCCGCGTCGCACGTAACCGTAATAGGCCGCGCCGCGCGCCACGGCGAGATCGAGATCGGCGCCTTCGAGCAGCCGTGCCGGCGCCGCGCCTTCCGCGGCGAGCCAGTTGTTGAGCGTACTCATGATGCGTTCGACCAGCAGCGGCGACTTGAATACGCCGCCGTTGAACAGCACCGCCGTCGGATGCAGGAAGCTCGCATTCTCCGCAGTCGCGATGCCGCTCACACCTGCGAGTTCAGCCAGCGCGCCCACTTGACGGCCGAGGAACGCCGCCAGATGCCGTGTGATGCCCGCGTCCTGCGCATACGGCAGGCCGAGCTGCGTCAGACCGGCACGCGCGCGGCTCACCGGACGCGCGGCGCTGTCCACCTGCGGGAAGAAGCCTTCGAGGATCGTCTGGGTCAGTTCGGCGCGCGTGAGCTCGGTGCGGATCGAGCCGCCGATCAGCTTCGAGCCGCGGCTCGGCACGACGAGCGGCACGGTGTCGGTGGCTGGATCGCTGAGCAGCGTTTCCTTGGCGGAGCGGCATGCATAGGTGAGCGCGCGCAGTTGCCACGCGTCGGCCTGGGTGCCTTGTGCCGCCAGCTTGCGCGCGACCACGTGCGCGAGCGCGAGGTCCATGTTGTCGCCGCCGAGCAGAATGTGTTCGCCGACCGCCACGCGATGCAGTTCGAGGTTGCCTTCGCGCTCGATCACGGCGATCAGCGAGAGGTCGGTCGTGCCGCCGCCCACATCCACCACGAGGATGATGTCGCCGACCTTGACCTGCTTGCGCCAGTCGCCGCCGCTCTTCTGGATCCAGCTATACAGCGCAGCTTGCGGTTCTTCCAGCAGCGTCATGCGGCCGAAGCCGGCGGCCTCGGCGGCTTCGGCGGTCAGCTCGCGCGCGGCCGGATCGAACGATGCGGGGATCGTCACCGTGATGTCCTGCTCGCTGAACGGCGCATCGGGATGCGCGTGGTCCCAGGCTTCGCGCAAATGCGTCAGATAACGCACCGAGCTTTCGAGCGGCGAGACGCGCGCGACTTCAGGCGGCGCGTCGTTCGGCAAAATCGCCGCGCGCCGGTCGACGCCTGGATGGCACAGCCAGCTCTTCGCGCTCGACACCAGCCGGATCGGCGTGGCCGCGCCGCGGCTGCGGGCGAATTCACCGACCGCGAATTCGCGCTGCCCGGTCCACGGCAAATAGAGGTCGCCCGAGGCGAGTTCGTCCGGATGCGGCAGATAGAGGAACGAGGGCAGCAGATCGAGGTTGTCGATCGCGCCGGGGCCGGTGAGTTGCGCGATCGGCAGCACGCCTTGCGCGGTCTTTTCGCCGTCGCTGGCGGTGGTGTCCACGTAGGACAGCGCGCAGTGCGTGGTGCCCAGGTCGATGCCGATGGCGTAGCGTGATTGGCGTGCGTCGCTCATAGCTCCACCTCAGCCGGTGCGATCACTTTCGCGTTGTGGCTGTCCGTGAGTTTCGGCAGACGCACTTCGTCGACGCGCCAGCCGCGATGGCTGATGCTGCCGTTGAACGGCGCCTTACCGACGACATTGCCGGTCAGGCGGATCGAAGCGGCGTCGAAACCTTCGGCCAGCGTGACGCGGCTGCCTTCGGCTTCGTCGCGCACGGGGCGGATCGTGAAGTGCTCGCGCAGCGTCGCGCGGCAACCGTCGTGCACGAGGCGCGCCGCCGCGCCGATGTCGGCGTCGCTATAGCTCTTGATGTCTTCCTCGACGAAATCGATGAAGCGCGCGTCGCGTTGCAGCAGGCCGAGCAGTTGCAACGCGGCGTCGGGGCTCGCTTCCTTCAGCACGGGCGCCGGCTGTGGTGCGGGTGCCGGAGCGGGAGCCGGGGCGGGCGCGGCGCTGGCGGTCACGCCGCCGTCACGCAAACGCAAGACCCCGGCGGCGAATTCGCCATCGCCGAGAATGCGGAAGAACGTGCCCACGGCCAGGTAAATCCTGCCGAGGAAGGATGGGTTCGAATCGGTCATAAATGCTCCTGAGGTGCTCTGTTAAAGGACGAGCTGTCCTGGCTGCGCCGCACGCGATCGGCCGCCAAGCCGCGCAGGGCTTGGGCGGGCCGTCGTCGTGCGAGTTTGCGAAGGCCGGCGGCGTGCGTGCCGCCGGCATCTGATTTGGCCGGATGCGCGGCGCGGCTTGCGCGCGCAAAACCCGTATTTTGCCTTGTGGCGCGTCCGAAGCGGGCAAAGCCGCCCATTCTAACGGGCAATGCGGCGAGATTGGCGGGTTGTCACGGGCGTGTGGCAAGCATTTGCTTGCGGCACTTTTGCACGTTGTTCACGCGTTGTGCGGGCCGAATTCGGCCACGACCTGGTCGATGAACGCGCGCAGTTTCGGCGTGACGCGGCTGGCGGGGAATACCAGATGCATCGGCCGCGCGGTGGCCTCATAGCCGGACAGCAAGCGCACGAGGCGGCCGGCCGCGAGTTCGTCCCTGACCGCCACTTCGGGTGCGAGCATCACGCCGCCGCCGTTGAGCGCGGCGGCCAGCAGCGCCTTCACGTCATTGGCCTCGAAGCGGCCGGCAATCGGCACCACGTGCTCGCCCTGAGCGTCGGCGAAACGCCATGCGGTGTCGGCCGGCATGCTCGTATAGAGGAAGCTCAGACACTCGTGCGCCGTCAGTTCTTGCGGCGTGCGCGGTTCGCCGCGTTCCGCCAGATAGCCGGGCGACGCACAGGCGACCAGGCGGTAAGGCATCAACGGCCGCGCGATCAGCGACGAATCCGACAGCGCGCCGAGGCGGATCGCAGCCTCGTAACCCTCGTCGATCAGATCGACGAAGCGGTCGGTCAGCGTCAACTCGACCCGCACCTGAGGATGTGCTTTCAGATAGCGCGTGATCATCGGCGCGAGACAGCAGGCGCCGAACGTGACAGGCGCGGTAATACGCAAGCGTCCGCGTGGCGACGCCGACAGTTCCTGGGCCACCGACTCGGCTGCCGCGGCGTCGGCCAGCAGAGCCTTGCAGCGCTCGTAGAAGATCTGGCCGATCTCGGTGAGGCTCTGGCGGCGCGTGGTGCGGTTCAGCAGACGGGCGCCGACGCGCTCTTCGAGCGTGCTGACATGCTTGCCGGCCATTTGCGACGAGATGCCGAACGCGAGCGCCGCCGCGGCGAACGAGCCGCTGTCCGCCGTTTTGACGAAGATTGCCATGCTGGTCAGCCGATCCATGATTCCCCACTCCTGCTTTCGACAGTCGTCGAATTGCGGACATTTATTCCGTTGAAGTTTTGAATCATAGTGGTTCTCACCGTCGGGCGGGTGCTCGGCGGAGTGATTCTCGGACATGCATGGAGTGTGAAACATGAAGATAGGCATTCTCGGCGCGGGCTTTATCGGCCGCGCGATGGCGACTTTGGCGAAGCAGAACGGTCACGAAGTCATGATCAGCAATTCCCGCGATCCGCGGACTCTGATCAGCACGGCTGCCGCGATAGGCTGCGCGGTCGGTACGGCGCAACAGGCGGCGTCGTTCGGCGAGGTGGTGGTGGTCGCCGTGCCGTTCGGCAACATCGACGCGCTGCCGGCGGCGGCGCTGGAGGGCAAGATCGTGATCGACACGTGCAATCACTATCCCGAGCGCGACGGCCGGATCGAGGCGCTCGACAGTCACGCCACGACCACCAGCCAGATGCTTGCTGCCGCCTTGCCTGGCGCTCGCGTGGTGAAAGCCTTCAACGCGATTCTGGCGAGGGATCTCGAAACGGATGGCTTAGCGCCTCATACGCCGAAGCGCCGCGCGCTGCCATTTGCCGGTGACGACGAGCACGCCAAACGCGTCGTGAGCGGGTTGCTGGATCAGTTCGGTTTCGATCCCGTCGATGCCGGCGCGCTGGCGGACAGTTGGCGCTTCGAGCGCGCCAAGCCGGTGTATTGCATTCCGTTCGACCACGCCGGCATGCTGGAGGGATTGGCCGCGGCACAGCGGGATGTGGAGTTGCCGCATGGATCGTGGCGGCATTGATTGCCGTTGTCGCCGATTGTTTTGGAAACTGGAGCGTCGGTGTGAATCGCGGCGCGCATACCATGGACCGCGTAGCTGTCCTCGTGCGCGTCGTCGCTGGCCTTGCGCCCCTGGCGTTGTTGGCCGCTGGTATCGCGCGCACTGCAAGAGCCCGTCACGCCGGATCTCGCCCCGCGACCCGAGCCATCTTCAAGCGCGGATAGCAATGCGGCGCAGAAAGATCGGATCGAAATACGCGCGAGAGCAGAGCGCCAGCGCGCCAATGCCAGGCACGGCAACGCTCCGCTTGTAAGGAGATAGTCAACATTCCTATACTTAACTCGCTTGCCTGGTTTTTTCCCAGCCGGGAGATGCCGGGAGAGATGCGCAAGCGTAAGTCGCCCACGCTGCACACCAGTGTGCCGATCAAACGCATCGAGCTGGAGCCGGGATGACAGACGAAAGGCGCTCGCCGCGCAAGACCACCGTCACACTCGCTGTCGCGACCGCCGCGTTGGCGGCGGTCATCTTCATCGCCGATACGGCCACGCTGCTCGACATCGCCGTCGCGACGCTCTATGTGGTCGTCGTGCTGATCGCGGCGCGCTTTTGCAAGCCGCGAAGCGTCGTGCTTGTCGGACTCGGCTGCGTGGCGCTCACGGTCTTGAGCTGGGCGCTCGCGCCGCCCGCCCGCCCGAGCGTGGAGACACTCATCAACGAGTTCATCAGCATCGTGACGATCGGCCTCGTGACGGCCCTGGCCTTGCACGCGCAGCAAACGGTATCGACGCTGCGCAATCAGGCGAATCTCCTCGACCTGACGCACGACCCCATCTTCTCGCGCGACATGGACGGCAAGATCCTTTACTGGAATCGCGGCGCCGAGGAGTTGTATGGATTCAAGGGCGCCGAGGCGCTCGGCGCTGTCGCGCCCACGCTCCTGCAAACGACGTTCGTCACGCCGCTCGAGCAGATCATGACCAGGCTGCTGCGCGAAGGCCGCTGGGAGGGCGAGCTCATCAACCGCAAGGCGGACGGCACGTCCGTCGTCGTAACGAGCCGCTGGTCGCTCCAGCGCGACAATGCAGCACAACCCGCGCTGATCCTGGAGACCAACATCGACATCAGCGAACGCAAGCGGATGGAGGAGGCGCTGCAGCAGGCACAGTCCGATCTCGCGCGACTGAACCGCGTCCTGGTGGTCGGCGAAATGACCGCGTCGATCGCCCATGAGGTCAATCAGCCGATCGCCGCTGTCGTCACGAGTGCGAACGCGGGCCTGCGCTGGCTCGATGCCCGGCCGCCGGTGCTCGAGGAAGTCCGGCAGGCGCTCACGCGCATCGAGAAGGACGCCAACCGGGCCCGCGAGGTGGTGAGCCGCGTACGCGCGCTCGTCAAGAAGGTACCGCCACGCATCGAGCACTGGGATCTCAACGAAGCTGTCGGCGAAGTCGTGGCGCTGACGCGCCCCGAATTGCTGCGCAACGGCGTCGGCTTGCGCAACGATCTTTCGGATGACGTCCGCCTCGTCAAGGGTGACCGTGTGCAGTTGCAACAGGTGCTGATGAACCTGATCGTCAACGCCATCGAAGCGATGACCGGCGTGCACGGCAGGCCGCGCGAGCTGACGATCAGCACAGCCAGGGCCGACCCGGACACCGCCATGGTCGAGGTACGCGACACGGGCACCGGTATCGACCCCGGCCACCTCAACCGCCTGTTCCAGTCGTTCTATACGACGAAGGCCGAGGGCATGGGCATGGGCCTCGCAATCAGCCGGTCCATCGTCGAGACGCACGGCGGACGGCTCGAAGCCGCGCCGAACGAGCCGCACGGCGCCGTCTTCCGCTTCACGCTGCCGACCAGGAAGAACGCGCAGGCGAGCACGGAGGTGCTGCGCTCGTAGCGAGCGCGGTCTGATCGCAGGGTGAAGCCGGCCATCTCAAGGGGGCACGCGGCGTAGAGCCACGTCGTCACCAGGCGCCGTCACGAGTCTCGCGAACGCCTCACGTCACGCTTACCGCCCGAGACGCAAGCGACCACGGCGACGGTTTTCGATCATGGTGTGCCGAGCACACGCGTCAGATGGCGCTCGAGCGTGGCGGCGTCGGGCGGCTTTTCGAGCAGGGCCAAGGCGCCGGTCGCGGCCGCCCGCGCGCGCAGCGCATCGGAGGGAAAGGCTGTCATGAGGAGCGTCGGCGGCGCAGCGCCGAGCGCGAGCAGGTGCTCGAACATCTCAATGCCCGACATGCCGGGCATGCGCACATCGGAAATCAGGCACCCCGTCCCGGCGGTGCCCGCCGGCGGCATCGACTGCAGGTATGCCTCGGCCGAATCGAAGGTACGCGTCGGCCACCCCAACGAGTGCACCAGGCTTTCGGTGGCGAGGCGGGCCGACTCGTCGTCGTCGACAATCGAAACAAGCTGGAGAGGACCCATAGGGACCGCCTGGTGTGAGGCGTTCTCAATAGCGAAGAGCGCCAGCGTCCAGGATGAACGCTTCACTAGGAAGCGTAGTGCCAAGACGGCCGGATTCCCATGATACGAACGTATGGACTGGCACAGCGGCAACCGCCTTCGGAGTCACCGGACAAGCGCGGTTTCTGCGCCGTTGCTGAGCCGATGGTCTGGCGCTCTGGGGCGGGCAGCGCAGTCCGTCGGCGTCTTCGCCAGAATCATGTCTGGCGGTGGGCATTCAAGCGTCACGTACCATCGGATAGCGGACTCCTCGCCGCTTAAGCACGCTTCTCGTATCCTCGCTATACACGCCGACCGCGCGTCGGTCGCCTCCGAAGCGCCACGGCAATTACCCGAACACCGTCCCCGCCCACCGCTCAGTAGGCCGCGCGCAGAGCCTCGGTGGCGAGGGTGAGCCGCGACGCGATGACCTTCACCAGAAAGCGATGAAACTGCTGCGCGGCTGCGGGGTTGTCTTGCTCGAGCGCAACGAGCGCGGCCAGCGACAGCCTGCGCACGCGCGTCGGCACCTCGGCGAACACGTCCGCGCTGCGCGGCTGCTGCGTGTACACGGCCATTTCGCCGACGACCGTGCCCGGGCCGGAAGCGCGCAGCCTCACCGACCGCCCGTTGCCGAGCGGCAGCGAAACCGCGACCCGCCCGCGCTCGATGATGTAGAGTGCGTCGCCCGGCTCCCCGCGACGAAACAGCGGCTGGCCGGCTAGCAACTCATGCACTTCGAGATAGGTGGACAGGGTGTCCAGCGCGCTGGCCGTGAAATGCCGCGCGAGCATCGCGTGGAGGTCGTCACCGCGTTTCGGCGCCAGCGCGTTTGAGGCGAGCAGTTGGTCTTCGACCCATTCCAGGCCCGCATCGAGCGTGTCGAATTCACGAATCCGCAGATTGAGCGTGCCGGTTTTAGTCAGCAGATCGCGCGAGTGCGGCGGCAGCGCGGTCAAGATCAAGTCTGCGTGGGTCGCCGCGCAGAGCTGCCGCAGTTTGACGAAGCTGATCGATACCGACGCGTCTATGCCTTGGGTCGACGCGAAGTCGAGCACGACGAATCGGACCGACGCCGGTTCGCGCGCGGCGAGCCGCTCGCGTATGCGGTGGAGAATCGAGTTGGCCGTGCCGAAGAAGAGAAACCCTTGCAGGCACATTCCGCACACCTGTGCGCCGAGCCCGCACAGCGATTCGGTCTCCTCGATGTTGCGCTCGACATTCGATGTCCGGGTGAGCAGGTCGAATTCCATGCGTATGCAACTAACCCGCCCGTAGAGCAGCGTGAACATCACGCAGGCGGCGACGACGCCTGCGACCACGCCGATGATCACGCCCCAGGCCGCGATCGTGCCGAGTATGACGGGCACGAGCAGGTACTCGTACCAATTGAGCTTCGCATAGGCGCCGACAAGCCACTGCACGAGGAGGCGCAGCCCCATGAAAAGCTGGAGGCCGACGAGCACCGGCACGGGAAAGAGCGCGACGAGACCGGGCGACGCGGCAAGCACGACGAGGCACGCGAGCGACGCGAACACGCCCGCCATCCGGCTCGTCGCGCCAACGCGCGCGTTGAGCATCGAGCGATTGAACGACTGGTAGCCGACCATTCCGCCCAGAAGCCCGCTCGCGAGATTGGCGAGGCCCGCGGCCCGCATCTCGCGATTGAGATCGACTTCCTCGCCCGTCGCTGCGCCGATTGCCGTCGAATTCATCAGGATGGTGACAGCCGAGACCGACGTGACGATGAGGGTCTCCGGAAGATGTGCGGCGATCGCCGACCAGTCGATGCCACCCTGCGCGAGCTGCGCTGTCAGGTGCAGCTCCGGAAACCCCGAGAGCCGCAGCGCCACGCGCGGCAGCAGCAGCCCCATGCCGCGCGCTTCGTCGATCGACAGGCCCGCGGCGCGCAGCAGGACGTAGAAGAGGACGATCCCGAAGGCGAGCGTAAGCGGCAGCGCCGCGACGTGCTTCCAGGTGCGCATCAGGATGGTGGCCAGCACCCCTACGACAAGCGCGGGGATCCACGCGAGCCAGTGAAGATGCGTCAACAGCACGAGCGTCAGCCATTGCAGGGACTCGCCCGTCAGCACGCGGAACGCGCCGGCGAGGAGCAGATAGCCCGTGCCGGCGAGGAATCCGCCGAGGACCGGGTAAGGCAGGAACTGCAGCGAGCGGCTGCGCTTCGACGAACCAATCGCGTAGAGCACGATGCCGGTCACGAGTGAACAGAGCGCGATCGCGATCAGCACGGTCAGCAGGAGGGTCTGCGGGGAGCCGCCGTCCGCGCGCACGCTGCTCGCGACGCCTGCCGCCA
Organism: Paraburkholderia sp. RL17-373-BIF-A; assembly: GCF_046030175.1. Lineage (NCBI taxonomy): Bacteria > Pseudomonadati > Pseudomonadota > Betaproteobacteria > Burkholderiales > Burkholderiaceae > Paraburkholderia > Paraburkholderia sp. RL17-373-BIF-A. The sequence goes on from NZ_JARESO010000004.1 coordinate 116,105, forward strand.
CACCCGCGAGAAACGCCGCCGCATTGCTGTCGGGGCCGCCGATGTTCAGGCGCATCGAGCTCGTCAGGGAAATCACGAGCGCCGTGACGACACAGCTGACGAGCGCGGTGGGCACGCCGAGCATCGCGTAGCGGGCGAGATCGGCGCTGAAGATCATCGTGCCGAGGCTCATCGCGTAGCACAGCATGACGAGCGCCGATACCGCCCCGGCCGCCAGATCGCCGGGCAGCCCCGCGAGGCGCGAGCGTGGCGGGACGTCGGAGACGGAAACGGTCTTGCCCGGCTTCACGTGAATTCCCGGTGGAATGCGGAGGGGCGATAGGGAGCCGTCCAGTATCCGTCCTCGATCGAAAGCCTGTCAAACGCATACGCGGGCCGTGGCGGACGCCTACACTGGGTATTCATCGGCACGATCCCCGACAGGCTCGGGGCCATTCGCATCGGCAAGCGGCGCGCGCTTTTCGTCTGCGCTTTGAGCCCATGGGAAGGAACCGGAAGCGGACCCGGGCGGCAGAGCGGCGCGCGCCGCCCGGCATTGGATGCAGGCGGCGAACATGGATATCGAGCAATGGCTGCACGTCCTGGGACTTGAGCAGTACGCGCTAGCGTTCGCGGCAAACGACATCGATCTGTCGCTGCTCGCGCAGCTGACCGATGGCGACCTGAAGGAGCTCGGGGTGCAGTCGCTCGGCCACCGCAAACGCATCCTCGCCGCCGCCGCGCGGGACTCGGCGACCGCGGGCCAGCCGGCGGCGCGGGCGCCCTTCGCCGTGGACACCCCCGCGGACGAACGCAGGCAGGTCACGATCCTCTTTGCCGATCTCTGCGGCTTCACGGCGCTGTCGCGCACGCTCGATCCGGAGGAACTGCGCGCGCTGATCGGCCGCTACACGGCGCTCGTCGACGGCATCGTGCTCGCCTATGGCGGCACGACCGACAGGCACATCGGCGATGCGGTGATGGCGCTGTTCGGCGCTCCCCGCGCGCACGAGACGGACACGCTGCGCGCGGCCCGCGCGGCGCTCGACATCCATGACGCGTTGACCCAGTTGAGCGCGCAAGCGGGGCGGACGTTGCAGGCACATGTCGGCATTGCGAGCGGCGAGGTGGTCGCGGGCGCGCTAGGCTGCGTCGACGCGCGGGACTACACCGTGACCGGCAATCCGGTGAACCTGGCCGCACGGCTCCAGACCGCGGCGGCGGCCGGTGAGACCTGGCTTTCCGATGACGTGGCGCGCGCGCTCGGCGATGCCGTTGTCTGCGACGCGATCGGTGAGCAGCGGTTCAAGGGCATCGATACGCCGGTGCGGGCATGGCGGCTGCGCGCCATCGCGAGCGAATCGGCGAAGGCGAGCCAGAGCCTTTTCGTCGGACGCCAGGCGGAGCTCGAACAGTTTCACGGTATCGTCCACGCGTGCATCGCGAGGCGGGCCGGCCACGTGGTCCTGGTGCGCGGCGAAGCGGGCATCGGCAAGACGCGTCTCGTCGACGAGATGCGCCGCTACGCGCAGTCGCAGGGCTTCGCGATCCATCGGGGCCTCGTGCTCGACTTCGGCGTGGGCAAGGGGCAGGACCCCGTGCACGCGATCGTCGGCAGCCTGCTCGGCCTGCCGGCCGGCGCATCGAGCGACGCGCGCCAGGCCGCCGCCGCGCGTCTCGCCGCTGAGGGCGTCGTCAAGGCCGAGCAGCTCGCGTTTCTCCACGATCTCCTCGATCTCCCGCTCGCGGGCGAATGGCGAGCCCTCTACGACGCGATGGACCACGGCGCGCGCAAGCGCGGCAAGCAGGCGCTCGCCGCAAGACTGACCGAGGACGCGTGCAGGCAGGCGGCGACGCTGATCGTCGTCGAAGACCTGCATTGGGCTGACCCCGAAGTGCTCGACTATTTCGCGGCCTTCGCGTCGGGCATCGCAAACGGCCCGGGCCTCCTCGTGACGACCTCGCGCGTGGAAGGCGATCCGATCGATGCGGCGTGGCGCGCGCGCTGCCGGGACACCCCGTTCGCGACGATCGATCTCGGACCGCTGCGAAAGGACGAGGCCCTGAGCCTCGCGGGCAACTTCATCGACGCGACGCAGCGTGTCGCGCGCGCCTGCATCGAGCGCGCGGGCGGCAACCCGCTGTTCCTCGAGCAGCTGTTGCGCAACGCGGAGGAGGGCGGCGGCAGCGCCGTGCCCGCCTCGATCCGCAGCCTCGTGCTCGCGCGGATGGACCGGCTCGCGTCACACGACCGCCTGGCCTTCCAGGCGGCCGCCGTGATCGGCCAGCGTTTCGACATCGCGTTGCTGCGGCGGCTCATCGACGATCCCGGCTACGTCTGCGACGGCCTGCTCGCCAATGCGCTCGTCCTGCCGGAGGGCGAGGACTTCCTGTTCGCCCATGCGCTGATTCAGGAGAGCGCGTACTCGACGCTGCTGCGCGCGCGCCGGCGCGAGTTGCACCGCTGCGCGGCCGACTGGTTCGCGCACGGCGACTCCACGCTGCACGCCCAGCATCTCGACCGCGCCGAGGACGAACACGCGCCGCGGGCCTATCTGGCGGCCGCGGGCGCGCAGCGCACGGCCCACCTGGTCGAGGCCGCGCTGCGCCTCGCCGAGCGGGGCCTCGAGATCGCGCAGACAGATGCGGACCGGCACGCCCTGAGCTGTTGCAAGGGCGAGCTCCAGCGCGACCTCGGCGACATCGCGGGATCGACCGCTACCTATCGCGCGGCGCTGGCGGCCGCCCCCGACGACGCGAGTCTGTGCCGCTGTCAGCTCGGGCTTGCGGAAGGCCTGCGCGTGAGCGAAGGTCTCGACGAAGCGCTAGACCTGCTCGCGGCCGCGCAGCGGATCGCGGAGCGCGACGACCGGGTGGCCGAACTCGCGAGCCTTCACCATCTGCGCGGCAACATCCTCTTTCCGCTCGGGAAGATCGATGCCTGCAGCGCCGAGCACGAACGCGGGCTCGCCTATGCGCGGCGCCTCGGCCTGCCGGAGGCGGAGGCCCGCGCGCTCGGCGGCCTCGCCGATGCCGCGTACGCGCAGGGGCGGATGCAGACCGCGTTCCGCCATTTCAGCGATTGCGTGGCGTTGAGCCGCGAGCATGGGTTCGGCCGCATCGAAGTCGCCAACCGTTCGATGCAGGGCTTCAGCCGCATCTATCTGAACGACGCGCGGCAGGCGTGCGAAGACGCCGTTGCCGCCGCGCGCGCCGCCGAGCTGATCGGGCAGCCGCGCGCGCAATTGCTGGGCGAGACGCTCGGCGTATTCGCCTGTTACGAGCTAGGCGATGTGCAGGCTGCGCGGGTTCATCTGGAGCAGGAAATGCGGGTGATCCGGCAGTTAGGCGCGCGCCGATTCGAAGCGCAGAACCTGGAGATGCAGGCACGCGTATGGCTGGACGATGGATGCCGCGGCGAAGCGGTGAAAGCGCTTCGCGAGGCGCTCGCGATCTCGCGCGAAGTCGGCACGCAGTTCTGCGGGCCGAAGGTCCTGGGCGCTCTTGCCCGCGCGGTCGACGAGAACGACGAGCGTGCGCGGCTGCTGGTGGAAGGCGAGAATCTCCTGCGCCTCGGCGCGGTCGGCCACAACCACCTCTGGTTCTACCGCGACGCCATCGAAGCGATGCTGTCGGCCCGCGATCCGGCCGGCGTGCTGCTCTACGTGACGGCATTAGAGGACTACACGCGCCGCGAACCGCTGCCTTGGGCCGAGCTGTTCGCGGCGCGCGGCCGCGTGCTCGCGCGCACCCTGCGGGAGCACGCGGACGAAGCCGTGCGAAGCGAGCTCGGGCGCGTGCGAATCGAGCTGCTGCAGGCTGGCTTTCGGCACTACGTTGCCGCGGTCGATGCCGCGCTCGCCGCTTGAGGCGAGCGTCACGCCAGCGCCGCGTGTCTATCCGTCCGGCCGATCGAGTCCGCGCGGTTGCATGTCGGCCGGGGTCGAAGTGAGGCCTGAGCAGATGTAGAACTTCAGGCCTGGCGTTGCGACCTTGCGAGAAGTGACGGCCACGCTCGGCATCAGCGCAACATATGTCGGCGACCTGGATGGTCAAGACGCGGCCATGTACGTCATTCGCGCGCAAGGCCATCGAGCATTCGGACGTCGGCTGCGCACCGGCAACGATCAACCGCCGGGACGCATGTTGCGAATCGCCTTGTCGCGCGTTTGCTGCGCATCGACGATCAAGCGGTATGCGGCGTAATACTTGTAGATGTTGCGCACATACGTCGTGGTTTCGATGCCGATCTTCTCCGCGACTACGATCTCGACGTTATTGAACCACTTGTCCCGATCCAGCCCACGTGCGGTGGCTTCCGCGCGCATCCTGGCAATATTGGCGGCCCCCGCGTTATAACTCGCGAACGCAAACAATGCACGATTGGTGTCATCGAAGTGCGCGTCCTGAAAGTAGCGTGTCATCAGCCGATCCATGTATTTGGTGCCCGCATGGATGTTTGATTCGGTTACACCAATGTTTCCGACTGCCATTTCCTTGCCTGTTCCCGGCATCAACTGCATGACGCCGACCGCGCCAACGTGACTGCGCGCCGACTGGTTCAGCTGCGATTCCTGATAGCCCTGGGCGGCCAGCATCAGAGGATCGAAGCCATACTGCTTGCCATACTTCTCGAAGAGGGTCAGTGTTTCTTCGAAACGCTTGCGCTCCGCAGCACCTGAAGCATCAGTGACCTGCTTGATACGCTTCATGAACTGTGCGAGCCGATAGTCGATGACACCCTGCTTTTTGGCGAACTCGTTATAGAAATCGGTCGCCGCAGCCTGCAACTGCGGGCTGTTTTTCCTGATCGCCCAACCGACATAGCCTTCGCTGCGTACCACGAGATCCTCCCTGACCTTGATTCTGGGCAGAACCTGGGCCCATATCTTTGCTTTCCAGTCGTCGACCACCACGATGCCGAGCATCCCCGCATTTAGCATTTCGAGTATGTCCTCATCTTCTAGTGCGTCGGGCAGCAGCGTGATCTGCATGACCGGCTTGCCTCCTTTCCTGAACCGGTCGTTGAGCGCGGTCAGACTCTCGTAGTAACTCGTCACCTTGCGTACATACACCTGCTTTCCCGCGAGGTCGTCCAGCGTGGCGATAGCCGGAGCGCGAGGACCGGTCACGATCAGTTCGCGGACCGGCTTGCGGTCACGCGGCGCAACAAAGTCGACAAGCTTGCGTCGTTCATCGGTCGCCGTCAGGTTGCCCGCCGAGATATCGCCCAAACCGGCCTGCAGGTTCGTCAGAAGTTTGTCCCGGGTTGTCGGAATCAGAAAGACCGTGACCGGGCGTTTGCCAAGCCGGCTGGCGTAGCGGGTGTTGACGTAACGTTCGAAGTCTCGTGCGAGTTCAGCGGTCAAACCGCGTTCTTGACCTTTGTCGGCGAAGTACAGCGTCCGGCTGTACGGCACGAGAAAGCGGATCATGCGGCGCTCGAGCATCGCGTCGAAGTCGCCGGTCCACGGTTTGACCGCGAGGTTCAACCGGCGGGCTTTCGCGACCGCGGCCGGGGGCGATGATGCGGGGGCGGCAGCGGACGCACTCTGTCCCGGCTCGGCTCGCGCCGGCGACGACGAGAGCACCGAGATCCCAACCAGCAGGGCGGCAAGAAAACGAAGTCCCGTCATGGCGTACCCTTCCCATGCGAACGATTGCCGGGAAAACGTATGACATTTTGCGTCGGCGTATTCGCGGTTCTGTCGCAGCAGGTCGCTACGGAGCTTCGACTGGCGATCGCGGTTGCACGCCCCCTGAGCCCGTGCATCGGATGCGGGGCGTGACAGCTAAAGGCTGCCACATATGCCGCATCGCTGCCACTCTATCCGTTCCATTGCGAATCCTGTGGACGGGCGGATCGGTACGGACGAGCCGCCCTGAGTTGCACTACTTCAGCACGCCAGTGCGCTTGGCGATATGCGTGGACATCGCGTCCATCAACGGCGGGTTGAGCGCGTCGTACGGTGGGAGTCCGAGCTCAGTGAGCCGCGCACGCACATCGTCCATCTGTTCCGGTTTCGCGCCGCCAGCTTCGATTACCGACGAGACGAAAGCCGCAAAGCGCGGCTCTTCCCAGCCGCTTTCATCGGAGAGTTCGACGTGAATGAAGTCGAGACCGTAGAACGGATGGTCACGGTTTTCTATCCGGCCATACATGTGCGCTCCGCACGCCTTGCAGGCATGACGTTGGATGGCCGCTTTCTCGTCGACGATCTGGAGCTTCTCGGCATGAGCGGTGACCGTGACCTTGTCGCGCGGCACCACGCCTATCATTGCGAAAGCTGCGCCAGCCGGTTTCCAGCATTTCGTACAGCCGCAAATGTGGTTGTGCGCGACGTTACTCTCTACCCGGACTTCGACTTTGTCGCTCGGGCATTGGCAGTGGAGCGTGCCGCCGGTGAAACCGGGCGTGCCCTTCTTGACGCCGGCGTCCACTGACGGGTGTATTGTCAAGGTACTCATTCTGTCACCTCCAATGTTTCTGAATGAAAATCGGCGCGATGAAGTTGCACCGAAGACGGCGCACAGTCGTGTCCTAGTAGTTGATCACCGTGCGAATCGATTTGCCGTCGTGCATCAGATCGAATGCTTCGTTAATCTGATCAAGCGGCAATCTGTGCGTGACGAACGGGGCAAGCTGAATATCGCCTCGCATGGCGTCTTCCACCATGCCCGGCAGTTGTGAGCGGCCCTTCACGCCACCAAATGCTGTGCCTTTCCATGTGCGGCCGGTCACCAGTTGGAACGGGCGTGTCGAGATTTCCTGACCGGCCCCCGCAACACCTATGACGACGGACTGTCCCCAGCCGCGGTGTGCGCACTCGAGCGCCGCACGCATGATATTGACGTTGCCGATGCATTCGAATGAATGGTCGACGCCCCAACCGGTCATCTCGACGATGACCTGCTGGATCGGCTTTTCATGGTCTTTCGGATTCACGCAATCCGTGGCGCCGAAGACTTTCGCCAGCTCGAACTTCGAAGGGTTTGTGTCGATCGCGATGATCCGGCCGGCCTTGGCCTGGCGAGCCCCCTGAATGACAGCGAGCCCTATGCCGCCGAGTCCGAACACGGCGACGCTGTCGCCAGGCTGCACCTTCGCGGTATTGTGCACGGCGCCGATACCCGTTGTGACGCCGCAACCCAGCAGGCAGACCTGTTCGTGATTCGCAGCCGGATTGATCTTTGCAAGGGAGACTTCGGCGACCACGGTGTACTCGCTGAACGTCGAGCAACCCATGTAGTGATAGATCGGCTGGCCGTTGTAGGAGAAGCGGGTGGTACCGTCCGGCATCACGCCTTTGCCTTGGGTGGCGCGTACGGCGACGCACAGGTTCGTCTTGCCGGACTTGCAGAACAGGCATTCGCCGCACTCAGCGGTGTAGAGCGGGATCACGTGGTCGCCGGGCTGGACCGAGGTGACGCCTTCGCCGATTTCCACGACAACGCCTGCGCCTTCATGGCCGAGCACGCAGGGAAACAGGCCTTCAGGGTCGTCGCCCGAGAGCGTGAAGGCGTCCGTGTGGCATACGCCCGTATGGGAGATCTTTACCAGCACTTCGCCTTTCTTCGGCGGCGCAACATCGATCTCGACGATTTCCAGGGGTTGTCCTGGACCGAATGCAACTGCAGCACGTGATTTCATGACTGGTCCCTTAGTGACTTGCGCGACAAAATTTGTATAGACAAGTCTGCACAATTAAAACATCTGCCGCAAGAGGTTTTGATCCGGAAGCGGTCAATCCTCGGGAAACTCCTTACATATTAAGAGTACTTAGCATCATGCCGGGAAGCGTTGCACGAAGCGAATTGAAGTGCCCTCGCGAGAGTCTTTAGAAAAACTAAGCCTCGGCTGTAGTTCAAATCGTTTGATGATCTGCTGCTGTTGTTCCTATTCTTTGCCCACTGGACGATTGATTGAACACGAAAGGGGGCAGGGAATGTATTTGCGGAACGCGTGGTATGTCGCTGCCTGGAGCGACGAGATCGAAGACAAGCCGGTGAGGTGAATCCTTCTGGAGGAGCCGGTCGTACTCTATCGCGGTTCGGAGCATGCGGTGACCGCGCTTGAAGATGCGTGCCCGCATCGCAAGCTGCCTCTTTCGATGGGCGAGGTGACGGGCGACAACCTGCGCTGTGGTTATCACGGACTGGAGTTCGGTCCCGACGGCGTTTGCGTGCATGCGCCAGGTCTTGCGAGGATTCCACCGAAGGCTTGCGTGAGACGCTATCCGGTAGCCGAACGCTACGGATTGGTCTGGATCTGGACGGGCAACCCCGAGTTGGCTGATCCGGACGAAATACTGACCGTTGCGCACTACGACGATCCGGCGTGGGGCGTCAATCTCGGTCCTGCGATGGACGTCAACTGCGGCTATCAGTACATGACGGATAACCTGCTCGATCCGTCTCACGTCACGTATGTCCACAAGACTTCGCTGGGTAACGTTGCCACCGCGGATGTACCGGTCAGGATGTCGGTCCTCGACAACGGCGTGCTCGCCTCGCGATGGATGCTGGATTGCGAACTCGCGCCGTTCTTCCGCCCGTATGTGAGCTTCGCCGGACATGCCGACCGGCTGCAGCATTATGAAGTGCGCTATCCGTCGCACGCGATTATTCGCGACATCATTGCACCGGCGAATTCAGGCGCGCCGCAGGGGCGGTTGCATCCGGACGTGTTCCTGCTCGACTCATATAACTTCGTTACGCCGGTGACCGGGCATACCTGTCGCTACTTCTGGTTTCAGGTGCGCAACTTCCGGCCTGATTGCGCAGCGACAGACCGCGCGCTCACCGACGATTTCATCAGCGCCTTCAATGAGGATCTGGTCGTGCTGTCCGCGGTCGATGACGGCATGACGAACAAGCGAACGCCTAATACGGACATTGAAACCGACGCTGCGCCGCTGCGTTTTCGCCGCATGCTGCAAAAGATGATCGAAGCCGAACATGCGCCGCAACAGGTCACGTCGTGACATGCCCGGAGATACTGCGATGAGCGCCAGTACAGATACGATTGAAGTGCGCATCATTGACGTCAACGCGGCGGCTGACGACATCCGTGTGTTCCGGCTAGCCCGTACAGACAGTGCGGCGTTGCCGGCGTACGCGCCCGGCTCGCATATCGACGTTCATCTTCCGAATGGACGGGTGCGCCAGTACTCGTTGTGCGGCGCCGACGCCAGCGCACCGGAGTACCGCATCGCCGTCAAACGCGAACCCGCGTCCCGCGGCGGATCCGCATGGCTGCATAGCGCCGCGCAGGTCGGCACGCGCATGCGGATCGGGACGCCGCGCAACGCGTTTGCCTTGAGCGACACGGCAGATCAGCACCTTTTGATTGCCGGCGGAATCGGCGTCACGCCGATTCTCTCGATGGCCTACGCGCTCGCGACATCGCAAAAGCGGTACACGCTCGCCTATTTTGCTCGCAGCGACGCGTCTGCCGTATTCCGTACGGAGTTCGGACGACCACCGCTTGCGGACCACGCGCGTATCCACGTCGGCCTCTCGCCAGCCGCGACTCGCGAGTGTATTGCCGGTCTGCTGTCGGCCGCGTTGCCCAACACGCATCTCTATGTTTGCGGACCGCCCGCCTTCATGGAGATGACGGTAGGCCTTGCCCGCGACATGCTGGGCGAATCGTTCGTGCATCAGGAGTCGTTCGGCCCTGCGGTGCCGGTTGCCGGCGACGAACGCGAGTTTTCGGTACGGCTCGAAGGCAGGAGCGACGCAATACCCGTCCCGCCAGGCAAGACCGTGCTGGCGTCTCTGCGCGAGGCGGGATTCGACCTGCCATCGTCGTGCGAAGTGGGCGTGTGCGGGACTTGCATGATGCGCGTTCTCGCGGGCGAGCCCGATCATCGCGACACCTATCTGACCGATGACGAACGCGCGGCCGGGACGTGCTTCCTGCCGTGCGTATCGAGGTCGAATTCATCCGTGTTGGTGCTTGACGAGTTGGCGTGAGCGGCACGGGTATTTGCATTCAAATCCATAGGCAGGGAGACTTCAAATGAACCTCAGTCGTCGGGACGTTGTAAAGGCAGTGGCTTGCGCGGCGTCCGTCATGGCCGTCGCGTTTTCTTCAACCAGCTACGCGAAGGAGTGGAAGACCGTCACCATTGCCCTCGAGGGCAGCTATGAACCGTGGAATCTGACACGTCCGGACGGCACGCTGGATGGGTTCGAACCGGAGCTTGCGAAAAATCTCTGCACGCGTATGCGCGTCCAGTGCAAACTGATCGCGCAAGACTGGGACGGGTTGATTCCCGGGTTGAACTCCGGCAAATTCGACGTGATCATGGATGCCCTGTCGATCAGTGACGAGCGTAAGAAGGCGATCACCTTTTCAAAGCCATATGCAAATACGCCAGCCGCTTTTGTCTCGGTCGGGTCGGGCGTGCTGCCGAAGCTGCCGCCGGGCGCCATACCCATCAAGCTGACCGGTAATCCGGCAGCCGACAAGCCGGCCGTCGACCTGCTGCGCGTCAGCTTGAAGGGCAAATCGATCGGGATCGTCACGGGGACGGTCTATAGCAAATTCATCAACGAGAACTTCAAGGATATTGCGAGCATTCGCGAATACAAGAACGCTCCGGAACACGACATCGATCTGATCGCGGGACGTATCGACGTGGCGTTCGACGACGCATCCTACTATGCGTCCGCCTTGTCGAAACCCGCCAACGCGACGTTGGGATTCACCGGTCCGAAGATCGGCGGTCCAATCTGGGGGGACGGTGAAGCGCTCGGTTTGCGCAAAGCCGACACGGACCTGAAAGCCATGTTCGATCAGGCAATTGCCGCGGCGCTTGCCGACGGGACGGTGCACACGCTCAGTCAGAAGTGGTTCAAAACGGACGTCACGCCCTGAAGCTGAATTTATGGTCGATACGTAGTTTAGCTATACTGATTTTAACGAGCCGTCGATATCCCTGGAATCGACGGCTCATTTGCCATTAGTGGAGCAGTTATTCGTGCAGCGCGCCGGTGATGTTCTCGACGACGCTCAGCAGATCGCCCTGCGTGACCAGTTCGTGAATGTGCACCATGTCCGGGTGGAAGAAGCGATCGTCCTCCACCTTGGGCACCTTCTGCCTGATCCGGGCGTAGACCGCTGCCGTGGCAGGCGAGGCGTCTGCCGGGTCGAAGAAATCCAGAGCCTGGGTTGCCACCATCAGTTCGATCGCGAGCACATGCTGGAGTTTCTGCGACGTCTCGTAAGCCTTGCGTGCGGCAAGATACGCAAAGCTCACGGGGTCTTCCTGATTGCCGCTCGTCGAGACGCTATCCACGCTTGCAGGATGAGACAGGATACGCATTTCTCCGAGCAGGCCCGCGGCGGTGTACTGAACGATCATGTAGCCGCTATTCAGACCGGGGCGCGGCGCGAGGAACGCCGGCAGTTCGCTGAAGTGCGGGTTCACCAGCCGGTCGGTCCGGCGTTCGGAGATTTTGGCGAGATTGGTCATCGCGATGCAGAGGAGGTCGCTCGCGATGCCAACGAACGTGCCATCGAAATTCGCGCCTGAAATGGCGAGGCCGTCGCCTTCGTGGGGATAGATGACGGGGTTGTCGCCGCAAGAACCGACCTCGTCGAGAATGGCTTCGCGCGCATCATTGATGGCTCGCTTCGAGGCACCGTGGACTTGCGCCATGGCTCGCAGACTGTAGGTATCCTGCAAGCGGTAATCGACAAAGCGTTCGGTCAATGCGCTGCCGGCGAGAATTCGTCGCAGATTGTCGGCCGCGTTGGACTGGTCCCGGTGTTTCTTGACCGAGTGGTAGCGCGCGTCGAGCGAGCGTGTTGTGCCCTTGAGCGGCTGCAGGGACATGGCAGCGGCAATGTCGGCGACCTTGGACGCTTCCAGCGCGTTATGCAGCGCGAGCATGCCGATTGCGGTCACCGAGGTCGTGCCGTTGACCAGCGCGAGCCCCTCCTTGCAACGCAGGGTATGAGGTTTCAGGCCGGCTTTCTGCAGCGCTTCCAGACCGCTCATCCGTTCACCGCCATAGGTCGCCTCGCCTTCGCCAATCAGCACGAGGGCCATGTGCGCTTCGGGTCCGAGGTAGCCGACCGACCCGTCACCAGGCGCTACCGGCGTGATGCCGTGATTGAGCAATTCCGCAATCTGCTGCAGTAAGTCGAGCGTGACACCGGAATAGCCTTTTCCAAGGCTGTTCAGGATCATGAGCTGAGTCGCGCGGACGACCTCGCGCGGCAGCGGGGCGCCCACCGAGACCGCGTGCGAGCGCACGATATTGCGTTGCAGGTCCTCGGCCTCTTCTGGCCGGATCACGCGGGTGGAGTTGTCGCCGAATCCGGTAGTGACGCCGTAGACGAGGCGATTTTCCTCGAGAAACCGTTCGACCAGCATGCGCGAGCGCGACACGCGCTCGCAATATTTCTGCGAGAAGCGGACCTTCGCGCCATGTTTTGCGACCGCGATAAATTCCTCGATCGATATGTCGTCATCGCCGAGCAGCACTTCACTAATGTGCTTTGGACGAGCCCGCAGGCTATCGTGCCCTGTGTTCATGTTCATGCGTGATCCCTATGATTTGGCTGGTTAGCTGAAACCATGCGGCAGGCACGCAGCGGCAAACGGCGATGGCTGATGCGCATGGATTCGCTTTCGAGCATAGGGTGGCGCATAGACGCCGACAAACCATTTAATCTGCGGAGTCTCTATAGTTTTTCTAAAACACGAGCGGTGCGCCCGGGGTCCGTAATGACGAAGGATCAACCAAATATCGCGTTGATGTCGCGTTGCGTCTGTGCGGCTTCCTCGGTCAGCCAGTCGAGGAATTGCCGTGCGTCCGGCGCCTCGAGCGCGCCGGGTTGCCACACCAGGTAGTACGGATACGGCATGGGCAGCGAGATCCTGAAGGGTGCGATCAGCAGTCCCTGCGTCAGGCTATCGGCGGTGAAAAGTCCCTGACCGAGCGACACGCCTCTGCCGCGTAGCGTCGCATCGACGGCCATGCCCGAAAGCGAGTAGGTCAACGGAGCAAGTGTGTCTGGCACGGGGACGCCGGCCGCGCGCAACCAGTCGCCCCAGGTCGGCGGCGACCTCTCGTTCCAGCCCCACTCGACATGGACAAGCGGGTAGTGCAGCAAATCCGCGGGCTGCTCGATCGGCTGGTCCGCCCGCAGCAGTGACGGCGAGCACACCGGTGTCACCCGGTCGGTGAACAGCAGGCGGTGGTGGGCTCCGTCCGCGGGCGGCGTTCCGTACGTCATACGGACATCCCAATTGCTTTCGCCGCGCTTCGGCTCGCGATCCGTGGCATCCACGTGGACGCGCACGCCGGGTGATAGCGTGTGCCACTTATCCAGCCGCGACGCAAACCAATGCGTTGCAACCGAAGGGAACGTGCTGAGTGTCAGGTGAGGACCATGCTGCGCCGCTTCCAGGGCCGTGTGCGCGGCATGAAAGCATTCGAAGCCGCGGGCCACGTGCTCGTGGTAGAGGTGGCCGAGCGCGGTGGGGCGCAGGCCGGTGCTTTCGCGGTCGAACAGCGCGACGCCGAGGAATTCTTCGAGCTGGCGGATCTGTTGACTGACTGCTCCGGGCGTCACGTGCAGTGATTCGGCGGCGGCGACGACATTCTTGTTGCGAACCACGGCATCGAATGCCTGGAGGGCGCGCAGCGGCGGCAAACGGTTCATCTTCGGGGTTCCGGAACTGGCGGCACGCTGGCCATTCGGAGCGGACGCCAGCGCCCCGATATTAGTGTAAAAAGACGGTCCGAAGCTGCTCGCCAAAATAAGCAGGATGCAGCGTTCGCCGTGTCGCGGCGAGAGGCCGAAGTTGGATCGATAGCGGTGCTTAGGCCATGTCGCGCCTTACGCGAATGTGCGAGGAAGAATTCGAGGAGCATCAGGCCGCGCGCTTTGTCCGGCCATGAGGCCGGACAAAGCAGCCCGTTCACGTTCGGCGAACCAGGGCCTCGATTCGCCAGGCGCCGTCTCCTGAAAGCCGCTTCAAACCTTGACGACGGAGGCTTGATAGATCTCGTCGACGGATTTCTCGAGCGTCATGTTGAATTCACTGTCGCTCATCGATGCCTTGAGCTCGTTGATCAAAGCCCGTGAGAAGCTGGCGATCATGCCGTGATTCGACGCGAGCCGTTTGCACGCGTCGGCTCGCGTGTAGCCGCCGGAAAGCGCGACTACTCGTGCGACACGCGGGTGCTCGATCAGCGGACGATAGAAGTCCGCTACGTCCGGTATGGTCAGCTTGAGCATCACTTGACGGCTATCCGGCAACGCATCGAGACCTTTGGTCAGTTCCGCGAGGAGGGTGGCTTCCGCCCCCGGCTTGTCCGGACTCTTGATCGAAATCTCGGGCTCGAGGATCGGCATGAGACCGTGCGCGTCGATCTGAGCGGCCAGCTCGAACTGTTGCCTGGCAATCGCAGCGATCCCGGCTGGCGAATTCAGGTTGATGACCGAGCGCATCTTGGTGCCGCAGATACCGAGCTTCGCGGCCCTGGCAAGCAGATCGTCCAGGCCGGGAATCGGCTTCATCAACTGGACACCGTCGGCTTCGGCTGCCAGGCCCTTATCGACCTTCAGGAACGGCACGACGCCGCGCTCCTCCCACAGGAAGGTCGGAACGGGTTTCCCCTGCGCCTGTCCGTCCATGGTCGCTTCGAACAGGATGGCCCCGATGATCTTCTCCCCCGTAAAGGCGGGTGCCGTGATGATGCGCACGCGCATCTCGTGTATCAGCTTGAACATCTCGGCGTCATTGCTGTAGGCGCTCTCCGGAATGCCATAAAGCCGCAATGCGCCAGGGGTCGATCCGCCGCTCTGGTCCAGGGCGGCAAAAAATCCCTGTTTCTCACAAACTTGCGCCAGCATCTTCTCATCAGCCACGATCGTCTCCCTCTTCACGGTGGAATATCAAACCAGCATTTCTGGTCGCGACACGTTGCGTTCAATACGTTCAGTGTGACGATGTTAATGCAAATGTGGGACTCGATGAAAAAACGGTCGCCGACGTCGGCTATTGAGGCTTGTGTCGTTTTTATTACGCGTGACGCCCAAACACTATTTAACATACACTTACATCGCATTTTGCTAGGCTTGCCGTCGCACGCGGCGCGGCTGGGGAGCAGGCCCATGGCCGCTCAATAGCCAGTCTGTCAGACGCCCCTTCGCGCACCAAACCGCGTGTTAAACCGATCTCCCGCCCTTCTCTCTGGGACACTGACATGAAGTCGAGAATCATCGCACCGCTTTTGATCGCTTCGTTACTTGGCACGTCCGTGGCCGCTTTCGCGCAGCCGCACCACGATGACCACGGCAATGGCCAGTCTTCGCACAACAAGGCAAACCCAGGTCACGGGGCTCCGCATGGAAAGGGTCACGGGCCTGCTCCGCACGACGCGTCGCGCGGAGGTCCTGGTGGTCCCATTCCTCATAACGACTGGCACAAGGGCGAGCGGCTTCCGGCGGAGTACCGCGATCATAATTACGTCGTCAACGACTGGCACGGGCATGGACTGCAAGCGCCGCCGCGCGGGTATCAGTGGGTGGGCGTGAACGGGGACTACGTACTCGCTGCCATCGCGACAGGGGTCATCGCCAACGTTCTGCTTTCCGGGCACTAAGCGGCCGGATCGATATCGATCGATCCGCCGAATCGCTGGACGTTGGTCGTTCTGCGAATATGAGGACCGTGCCCGCCCTTGGCGGCCATGGTTCTGCTTATGTCGCATGTTTTGGTTTGTATGCTGTCTTGACTGTCCGAGCGCGGCCGTTGCTGTTGAAATGACTTCTTGCTTATCCCAGGGAGCCCGCCATGCGTGAAGCAAAAGCAACCGCCGAACGTCTAGCTGCTTTTTCAGACGGCGTCTTCGCAGTGATCGTGACCATCATGGTGCTGGAGCTCAAGGCACCGGAGGAGCATTCGTTCTCGGCACTGTTGCCTCTATGGCCGATCGCCCTCAGCTACGCGGTGAGCTATCTTTTCGTCGCGATCATCTGGATCAATCACCATCACCTGATGCGGTTCGTCGGTCCGCCGACGCTGGGAATGATATGGGTCAACTTCGTTCATCTCTTCCTGGTTTCGCTGTTGCCGTTTGCGACCGCGTGGGTAGCAACGACCCAGCTCGCGTCGTCGTCCGTGATGTTTTACGCAGGTCTGTTTATATGTATCGACGCGGCGTACAACGTTTTCGAACATCAGGTATTGACTCAGGCGGATGCCAGCATGGTGTCCGCGCGTATGCGGCGTACAGCGAGATACCGATCGCTGATCGTCCTTGCGGGGTTCACGTCAGCCATGCTGGTTGCGATCGTCGCCCCGCGCGTCGGCTTCGGTCTGATATGCGTAGCGTTGACGCTCCACTTGAGGCCGGATCTCTCCGAGTTCAGGCCGTGACCGATCTTCAAGGGCAGCGTTTGTGAAAAGGCTGTTCGCCTCGAAAGAGGCGGACAGGTTCGTGCTCACAAATCAATGACGACGTCACCAGCCGGCTGGGAACAGCAGACAAGCACGTTCCCTTGCGCGGGCATGTCGAGCGGCTCGGGACTATAGTTCACCGCCCCCGAAACCAGTCCGCTTTCACAGTTGTGACAAACACCGGTTCGACACGACCATCGAACCGGCACGTCACACGCTTCGGCAAGCTCCAGAATGTTCGGATACAGCGCCGCATTCCAGTGCGCCGCGACGCCGCTGCGGGCAAATGAAACCAGCGGCCCGGTGTCGGCATCCTCTGTCGGCTGGTGCGGCGCGCGCGCCGAAGTGCCGACGATGCCCGGTGTCAAAGTCTCACCACCGGTGAAGATTTCAGCGTGAATCCGTTCCGGCGCGACGCTCATCCCGGCGAGCACCATTTTCATGTCCGCCATGAAGCGCGTCGGGCCGCAGAGGTAGAAATCCGCACCTTGCGGCACGCCTGCCTCGTCGAGTGCCGTCCCCGAGAGGTGGCCGATCGCATCAAAATTCTCGCCGATGCGCTCGCTCGCATCCGGCCGGCTGTAGCAGACATAGCTGCGCCCGTGCGTCAGTTTGTGCACCAGAGCGCGGGCATCGTCCGCGAATGCATGGTGCTGCCGATCGCGAGCGCCGTGGAGCCACCACACCTGCCGCGTCGAGCCCGCCGCGGCCAGCGCGTGCAACATGGCAAGAACCGGCGTCACGCCGATTCCCGCGCTGAGAAGAACAAGCGGACCGTCTCCCGGCTGCAGAACAAAGCTGCCGCGTGGCGCACTGACATCGAGTGCATCGCCTACACGGACGTGCGCTTGCAGGTAGGTTCCCGCTGCCCCATGCGGCTCGACCTTGACGCTGATCCGATAGCGCTCGGCCGATGCTTCGCCCGAAAGCGAGTAGCTGCGAAAGAGTGGCGGGCCGTCGGCGGGCCGTGGCAGACGCAACACCACGTACTGACCGGGCAGCGCCGTTTGCAGCGGTTGACCGTTCGCGCTTTGCAACGTCAGCGAGAGCACATCGGCGCACGCCGGTTCAATCGCCGTCACCGTGAGTGACCGGAATCCGGGGGCAACCGGATGCGCGGCAGCGGCGGGTGCAAGGCCTGCATTCCCGCTCGCTGCACCCGTCGTCTGGTCGCGCAACAACGCCTCGAACGACCCACGCCAGCCGGGCGATAGTGCCTCGATGCGCAAGGCCTGCTCCAGCCGATCGCGCGGATGATGAGGGGAATACAGGAGCGCATTGATCTCGGCGACGCTCATGCGCTCTGTTGCCTCGCCGACTTTCACGATGTCGTCGCCGGCGCCGACGGCACCCTCCTGCAGGACGCGCAAATAGAAACCCGGCCGTCCGCTGGATGTCAGCAACGCAGGCATGCGGGGCTCGTTCGTCCGAATGCCGACGCGATAGCAGGTCACGCGAGGTTGCGTCACCTCGAACAAGGCCGTGCCGATCCGATAGCGGTCGCCGATGCACACGTCGGAGTCCGGCATGCCTTCGATCGTGAAGTTCTCGCCGAACTGTCCGTAGACGAAGTCGGTCCGCTTCAGTTGCGCCTGCCAATGGCGATAGGACTCGATCTGGTAGACGAACACGGCTCGCTGCTCGCCGCCGTGCCCAGCCAGATCGCCCTGGCCGTCGCCGGTCAGATTCAGGCGGCCGGCCCAACAACGCGCGTGCGCCGGCTCCTTCCAGATTCCCGTGTAGACCGTGCGGCCTTTCCAGTCAATGTCGCGCGGCAGTCCGACATTCACCGAGAGCAATCGAGCCATGCTTCCTCCTGAATCACGAGAGCGCGCCTACAACGTCAGCTCATGGCCAGCGCACAATCACACGCAATAGCATGCCACGTCAATGCGCACTGTCCTGTCTGGCATACGTTGACTCCCACCCGCCGCCGAGCACCTTGCATAACGTGATGAGATTCGCGTCGGCGTCGGCCTTGCTTTGTTCGAGGTTGCTCTGCGCATCGAGTAACTGTTTCTGCACGTTCAGCACGTCGAGAAAATCGACCGCACCCGCCTTGTACCGTTGCCGCGCAATCGACAGCGCACGCTGGTTCAGGCTCACGACCGTTTTCAGGCGATCACGCCGCCGCTGTTCCGCGTCATAGACGACGAGCGCATCGTCCACCTCGCGCCATGCCTGAAGCACGGTGTGCTTGTAGACGATCGCCGCCTCCTGCTGCTGTGCCTCGCGCAGATGAAGCGTGCCCTTGAGGCGTCCGCCTTCGAAGATAGGCAGCGTGATCGACGGTCCCACGACAAACTGCCCGGACGCCCAGTCGGCGAGATTCGAGAGCTGCAGGCTCTGGAACCCGGCGCTGCCGTTCAGCGAGATGCGTGGATAGAAGTCGGCCTTCGCCATGCCGATCGTCGCGGTGGCCGCGTGCAGCTGAGCCTCCGCTTTCCTGATGTCGGGTCTGCGCTGCACCAGTTCCGACGGCACGCCAATGGGCACCTGATCAGGCAGTGCCGGTACATCGTGCGGCTCGGCGAGCATCTGTTTTAATGCGCCAGGTTCCTTCGCCAGTAGCACGCCAATCGCATTGATGGTGGTCTCGTTGCGCGATTCGAGCGTCGGGATCAGGCTTTCGATCGACTCCGCCTGGGCCATCGCGTTGGCTACATCCAGCTCCGTGGTGACACCTTCATGCACCCGCGTTTGCGTGAGCTTCGTGGCGTCGTGCGCAATCTCCAGGTTCTGTTTCGCGATCTGCAGCAGCGCTTGCGTGTCGCGCAACTGGATGTAGTCGCGGGCGAGTTCGGCGCGGGCGGACAACAGGATCGCGTTGCGGTCCTCGTACGACGCATCGGCGAGCGCCGACGCGGCCTCGACTCCGCGTCGGGCACGACCCCAGAAATCGAGCTCCCATGATGCATCGAAGCCGAACTGGTAGAGATCGTAAGCGGGCGAGCCTTTGGCGCCCGGCAACGGCGCCACGCCTAGCGGCGCGCTGCCCGATGCAGACTGCGGCTGACTTCCCGTCGGGGTGACGCCAAGCAGCGACAGGATGCCGTTCGGACTTCCGCGCTCGCGGTTATAGGAGGCGGCGCCGGCCAGCGTCGGATATTCTTCGGCACCGGCAATGCGCTGTTCCGCCCGGCTTTGCCGCAGGCGCGCCGACGCGGCCGCGACGTCGAGATTCGCATCGCTCAGCTGGTTCTCCAGCGAGTCCAGCACGGGATCGTTGAACAGCGTCCACCATTGCGGACTGAATTCGGATTCGACCGCTTTGCTCGAAGCCTGCGCGGTCTGGGTGCGGTTGAACACGTCGGGCGTCGCCGTCTGCGGACGTTCGAAGTTCGGGCCGACCAGGCAGCCCGTGAGCAGGGAGCTCAGCAGCAACGCGAGCGCCGGTGTGCGGAGGGAGAAGTCGCTCGCATTCATTTCGCGTCCGCTCCCGCGATGCGCATATCGGCACGCTTGCCGACGGCGACCTCCGTTTCGACGGACAGGCCCACGCTCAAAGCGGACGCGGCCTGTTGTCCGTGGTCGATCGTGATCTTGACCGGCACGCGCTGGACGACCTTCGTGAAGTTGCCCGTTGCGTTATCGGGCGCGATAGGCGCGAAGCTCACACCTGTGGCGGGGGCAAGACTATCGACGTGTCCCCGGATCACTTCGCCCGGAAAGCTGTCGACCTTGATCCGAACAGCGTCGCCGGGCCGCATCCGTGCGAGCTGGTTTTCCTGGAAGTTGGCGACGATATAGGCGTCCGACAGCGGTACGATCGCGAGCAGCGGCGCGCCGGTCGTCACGAATGCGCCGACCCGTGCCGAACGCCGTCCAACCTTGCCGTCGACGGGCGCGCGGATCTCCGTATACGACAGGTTGAGCTTCGCCTGTTCGAGCGCGGCTTCGGCGTGGGCCAGCGCGCCGGCTGCCTTGTCGCGCTGGGTCTTCAGCACGTCGAGGTTCTGCTCGGTCGCCACGAGTGCGGCCCGGTTGCGGGCCTGCTGCGCGAGTTCCTCGGCCAGCGCGCTCGCGGCGTGCTGCTGCTCCTGCGTCGTGCCCGCGCCGGTTTCCGACAGATTGCGGTAGCGCGAGGCGTTCGCACGCGCAAACTCGAGCGTCGCGTCATCCGCGCGAAGCGTGGCACGCGCCTGATCGACGAGCGCGGGCTGCCGCGCAATCTCGGCCTCGTAGTTCGCGACCGATGCCTTTGCCGCCGCCACGTCCGCCTGCGCACTCATCAGCGCGGCGTGGAAGTCGCGGTCGTCGATGCGTACCAGCAGTTGCCCGGCTTTCACCTGCTGGTTGTCTTCGACGAGCACCTCGGAAAGCTGGCCCGCGACACGCGGCGCGACCAGCGTAAAGTCGGCCGTCACATAGGCATCATTGGTGGTCTCGCTGGTCGAGCCGGTGAATAGCCAAAGGCAGGCCGCCAGTACAGCGACGCCGAGTATGAGCACATACGCGGCAAGACGGATCGTTCTGGGAGGAAATCGGGTAGCGGATGACATAGATAGCGTCGCCTAGCGGGAAGAGGGGGGCGTTGTGCTCCAGGGCGGATAAACGCGCACGGGTAACACCGGAATAACGAAAAGGAAGGCGACGGCGATACCCGCCATCACGCGATAGAGATCCGCCGATGTCAGCACGACGGCCTGCTCGTGAATCCGGTGCGCGAGTTCGCCGATGCTGTGAGCCGCATCGATGCTCTGGCTCGTGACCAGCGCGTTGTTGCCCAGGTGGTCCACCAGCATGCTCGAATGGAAATGCTCGCGTGCCGTACCGAGCCCATCGATGAGACCGGTTGCCGCTGCGCCGGTAAATGTTTTGAGCGTGTTGAACATGGCCGAGGCAAACGGACCTTCCGTTGGGGGCAGGCCGGTCGTGACGCCCATCAGGATGCCCATGATCACCATGGGCTGAGCAACGATCTCCAGCGACTGAAGCCAGTAAAAGTTCTCGCGAATCCACTCGGAGGTCATGAAGCTCCCCAGAAAGCACGTGGTGGCGATCAGGCAAAGTCCAATGGCCATGACCCAGCGGTGGTCGACCTGCCGGAGATTGAGCAGCGCGGCGGTCGCGGGCAGCGCAATCAATAGCGGAATGGCGACGAGCAACGACAGCGGCGCGGTTTGCAGCGGCCGGTAGCCGTGAATCTGCGCGAGATACTGGCCGGGTATGGCGGCGACGCCCACCAGCAGGATCACCGCGCCGACCAGTGTGAGAAGCCCGTGCGCGAAGTTCCGGCGGGCAAGCAGTTGCAGTTTGAAAAACGGCAGCGGATGAAACCACTCGTTGACAAGGAATGCCACGAACAACAGCGTCCCGCCGCAAAACATCGTGGAGATAAACGTCGAATTCAGCCAGTCAAGCCGATCGCCCTGCAGCAGGCCGATGACGAGCATGGCGATGGCGGGATAGCCGAGCAGGAATCCGGTCCAGTTGAATGAACGGAAGCGTTCGAGTCTGGTTGGATCGGCTGGAAGCCCCTTGTAGATCGCCAGGCAGCTCACGAGGCCAAGCGGCACGATTTGCCAGAAGGCCATTTGCCAGCCGACATATTCGGTCCACAACGCGGCGAGCGGCGTGCCGAGCGCCGGTCCGAAGGTCGCGGTGAGTGCGTAGCCCGCGAGTCCGTATAACTTGACCCTCGGGGGCAGGTAACGCAGCGCGACGATGATCAGCATCGGCGGCAGACATCCGCCTGCGACGCCCTGCAGCGCACGCAACACATAGAGCGTCAGCAGGTTCGGCGCGAAGGGACACAGAAATCCAAGCAACATCACGGCCAGCACCGCGCCGATCGTGAATCGCTTCAGCGTGAACGTCACGCCGAACCACGGCGCGAATACCATCGTGGCCACGTTCGTCGCCTCGAAGAGCGCGGTCAGCCAGGTTCCATCGTCTCGTCCGATCGAGAACGCACCGCGAATATCAGCGAGTGCCACCGCGGTGACCTGTTCGTTTAGTATGGCCAGCAGCGACGCCAGCAGCATTCCGATCAGGCCGATAGCGAGGCGCAGTGGCAATTCGGCTTCGGTGGGCGTCTGCTGCACAGGAGTTCCTGTCTGGGGCACAGAGACCGGCGTCGACGATGGCGCGAGCTTCGCATCTCCTGTTCCAGTTATCGATGGGTTGGCGGTGTTCATAGGGGTCCGGCTACCAGTGTTTAATGGGGCATTCCGTCGGAAAATCTTCCTGCCATGCCCGGTGTTCGCGAAGATCCAGCCGGCTCGCTAACGTATTGCCGCCGCGCGATGGGTTTTATGAATTCTAGGAGGCGGCCCGGCTTTCTTAAAGCTGACACATGTCGCGTATCTGGCCATTTCGTGCGCGAATCTGGCCAATGTCATTGTCGCTCCCTGGGCAACGTGCGAACCCCCGGCAATGAATCTTTTCCATTCGGTCAACAGAACACGTTTCACCGACATGGGGCGGCACGAACAGCCACCTTTTTGTAGCGGCCGAGGGTAACCGTAGATGAATCGCGCGAATGCGGAAGCGGCATACCATTACGCCACTGGCCGCCGCCTCGTTACAGAAATGCCGAATTCGCGCGGCGTCCGGCTCACGCCTTGGGCTGCGCCTCGGCGAAGTATTGAGGCGCCTCGCGGCGATCGAACATTCCGTACTCCCGGACAACGCGGATGTGCCGCAGGCGCACGAACTTCGGCAGGGTCGTATTGCGCTCGAAGGCTTCAGCGGCCGCGAGGTCTTCCCACGTCGCTACCGCGATGACGTCGCCGGGTGTCATCAACGCGTCGAATGCGTCCCAGGCGACGAGACCGGGCGCCTTCGTATCGAGTCCCAGCGATTGCGCAACCGCGTCCGCGCTCACCAGCTTGACCCAATCCGGTGCGTACGTGGCATCGAGTAGCGTTATCGCCTTGCCTACTCCCGTTTCGGTGGTGTCGAGGCGTTGCTCGATCAACGTCTGCCCGGCAGGGACGCACGTATCCGCGACGGTCTGGCCAATGCGCAAGCGGTAGTCGGCAAAGACGCGATCGCGCGCCGCCTGCTGCACCTTGTGATGGTTCGTCGTCACTCGCCAACGTATCAGCGACTTCTCATCGCGCCAGCTCGATAGAGAAAGCAGCCATCCCTCGCGTGTCAGACTTGCGTAGCGGGTATTGTCGACGAAACCATCGATCGCTTCGAGCTCCGGGCGCAGCATCTTGGCCATGCCGAGATAGGCGTCGAATTGTTCGGATAACGGATTGACTTCGAGCATTGCAGAAAACATGGATTCCTTCGTCTGGTTGAGGATGCCTGGTCATGTGGGGACAGGTAACCGCAGCGATGCAGTCGATTCATCACCATGTGACTGTCGCGCGATGGGTCATTTGATTGTCGGAGATGGAGAGGGCTTCTTGAAGCCTCATCAGGCCGCGTATTGGGCCATTCCATGCGCGAATTTTGCCAGGCTGGCTCATCACGGATCACCCAGGCGAAGCGCCGATCCGGAAACGGTCATTTTCCGTTTGGCTAACAAACAAAATCCGACTGAGATGGGATATCGCGAAGGCCACTTCCTTTGCTCGTTAAAAGAGTGCGAAATCGGCCATTCGTGGTCTTCTTCGAGTCAGCCGCGGAAAGAGAGCGTCACCATGCAGGACATGGCGCTTACTATTGCGGCATCTTCCTAGCGCCCGATGACGCCGCGTCCCCGTGAGGAGGGCGTAGATCTATTGGCAGGCTGAAAACACATTCAAGTTGGAATCAAGATGGACAGATTACGTGAGATGGAGGTTTTCGTAGCCATTGTCGACCGAGGCAGTTTTACCAGCGCGTCGGAGAAACTCGGAATGTCGGCGCCTGCGGTCTCGCGGGCGCTCAACTCGCTCGAAGCCCGCTTGGGCGCGCAACTGCTGGCGCGAACAACCCGTTCAGTCCGACCGACAGAGGCAGGCATGTCGTACCTCGATGCCTGCCGCAAGGTGTTGGATGCCGTCACGGACGCAGAAGCCGATGTCGCGGCTTGCCAGGACAACCCGGTAGGCACACTGACCATTTCTGCTCCGGTGCTGTTTGGCCAGCGATTCATCGCTCCGCTAATCGATGCGTATGCCCAGCGTTATCCGGACGTCAGCATCAACGCGGTGTATGTCGATCGCACCACGCGACTTCTGGAGGAGGGCGTGGATATCGCCATCCGGATAGGCCACCTGGGCGATTCTTCGATATATGCCATTCCGTTGGGTTTTGTACGGCGTCGAACCTACGCGGCCCCGGCTTATCTCGTGGCGCATGGAGAACCCGTTCATCCCAGGGAGCTTGCAGATCATCACTGCGTGTCCCTCACGGGAGTGACGAATCCTCTCGAATGGACGTTTTATGAAAACGGCTTGAGGCTATCGGTCCGGGTTCAGCCACGAATGATCGTCAACCTGGCGCCGGCGGCCGTTATGGCAGCCGTCGACCGCGTGGGAATAACGCAATTGTTTTCCTACCAGGGGGCGTCCGAGGTACTCAATGGAACGCTGCTGCCAATCTTGACGGCATTCGAGCCCGAGTCGACGCCGGTCAACTTGCTGCATGTGGAGCGGCGAGGCGCAAGCGGTAAGATTCGAGCCTTCGTGGAGTTCGTCACCGAGACGTTGCGCAGAAACGTGCATCTTCAACACATGGAAACCGCGGTGACGATGAATGGGACCTCTGGAATCTTGAGTCCGGTCAAATAGGGCATGCTGATGAGGCAAGTCGGATCGTGCGGGCTAGTCCACGCGGCGAATTCTTCAAGCTCAAACCGAACCGGCCGGCGCGACTGCAAGACGAAGTTCCCGATAGGCGGTCACCAGCGCATCGAGGCTGAAAGTCCGGTTCAGGCCACTGGGATTGGGCAGCACCCATGCGCGAGCGCCGCCGAATGTGGCCGGTTGAAGTCCCCACTGGATGTCGCGGCTGCCCGACATTGCGCTGAGCGCCATCTTTCCGAGGAAGGCAACGCATCGCGGCGCATATCCTTCGATCTTCCGTTCGAACTCCGTCGCGGCCGCTTTGAATTCCCACTGTAATAGCTGATCCGCTCGTGCGGTCGGACGCGAGACCACCGTGGTGAGACCACAACCATACTGCAGGAGCGTGTGGTCGTCTTCGGGACCAATCTGTTCGGGAGTAAAACCCGCGAGATGAACGGTCCGCCAGAACCGATTGCCTCTGCCGGCAAAGTGGCGGCCGCTCGACGCCGCGCGGACGCCCGGATTGATGCCGCAAAATACAACGGATAAACCCGGCTCAAGCAGATCAGGAAGAGATTGAAGTGAATCGGAGCGAGTCACGGATGGGTGTAGGCCTATTCAAGATGTACATTCGAGGCGCCGAGTGGCAACAACAGGCTACCTCGACGACACCACGAGCGCAGTTTGAACCACGCCGCCACGACGGACAAGCGGCAAGAGCGTCGATTTCAGGTCAAATGTGTCCCGATTCTTGCCAGCCCAACTCGGTAGACCCGAGAGCTAATCGACAGTTTCCAGTTCTGCTGTTTCGACTTGCTCCTCGACCTCGCTAGATGCCCACTGCTGCTTGCCTACCGTGCCGCGGAATCGTTGGCGATACTGTCTGGGCGTAACGTTGAGCCGTCGGAAGAAAGTGGTTCGCATATGCGTGGCGCTATGAAAGCCACAATTGAACGCCACGGTCTTCAGAGGCGCATCGGTCTCCTCGAGCAACTTCCTCGCGGTGTCGACGCGAACCTGCTCGACAAACGCGGACGGCGTCACCTTGGCATACTTCGCGAATAGCCTCGAGAACGTACGGCGGCTGACTGAAACAGCGCTGGCAAGCTGTTCGATCGATAACGCATCGGTAATGTGCTCGGTCACGTACCGGAGCACCTTGCCGACGATCGGATCCTGGTCCTTCCGTACTCCGACGTAAGGACTGTATTGAGACTGTCCTCCTTCTCGCTGGATGTAGACCACCAGGCGTTTCGCAACCCGCACGGCCAGTTCGTGCCCCCAGTCTTCCGTGACCAGCGAAAGACACAGGTCTATGCCCGCCGTCACGCCGGCAGAGGTAAAGAGGCGTCCGTCACGAATGAAGATCCGGTCCGGCTGCACGCGTGCCTGAGGGAATTCGTCAGCGAGGCGATCCGCATCTGCCCAGTGGGTCGTCACGTCCTTGCCGTCGAGCAGCCCGGCGTGTGCGAGCACGAATGCACCGTTGCAAACGGAACCGAAGCGGGTTGCGCCGCGCGCCTGGTCTTGCAACCACTTCAGAAACTCGGGCCGCGGCTCGGCATTGGGCAACCGCGGTCCGCCTGCTACCAGCAGCAAGTCGAATGGCGTGTCGAAGTCCGCATAGCTATACGGAATCGCGAGTTGCATCCCGTTCGAGCACGACACGGTGCCGGCCTCGTTACCCAGCAGAAACACCTCATACTTCTGGTGTTCAGGGAGAAATGTGTTGGCTTCCGCGAATACGTCCAGAGGGCCCGCAACATCCAGCGCCTGCACATCATCGAATACAACAATGGCGACTTTCATGTCGTGACCCTCGTTCCTCGTTGCCGGACTTCGTGTCCGCTGGAGCCACTATAAGAGCGAAGCGCCACGGGATAAATGCGTCGCGCCGAAAATCACTTATTACACGAAGTGCGGGTATGCAAGCCCGGAAATACTGGTAAAGCGGCGCGCAGACCCGTTCGTTGGCCGTCGCAAGGGCGGAGTCAGGAGAGCGCGGTTCATTGCGGCGCCCCTCATGACCCTGTTCGCAGCCGACGCGCGGGGCAACACTGGCTACGTGGCCCAAATCTCACCTCTATTGGCCCGCGACGGCGCCAACGATGCGCACGGTCGCCGTGCCGACTACCTATGCTTTATCTCATCAATGCGGCTGGGATCTTAAAGCTCGGGCGCACCAGAGAATCTGTCGTCGGCGAAATGGTCGTCCGTCCTTAGCCCCTGGTTGCACGCCGGACTGGCCACGATGAGGCTACAGCCGCCTCAACCCATGTCACGGTCGAAGTTCAGACCGGACGCGAATCGAGGACAGATTCATCATGCTGATGGAAAAAATTCAAAGCTCTTTCCTGTTCGGGGGAAACGCCCCCTATGTCGAGGAGCAGTACGAACTCTACCTGGCTGACCCGGCATCGGTCGCGGATGAGTGGCGCGCGTATTTCGATGCGTTGCGCGAAACCCCCGCCATCGACGGCAGCGACCGCGATGACGAACCGCATGCGCCTGTCGTTTCCACCTTCGTCGAGCTGGGCAAGCGCTCGCGCGCTACGGAGACGACGCTCGAAGACGGTCTTGCGATCGCCAGAAAGCAGGTGGCGGTGCAGTCGTTGATTGCCGCGTTCCGCATGGTCGGCACGCGCAAGGCGAAACTCGACCCGCTGCTGTGGACTCCGCCGCAGGCCTCCGTCGAACTCACGCCGGCGTTCTACGGCTTGTCGGCGGCAGACATGTCCACGCGATTCAGCACGGCCGACACGTTTCTTTTCGACGAAGACGCAACGCTGCGCGAGATCGTCGCGGCGCTCGAACAGACCTATTCCGGCACACTCGGCGCCGATTTCATGCATCTGAGCGATGCCGGCGAGCGGCGTTGGTGGCAAATGCAACTTGAGTCGACGCGCGCGAGGCCTTCGTTTTCGGTAGCGGAGAAAAAACGGTTCCTCGAACGCCTGACGGCTGCTGAAGGACTGGAGAAGTACCTGCACACGCGCTATGTCGGGCAAAAACGCTTCTCGCTGGAAGGCGGCGAATCGTTGATCGTGTTGCTGGACGAGCTGGTTCGCTATGGCGCATCGAAGAAGGTCGGCACGGTGGTGATGGGCATGGCGCATCGCGGGCGTCTGAATGTGCTGGTGAACATTGCCGGCAAGCCTTTGCGCGCGCTCTTCGACGAGTTCGAGGGCAAGAGCGGCGACCCTCTGCCGGCCGGCGACGTCAAGTACCACAAGGGCTATAGCGGTGTCACGCAGACGGCCGACGGGCCTGTCGATGTCGTGCTTGCATTCAATCCCTCGCACCTGGAAATCGTCAACCCAGTCGTGCAAGGCATGGCGCGCGCCAAAGGCGAGACCTCGGGCGCGGGCGACGGAAGCGACGTGCTGCCCGTCGAGATTCACGGTGACGCGGCAATGTCCGGGCAAGGCGTCGTGATGGAGACGTTGAGCCTGACGTACACCCGAGGACACGGCACGGGCGGAACGGTCCACGTGGTCGTCAACAATCAGATCGGCTTTACGACTTCGGATCCGCGCGATACACGCTCGTCGTTCTACTGCACGGACATCGCGAAGATGATCGAGGCGCCGGTTTTGCACGTCAACGCTGACGACCCGGAAGCGGTGGCCATGGCGGTGCGCCTCGCGCTCGACTATCGCACGGCGTTCAGGCGCAGCGTGGTGATCGATCTTGTCTGTTTCCGCAAGCACGGGCATCAGGAACAGGACACGCCCGCCATCACGCAGCCGCTCATGTACCGCGCGATTACCAGCCACCCTGGCGTGAGGACCGTGTACGCGCAACAGTTGATCAGGGAAGGCGTAGTGACGCCGGATCAGGTCAAGGACACCCTCGACGCACATCGAGACAGTCTCGAACACGCGCGAGAAGCCGAAGCGCCCGGCGTATCTGTACAGCCAGACGAAATACCCACATGGCCGAAGTTTCTCGATGACTATGCCGGCCCGGTCCAGTATGGTCCTCCGTTGCCCGCTCAGGTGCGCGCGTTGGCGCAACAGATCTCGACCATCCCGGACGGATACGAAATCCATCCGCTGGTCGGCAAGATGATCACCGCGCGCCGCGAGATGGCCGCGGGGAGAAAGCCGATCGATTGGGGCATGGGTGAACACCTGGCGTTCGCCTCGTTGCTCGGCGCCGGGATCGATGTCCGCTTGAGCGGGCAGGACAGCGCGAGGGGCACGTTCAATCACCGCCACGCCGTTCTGCACAATCAGACACGCACGAGCAGGACGGAGGGCGTCTACATCCCGCTCGATCATATCGACGGCGCAAGTGGCCGATTTACGGTGACGAACTCCATTCTGTCGGAGGCGGCCGTGTTGGCCTTCGAGTATGGCTACTCGACGGTCAACCGCAATGCGCTCGTCGTGTGGGAGGCGCAGTTCGGGGACTTCGCGAATGGTGCGCAGGTTGTGATCGATCAGTTCATCGCAGCGGGCGCCGCAAAGTGGGGACAACTCAGCGGCTTGACCCTGTTCCTGCCGCACGGGCAGGACGGGCAGGGACCGGAACACGCGTCGGCGAGACTCGAGCGATATCTGCAGCTTTGCGCGCAGGACAACATGCGGGTCACCCAACCGACCACGCCCGCGCAACTGTTCCATTTGCTGCGGATGCAAGCGGCTGTGTTCGATCGCCGGCCGCTCGTCGTGATGACGCCCAAGTCGCTGCTGCGTCATCCGGAAGCGGTCAGCACGCTCGACGAGCTGGCCACGGGTGCGTTCCGCGAGATCCTGGTGGACACGCAGGTCGAGCCGTCGCGAGTGTCGAATGTGGAGCGCGTCATCGTGTCTTCGGGCAAGGTCTACTTCGACCTGCTCGAACAGCGCCGCACGTCGGGTGTTGACGATACGCCGCTCATCCGCGTCGAACAGCTGTATCCGTTTCCGTCCAGGCAACTCGCCGCGGAGTTTGCACGTTATCCGAATCTGAAGACCGTGGTCTGGTGTCAGGAGGAGTCGCGCAACCAGGGGGCATCGAGCTTCGTTGAACCGCAGTTGCGCGAGATCCTGCCTTCGGGTGCGCAATTGCGGTATGCGGGGCCGGCGGCTTCCGCGTCGACGGCGCCCGGTTATCACGCGGTACATGCGGCGAGACAGGCTGCGCTTATCTCAAGTGCGTTCGCGGAATAATGGCTTGTGCATCTCGCGGTGATACCGCGCGCGGACCTTCAGTCGCTCGGGACGTGGATAAGCGGCCAGCGGCGACCGTTCGCATGCAACCGAAAAAGATCCGCGGACGGCGTGTCATCGCAATGGCTCAAATGCGATCTATCTTGGCCCATATACAAGCACTTTTACGCGTGTGCGCAGCCTCAATCATTGTCAGAATGAATAAAACCGTTTCTCACGATTCTTCCAGACGCACATCAAAAAAGTGCTGGATGGGCTGCGCTTCGTACGGAGAACCCGTCGGAGCAATCGCCCATGAGCTGGTAAGGAACATACGCTGTTCTCGAGTTGGAAGAGAAATCGTCCTTAGATTTTGGCCGCTGATGTTGTCAGCGTCCGTTTCCATGCGAGTCAGCCATGACCCAAAACCCAAACGCTGCTTTAAACGCTCTCCTGAAACCGCCGGCTGCCGGCGAATCGATGTCGGGTGCCGACATCATCCTGCGCGTGCTCAGCGAACAGGGTGTCGATACCGTATTCGGCTATAGCGGCGGCGCAATTTTGCCGACGTACGATGCCGTCTTTCGTTTCAACGAAATGCACGCGCAAACTCCCGAGCGCCAGATCAAACTCGTGGTACCCGCCAATGAACAGGCCGCCGGCTTCATGGCCGCGGGTTATGCGCGCGCGAGCGGCAAGGTCGGCGTATTCATGGTGACGTCAGGTCCTGGGGCGACGAACGCGGTGACGCCGATCGCCGACTGCAACGGCGATTCGATCCCTGTCGTCCTCATATGCGGACAGGTGCCTCGTGCCATGATCGGCACCGATGCTTTCCAGGAAGCGCCCGTTTTCAACATCATGTCGGCGTGCGCAAAGCAGGTGTTTCTGGTGACCGACCCGGCAAAGCTGGAGCAGACGCTGCGGACCGCATTCGAAGTCGCTCGCACCGGCCGTCCAGGCCCGGTTGTCGTGGATGTGCCCAAGGACATCCAGAACTGGAGCGGCGTCTATCACGGGCACGGTACGCTGGAGTTTCGAGGCTACTCCGACCGTCTTCGCATGGTGGCAAAAGGCGCTCGTCTCGAAGAGGACAAGCGCACCGAATTCTTCGATCTGCTGGCGCGCAGCAAACGACCGTTGCTGTATGCCGGCGGCGGCATTATCACGGCCGGCGCAACGGCAGAGTTGCGCCAGTTTGCGGAGCGCTTCGGGATCCCCGTGGTGACCACGTTGATGGGGCTCGGCGCGATATCCGTGAAACACGAACTGGGGCTCGGCATGCTGGGCATGCACGGCGCGGCCTGTGCGAACTACGCGGTCGAAGATTGTGACTTCCTGATCGCGGTAGGCGCCCGATTCGATGACCGGGTTGCCGGTGGCCGCCCTGACGCATTCGCACCCAGAGCGCGGTATGTTGCGCACATCGACATCGACGAGGCGGAAATCAACAAGGTGAAACGGGCGCACTGGACGCACGTAGGCGACGCGAAGGATACCTTGCTGTCACTGATGAAGCATGGTCCAGCCGCGCAACCGCCGTTGGACTGGCTCGATCGAATCAAGGAACTGAAACGCGTCTACGGTATGAACTATGACCGCGGCAGTCCGGCAATTCAGCCGCAGTTCGTAGTCGAAAAGCTCAGTGAAATTACCGGCGGGCGAGCCATCGTCACCACAGGCGTCGGTCAGCACCAGATGTGGGCAGCGCAATTTTTCGACTTCGTCGAGCCGCGCAGTTTCCTGACTTCGGGCAGCATGGGGACGATGGGCTTCGGGCTGCCCGCGGCGATCGGCGCTCAACTGGCGCGACCGGATGCGCTTGTCATCGACATCGATGGTGACGGCAGCATCCGCATGAATATTGGCGACCTGGAGACGGCAACCACCTACGGCGTGCCTGTCAAAGTACTGCTGCTCAACAATCTCGGTGACGGGATGATCCGGCAATGGCAGCGTCTCTTTTACGAGGGGCGCTTGTGCGTGAGCGACAAGTCGCTTCATCGCAAGGATTTCGTCATGGCAGCTCGGGCCGACGGGTTTGAGTTTGCCAGTCGCGTTGACGCAATCAGCGAACTCGAAGGCCAACTCAGGGCCTTCATTGAATTCGACGGACCGGCTTTCCTCGAAGTGATGGTCGACGAGAATGCCGATGTCTTTCCGATGGTCGGACCAGGGCAAAGCTACGCGAATATGATCACCGGGCCGTTTATTCCGTCCCGGGTCGAGCCGGAAACCAAAGGGAAGGGCACGAAGCGTCAAGCGGCTGCGGATATGTTCTAAGCAACTTCGTGTTGATTCACGCGCTCTTACGCGTACGCCTTTGACAGCGTGACAATGCCGATGGCTGCGCTATACTTGCGGCGATGAAAATCCTGCGGACACTTCTCGTCTTGCTGCTGTGTGTGATGCTGCCCCTCAGTGGGCTGGCAGCAAGCGGCACGACTGGAGCGTGTCCAATGGAATCCGCCATGACCGGCGACACCGCCGCCATGTCGGCTGATATGCCCGGCTGCGATTCGGCAAGCCCCATGTCCGGTGAACACGCCAAGTCGAAGGTATCGCTGTGCAAGGTGAGCGCCCAGTGTCAGATGGGCAGCCTCTATCACCCCGTTTCTTCTCCCACCGTGACTCGACCCGCCGGGTCGTTTGTTCCCGTCAGCTTCCACTACGCACAGTCGCTCTCCATCCGCGAGCCGGATGGCCTCTGGCGTCCACCGCAGTACCTCTAACTCCATCGTTCTGGTTCGCCGCTTTTACGCGGTGATGTCGTCCCGTTTCGGGATGTGAGTTCGTGTGTCCGCTCGCGCGGCTACACACGGCTCGACCATTCGAGGTTAGACCATGCTTTCCATCATCGGCACGCCGGCATCCCGGCGCGCCTGGGCTAGCTCGTGCGCCGTCTTCCTTGCGTTCGGCCTGCTGGCTGGCCGCGCGGCGCATGCCCAAGACGCGGGCTTGACGCTCGACGAGGCACTTCAAATAGCCACTAGTCGCTCGTCCTCGATCCAGGCTGCGCAAGCCTCGGTTCGGGGAAGTTCGGACGTGGTTGTCAAAGCCGGGCAATTGCCCAATCCCACGTTGAATCTGAGTGTCCAGGACCTGCCTGTCAATGGACCCAATGCCTTCACGATCGGCCAGGACAATTTCACGATGCGTGGCATCGGCATCCAGCAGGAGTGGGTTTCTCCTGCAAAGCGCCGGCTGCAAACAACGCTGGCCGATCGTGCCGTGGAGCGCGACAAATCGACGTACCTCGAAAAGGTGGCGGAGGTTCGTCAGCAAGTGGCGATGGCCTGGCTCAACGCCATGTACGCAAAGAAAGCCGTCGCGCTGAGTCAGGCGCTGGTCGACCATCTGAGCCAGGAGCTCGCCGCAAAACAGGTGTCGTACCGTGGCGCAAAAGGGGCGGCGATCGATGTCGCCCAGGCGAGCCTGACGCTTGGCAATGCGCGTGATGAACTGATCAGCGCCCAGCAGGACGAGAAGACCGCGTTGATCACGCTGTCGCGCTGGACGGGCGCGGGCAATGTGATCGAAGTGGGCGGCACGCCGCCGGCACTCCAGTCACACGTATCGGGTTTAAGCGTCGAACAGCTTGTTCAGGTTCAGCCTTCGTTGATCGCGGCCCGTGCAGCCATTTCGCTGGCCGATGCCGACACGGACGTTACCCGAAGCAACCGAAGCCCGAACTGGACCTGGGGGCTGACCTACTTCAAGAGCGGTGGCAAGTTCCCGGACTACGTGTCGGTCGGTGTTTCCATCCCTTTGCCGATCCATCGCGGGAACGTCGAAGACCGCGACGTCGAGCAAAAGTCCGAAATGGGTACGCAGGCGCGGCTCGTTTATGAAGACACCGAGCGGCAGGTGGTCGCGGATATCCAGAGTCTGACGGCAAAGCTCGCCAGCGGGCGGGGGCGTCTAGCCAACGCCAGACAAACCGTTCTTCCCGCGGCCGAACAAAAAGTGCAACTGGCCAATGCCGCTTACCGGTCGGGTACCGGCACGCTCTCCGATGCGTTGGACGCGAGACACACACAGCTCGAAGCGGACCTTCAGGTGTTGAACCTTGAACGGGACGTTTCCCTCGTCTGGGCGCAGCTCGAATACCAGGTTTTGCCGCCCGACCTGACCTCCGCCCAGTAAAGAGAAAAAACATGAACCAGAAACTGATCGTACGCGCCGTGGCGGCAGTGTTCACTGCAGCCGCGCTTATAGGCGCCGGCTATGTGGCCGGCAGCCATCGTGCCGCAACAGGTACACCCATGGCGTCAGCCACAGCCGCGACTGCATCCGCAGCCGGAGTCAAGATCGACCCGAAAACTGGCCGCAACGTGCTCTATTGGCACGATCCGATGGTGCCGAACCAGCACTTCGACAAGCCCGGCAAATCACCCTTCATGAACATGGAGCTTCAGCCCGTCTTCGCGGACGAAGGGAGTTCCAGCGGTATGAAGGTCGACTCGACGCTGCAACAGAATCTCGGCATCCGATACGCGACGGTGGTCCGGCAGGACGCCTCTGAAAGTTTCGACGCGATCGGAACCACCCAGTTCGATGAGTCGATGGCCGATGTCGTCCAGTCGCGGGTGACGGGTTATATCTATCACCTATACGCGAGCGCGCCAATGCAACGTGTCGTGAAGGGCGCGCCGATTGCATCGCTCTTCGTGCCCGACTGGTTGGCGCCTCAGGAAGAGTATCTGGCGCTCAAACGCGGGGGCATGGATGCCGGCCTGCTTGCCGCCGCACGTGCACGCATGCGGGCGCTGTCGATTCCGGTCGGGCTGATTGCCAGCCTCGACCGAACCGGAAAAGCGCAGACCCATGTCACGCTATTCGCCCAGCAAGCCGGCGTGCTGACGGAACTCAATGTTCGCGATGGTGCGATGGTGTCGCCTGGACAAACGCTCGCCAAGATCGCGGGTCTGTCGAAGCTGTGGCTGATCGTTGAGATACCCGAGTCGCTCGCATTGCAGGTGCGGCCCGGCATGATGGTCGACGCGACGTTCGCCGGCGACGCTTCGCACCACTTTAGCGGCCACATCCGTGAAATCCTGCCGGGCATCAGTCCGGACAGCCGGACGCTGCAGGCGCGCCTCGAAATCGACAACGCAGGACTGAAGCTGACCCCCGGGATGCTGATGCGCGCACGGGTCAGTGGAGCGAAACCGGTCTCGCGGCTGCTTGTGCCGTCCGAAGCGGTCATCACGACCGGCAAGCGCTCGATCGTCATTGTCAGGAATAGCGACGGCCGGTTGCAGCCTGTCCAGGTTGCGATCGGCCACGATAGCGGCGACGGCACCGAGGTCACGAGCGGGTTGACTGAAGGCCAGCAGGTCGTCGCATCGGGCCAGTTCCTGATCGACTCGGAAGCAAGCCTGAGGTCCGTGCTGCCGAAACTCGAAGGAAGCGCGGCACCGGCTGCGTCGGCCTCGACTTCCGGTCCTGCTCCTGCCTCCGCGCCCGCTGCCGCGCAAACCTACGAAACGACCGGCAAGGTCGAAAAAGTCACCAGCAGCGACATCACGTTCTCACATCAACCCGTGCCGGCGCTAGGCTGGGGTGCGATGACCATGACCTTCGGCAAGCCGTCTCCGACGGCCTTTCCGGACGTCAAGGTCGGCGAGTCCGTGCATTTCGTTTTCAAGCCGTCCGACGACGGCTACCAGTTGACGCAGGTCCAACCGGCCGGAGGCGCGAAATGATTGCACGCGTCATTCGCTGGTCGATTTACAACCGGTTCCTCGTGCTGCTCGCGACAGTGCTCGTCACCGCATGGGGCGTTTATTCGCTGACTCAAACGCCGGTCGACGCATTGCCGGATCTGTCCGACACGCAGGTCATCATCAAGGCATCGTATCCCGGCAAGGCACCGCAAGTCGTCGAAGACCAGGTGACGTATCCGCTCACGACGACCCTGCTGGGGGTGCCGGGCGCCACCACCATCCGCGCCTATTCGTCGTTCGGGGACGCGTTCGTCTACGTGCTATTCGATGACAGGACGGACCCGTATTGGGCCCGCTCGCGCGTGCTCGAATATCTCAACCAGGTGCAGAGCCGTTTGCCGCAGGGCGCGACTGTCTCACTCGGGCCCGATGCCACGGGCGTTGGCTGGGTCTACGAATACGCACTGGTCGACCGCACCGGCAAACACGACCTTGGCCAGCTTCGCGCCTTGAACGACTGGTTTCTGAAGTTCGAGTTGAAATCGGTACCGGACGTTTCGGAGGTCGCCAGCATCGGCGGCATGGTGCGGCAATACCAGGTCGTTCTGGATCCGGACAAGCTGCGCGCCTACGGCATCACACAGGCCAGCGTCGCGG
Organism: Paraburkholderia sp. RL17-373-BIF-A; assembly: GCF_046030175.1. Classification (NCBI taxonomy): domain Bacteria; kingdom Pseudomonadati; phylum Pseudomonadota; class Betaproteobacteria; order Burkholderiales; family Burkholderiaceae; genus Paraburkholderia; species Paraburkholderia sp. RL17-373-BIF-A. The sequence goes on from NZ_JARESO010000004.1 coordinate 152,644, forward strand.
ATGCCATCGGCAAGGCGAACCAGGAATCCGGTGGTTCCGTGGTCGAACTGGCCGAGTCCGAGTACATGGTCAGATCGTCGGGATATCTGCGCTCGCTCGACGATTTCCGCCACATCGTGCTGCGCACGAACGGCACTGGAACCCCCGTCTTGCTTGGCGACGTCGCACGCATTCAGATCGGACCTGAAATGCGCCGCGGCATTGCCGAACTGAACGGTGAAGGCGAAGTGGCCGGCGGTGTGATCGTGATGCGCTCAGGCAAGAATGCGCTGACGACCATCGACGCGGTCAAGGCCAGGCTCGCCGGCCTGAAGCAGTCCCTGCCGCCGGGCGTCCAGATCGTGACGACCTATGACCGCTCGCAGCTCATCGAGCGCGCAGTCGACAACCTCAGGGACAAGCTCATCGAGGAGTTCATCATCGTCGGCCTGGTCTGCGCGGTGTTCCTGTTCCACTTGCGTAGCGCGTTCGTTGCGATCCTGTCGCTGCCGCTCGGCGTGTTGACCGCATTTATCGTGATGCGCTACCAGGGCGTCAACGCGAACCTGATGTCATTGGGCGGCATTGCGATCGCGATTGGCGCGATGATCGATGCAGCGATCGTGATGATCGAGAACGCCCACAAACATCTGGAGGCGTACGACCACACGCACCCCGATACGCCGATCACGACTGCCCGGCGGTGGGAGTTGATCGCACAGTCGGCCGCCGAAGTCGGCCCGGCGCTGTTCTTTTCGCTGCTGATCATCACGCTGTCGTTCATTCCGGTGTTTTCGCTCGAAGGCCAGGAAGGGAAGCTGTTTGCGCCATTGGCGTTCACGAAGACCTACACCATTGCCGCTGCCGCCGGCTTGTCCGTCACGCTCGTGCCCGTGCTGATGGGCTATCTGATCCGTGGCCGGATTCCGCATGAGAACGCCAATCCGATCAACCGTGTGTTGATCCGGCTTTATCGTCCTGTGCTCGAAGCGACGTTGCGCCGGCCGTGGATCGCAATCGGGCTGGCAGTGCTGGCGCTTGCCATCACGTTGATTCCCGTGTCGCGGCTCGGCGGCGAATTCATGCCGCCGCTCGACGAAGGGGATCTGCTTTACATGCCGACCGCGTTGCCCGGCATCTCCGCGGACAAAGCCGCCGAGCTTCTCCAGCAGACGGATCGCCTCATCAAGACGGTTCCGGAAGTGAAAAGCGTATTCGGCAAATCGGGACGCGCCGACACGGCGACCGATCCTGCGCCGTTCGAGATGTTCGAGACCACCATCCAGTTCAAGCCGCGCAGCGAATGGCGGGCTGGGATGACACCCGAGAAGCTGGTGGATGAACTCGACGCGCGGGTGAAGATTCCGGGGCTGTCGAATGTTTGGGTGCCGCCGATTCGCAATCGCCTGGACATGCTGTCGACCGGGATCAAGACGCCCGTCGGAGTGAAAATCTCCGGCGCGGACCTGGGGCAGATCGACAAGATCGCCACGCAGGTCGAGTCCGTCCTGAAGAACGTGCCAGGCGTCACGTCGGCGTTGGCCGAACGCCTGAACGGCGGTCATTACATCGACGTCGATATCGACCGGCTCGCGGCCGCCCGCTATGGACTGTCCGTGACGGACATCCAGTCCATCGTGTCGACTGCCGTGGGCGGCGATAACGTCGGCGAGGTGATCGCGGGCCGTGAACGCTTTCCGATCAACATCCGCTATCCGCGGGAGATCAGGGACTCCGTCGACAACCTGCGCCAGTTGCCGGTCGTCACGGATCGCGGCGCGCAGATCACGCTGGGCGATGTGGCGACGATCAGGATCTCGGATGGACCGCCAATGATCCGTAGCGAGAACGCCCGGCTATCAGGCTACGTCTACGTCGACATTCGCGATACGGATTTGCAATCGGCGGTGAAAGCGATGCAGGTCGCGGTTGCGCGGCATGTTGTCCTGCCGCCCGGCTATTCGATCGCCTGGTCGGGTCAGTTCGAGTATCTGGAGCGGGCGGCCGCGAAGTTGCGAACGGTGATTCCGGTAACGCTCGCGGTCATTTTTGTGCTGCTGTTCCTGACGTTCAACTCGGCGGCCGATGCCTTATTGCTGATGTCGACGGTGCCGTTTGCGCTGGTCGGCGGGTTCTGGTTGATCTGGCTTCTCGGGCACGCGGTCTCCGTTGCGACGGCGGTGGGATTCATCGCGTTGTCGGGCGTGGCGGCCGAATTCGGTGTCGTGATGCTGCTTTACCTGAAGGGCGCGCTTAACCACCGCCTCGACGCGGGCGAGCCCTTTACCGAGGCGACCCTGGTCGACGCCATCCGCGAAGGCGCGGTCTTGCGTGTGCGGCCCAAGGCGATGACGGTCGCGGTTGTCCTGGCGGGCCTCATTCCGATCATGCTGGGCCACGGCTCCGGCTCCGAAGTCATGCAGCGCATCGCCGCGCCGATGGTTGGCGGCATGGTGACCGCGCCGCTCCTGTCCATGCTCATCATTCCCGCCGCCTGGCTGTTGCTGCAACGCCGCCGCGTTGCGCGCATGAAAGCCACCACGCAAGAAGCGCTGCAATCCCACGTAGCACCCACTGGCACGCTTGTTCCGCAAACTCACTCTGGAGAAAACCAATGAAGAAGTTGATCACTTTGACGGCTGCGTTCTGCACCGGTCTTACGCTCGCCGGCGCGGCGATAGCGGCGGACGACATGGCCGGCATGAAAATGGGCAATGGCGCGATGGATGCCGGGACACCGAACAACGCAGCGCTCACCGATGCGGTCATCAAAAAGGTGGATCCGTCCACCGGCATGGTGACGCTTCAGCACGGCGAGCTGAAGAACATCGGCATGTCGGCGATGACCATGGCTTACAAGGCCAAGGATGCGGCGATGGTCAAACAGGCCAAGGCGGGTGAGAAGGTCACGGTTCGCGTTGAAAACGTAGATGGCACGCTGACCATCGTGAAGCTTATGAAACAGTAACGGTTCGCGGTTGCGCAGCGATGCGTCGGCGCCTTGTCCTATCGCAAACGCATTGCTGTGTCAGTGCCGACGCCGGTCCGTTGGCTGATGGAGGCGGGCCATGAGGAAGTCATGGCTTGTCTCCAGGTTTGCCGCGCACGAGCGACTCCGGATGGCGCTCCAGATAGTCGGCCAACGCGTTCAGCGATTGCAGCGTGCGGGTCAATTCCTGCAGCGCCTGGTGCACGTCCGACTGCAACGGCGAATCCTGCTGCAAAGTCGCCTCGGCCGAGCCGAGGGTCTGCCGCGCGGCAGCGAGCGTATCGCGCGCCTGCGGCACGACTTCGTTGTTCAGCCGATTGAACAGCGCGTCGGCGTTTTTCAGCGACGTGTTCAGATTCGAGCCGATCTGATCGAACGGAATCCGGTCGAGCTTCTTCGCGATGTCGGCCACCTGGGTCTGCAGCGCGTCGAGCGTGTTCGGGATGGTCGGCAATTGGACCGGTTCGCTATTGGCGTCGAACTTGACGGGCGCGGCGTTCGGGAAGAAGTCGAGCGCAATGTACAACTGGCCCGTGAGCAGGTTGCCGGTGCGCAACTGGCCACGCAGGCCGCGCTTGACGAGACGCTCCAGCAGGTCGTGGCCGGCCGCCGTACCCGCCTCGGGCATCGCCGTGCCACGGGAACGCCGCCGCAGCCGGTCCGGGTACAGATCCAGCGTCACCGGCATGACGAAGCTGCGCGCGTCCGGATCGTATTCGACGCCGATGTCCGTCACCTGGCCAAGCACGATGCCGCGGAAGTCGACCAGCGCGCCCACCGACAGTCCACGCAGCGACTGGTTGAAGGTCATTACCGCGCGCACTGGTGCGCGGTCCGGCGCGCGCATGGCGTCCACCTCGTCGGCGGCGAGCCGGAATTCGGTTTTCTCCGCGGCCGGCGTGCCCATTTGCTGACCAGGCGGCGTCTGGAATGCGAGACCGCCGACCAGAATCGCCGCAAGCGACTGCGTGTTGACGACGAAGCCGGCCGAATCGAGCCGCACATTGACGCCGCTCGCATGCCACCAGCGCGAATTGGTGCCGACGTACTGGTCGTACGGCGCGGCGACGAACACCTGCATCGTCACGCCCGTGCCGTCCTTGTCGAGCGAAATGCCATACACCTGGCCCACCTGCACGCGCCGGTAGAAAATCGGCGAGCCGATGTCGATCGAGCCGAGCGAATCGCCATGCAGCGTGAAGCGATGGCCTTTCTGATCGGTGGTGATGGGCGGCGGCGTCTCCAGTCCGACGAACTCGGTTTGCGTTTCCGTGGAGCGGCCGACGTCCACGCCGATATACGCGCCCGAGAGCAGCGTGCCGATGCCCGACACGCCGGTGGCGCCCACGCGGGGGCGAACTACCCAGAAGCGTGTGTCCTTGACCGCGAAGCTCTCCGCCTGCTTTGTGAGTTGTACGGCGATCTGTACGTGCGTCCGATCCTTCGACAGCGTGATCGACTTCACCGAACCGATTTCGACGTCCTTGTACTTGACCTGGGTCTTGCCGGGTTCGAGGCCTTCGGCATTGTCGAAGACGATCGTGATCGCCGGACCGCGCTCAGTGACCGACTTGATGACCAGCGCGATACCGATCAACGCCGCGATCAGCGGAACGACCCAGACGAGCGAGGGCAGCCAGCTGCGGCGCGGCGCGATGTCGGGATCGGGCAGGTCGGGCGGCAGGGCGGGTCCTTGCGGGCTACTCATGGCGGGGCTCCGAGGCGTGGCTGGGCGCGGCCTCGCTGCGGTTCGCCGCGCGCGTACCGGATCGCGCCGCAGGCGGGCAAGACCTTCGAGATTGAGCCGCTGACCGTTACCGTGTACCCCGGCGGCATGACAGGACCGGCGCAGGTGACGACGCCCGCGTTGAAACTCGTCGCGACCTTGCCGCCAGGCGCTGAAGGCATGACCACCTTTTTCGCCGCGCCCAAACTCACCGTCGAACAGAAAATCGAACCGGCGCCGGGGCACCTCGCCGTCGGCGCGCCGCTCACGCGCACGATTACTCAGCGCGCCGCGGGCACCGAGTCGATGCTGATTCCGCCCGCAATACTCGCCGACGTGGCCGGCCTCAAGCGCTACGCGAAACCCGCGGCGACGCGCAACATCGTCGAGGACCGCGCCGGACTCGTCGCCGGTGAGCGGACCGACAGCGCGAGCTACGTCGCCGATCGCAAGGGCAACTACAATCTGCCGCCCGTGACGATCGAATGGTGGAACACGACGACGCGGCGCAAGGAAAAGATCGTCCTGCCGGCGGTGCGTTTCTCGGCCGCCGCGGTACGGGAAAAGCCGCTATTCGAGCTACCCGTCGACGCCATGCGTGAAGGCATGCCGCATCGACTCGTCGTGATTCATGCGCGGCAGGTCATTGTCGGCTGTGCCGTCGTGCTGGGCATGATCCTGTTGATTGCCCTGCGTGCACGTGTCGCGTCTTTCGTGCGGCGTAGCGAACGTGCGGTGAGTGATGTGCGAAAACGCTGGCTGGCAAGCGACGCGCTTGCCTGGCGCAAGCTCGCAATGGCCGCGCGCAAGGGCGAGTGGCGGCGGACCATTCCGGCCTTGTATGCGTGGATGGATAGAGGAGGCGACTTCGGTCGTCCCGCGCGCTTCGAGAACATCGATGCGACCGGCGATCAGGATGCCGCGAGTTTGATCGCCGCGGTCGAATCGAACTATGCGGGCGACGATGCGCGGCGTCGTCCTCGATGGAAAGAGATCGGCGCGGTTCTACGCCGGAGTGCAAATCGGGCGAGGACGAAGCGCAAGGACGACACCTTGCCAGGACCGCTGAATCGTTATTAGGATTTGCCGAACGCGCACCCTCGACCCCGAACCGCCAGCGCCCATGGGTCACGACGCAGAACGAAAGATGGCATCGACTGCCCGCGTCCTTTCCTCCGTCGCAGACCTGCTATATCAAATGGTTGCAGTGGCGGCGCGACGGCCTTATGTCGAGGATTGCCGAGCAACTGGGCTTGAAGGAAGTTTTATCGACGGACGAGGAAGCGGGCAGCGAGTAAGCCTCGTCCGGTTCGCGAAGCCGCGTGCGTGCTGAAAGCCTAACGTTTCTCACGCACCACGTAGTTCGCCGCGCTCGACCCGTATTTGCGCTCGATATCCTCGGGCAGCAGAAATTCCGTTTCGAGTTTGTCGATCATCGGATAGCCCATCAGGTCGGTAATATCGTCGATGCCCACCAGCAGATCGGGCCGGTCGTGCACCGTGCCGTTCTGCGCGCCGTCGCGAAACAGTTCGAGCGCGCGCATCATGCCCATGATCGCGGCCGCCGGCAACATCCGCGCGACGGTGACGCGTTTTACGCCGAGCTCCTGCAAACGGCGCACGGGGATCAGCGGCGTGGTGGGCCGCGAGCGAATGCCGAAGCCCATGTTGATGCTGACGGGCGCGTTGACGCCGTCGACGAATTTTTTGATCTGCTCTTCCGATGCGATCGCATCGGGATAGACCATGTCCGCGCCGGCGGCCACATACAGTTTCGCGCGTTCGATCGCGGCATCGATACCTTCGACAGCAATTGCATCCGTGCGCGCATTGATCACGAAGCCGGAATCGGATTTCGCCTTCACCGCGGCTTCGATCTTCTTGGCCATTTCCCGTGCGTCGATCACTTCCTTGCCGCGCATGTGGCCGCAACGCTTCGGGCTGACCTGATCCTCGATATTCACGCCGACCACGCCGGCTTCCTCGAACAACTGCACGGTGTGATACACCGACACCGGATTGCCATAGCCGGTGTCCGCATCGGCCATCAGCGGCAGCGAGACGGAACGCGCCAGCCAGTGGCATGCATCGACATTTTCCGTGAGCGTCATGATGCCGATGTCAGGCTGGCTCAGGCGCGAGTTGGCCAGCCCCGCGCCGGTCGTCGAGGCCGCCTTGAAACCCATCTTCTCGATCACTCTCGCGCTGTAGCCGTCGTAGACGCCCGGTGAAATGATGATCTCACCGGAATTCAGAAGCGCTCGCATCTGCTGGATTTTCGTGCTGCCCATATGCCACTCTCCACGTTTGGAAAACGCGCGGCTATACGGCTATTCGAAGCCGTATAGCCGCGCGGGATTGATGCCGAGAATCATGTCGCGGGTGCCGCCCTCGGGCGCCCACTCGCCGACGAGGCCGAGCAGTACGCCCATATTGGGCATCACGCCGTGATAGGACGAGTGCGGCCAGTCGCTGCCCCACACCAGGCGGTCAGGCCGCGCCGCCACGAGTGCTTTGGCGAACGGCAGCACGGCGGCATAGGGGGAAATGTCGTCGCCGAGGCGAAACGGCGCGGATAGTTTGACCCAGCATCGGCCGCTTTCCATGAGCGTCAGCAGCGCTTTGAAACCCGGCTGATCGAGGCCGTCCTGAACGACGATGCGCGCGAAATGATCGAGCACGACAGGCACCGGCAAACGCGCGAGGCGAGGGCCGATCTCCGGGAGGTCACGCGCATCGAGATGCAATTGCACGTGCCAGCCGAGCGGCGCCACGCGCCTTGCCATTGCGTCCAGATCGTCGAGACCCGAGCGCGTATGCAGACGCACGCCGCGGAATCCGGCAGCGTCGAGACGCCGCAACTCCGCGTCGCTCACGTCCGGTTTCAATTGCGCAATGCCGCGCCATGCGCCGGACGATGTGTTGAGCACGTCTAGTGTGATCCGATTGTCGTCATAGACAGTCGGCTGGACGATCACCGCGCGCGTGACGCCGAGCTTCGCGAGCAGTGCGCGATATTCGTCGAGGCCGACAGGCGCGGGCGTATAGCGCCGCTTATCGCGGTACGGATACCGTTCAGGCGGCCCGTAGATGTGCGCATGACAATCGCATGCGCCCGGCGGCAAGACGAACGGTAGCGCAACCGGCGAGGCATCCGGCGACTGGCAGACCGGCGGTTCATCCGTTGATGCGTGGTGGCGATCTTTGGGCAAATCGGTCATGTCAAGCTCCGCGCCAGGGTTGGCAGTCACGGCCGTTTTTCGTACGCGGCATGCTCGTATTTCTGCTGATATTGTTCCGGTGTCAGATAGCGCTGTTCGATGCGTTCGAGCTCCGCGATCCCGACCAGATCGTTGAGTTCCTCGAACGACACGACGAGGTCGGGGCGCTCGATCACATCACCGCTCGCTACCGACTCCTTCAGCGTAGCAATCGCGTTCTTCATGCCCTGAATGGCCGCCGCCGTCAGCAAGCGCGGATAGACCACCACGGCCACGCCCAACTCCTGCAATCGCCGCGCGGAAATCAACGGCGTGGTGGAGCGCTGGCGAATGCCGAATCCCATGTTGACGCAAACCGGCTTGGAGACATTCTTGACGACCGTCGTAATATGATCCGTGGCCAGCAGCGCGTCGGCGAACAGCAGGTCCGCGCCGGCTTCGGCGTACATATTCAACCGCTTGATGACTTCGTCGATGCCATGCGTGGCGAGCGAGTCGGTCCGCGACATGATGAGGAGCTCCGGATCCAGCCGCGCTTCCGCTGCGGCGCGGATTTTTTCCGCGCCTTCCTCGGCGGAGATCACCTGTTTGCCTTTCATATGGCCGCAGCGTTTCGGCCAGACCTGATCTTCGATCATCACGCCAGCGAGGCCCGCGCCGTCGAACGCGCGAACCGTGAAATGCACGTTGACCGCGTTGCCGTAGCCGGTGTCGGCGTCGGCAATCAGCGGCTGCTCGCAACAGGAGGCGAGCGCGCGCGTGACGCGCAGGTTTTCCTCGAGTCCCATGATGCCCTGATCGGCCCAGCCAAGACTGGCTTCACTCACGCCGGCGCCGGTCACAAAGCCCGCGGCGAATCCGGATGCGCCGAGCAGTCTCGTGCTGTAACCATCGAACACGCCCGGCATCACCAGGATTTCAGGGGCGGCAATCAATTCACGCAGCTTGCTTCTCTTGCTCATCGTTTCCTCCAGGCAATACGAACCGGCAATGGCTGCTCACGCTGCGCGTCACTTCGTAATGAAAAGCTCTTTGCGCCAGCGGTCCTTGTGAATGCCGATCACGTCTATCTGATCGACGTAGTAGAGAATCTTGCCTTCGAGCGTGGCGGGGAATTTCGGCGCCTGAGGCGAATGCGTCAGCAGCACGTGCACGATTTCATCGGGAATGCCGTTGCGCAAGGCCAGATGCGCGGCCCAGAAGGCGTGCGGATACTGTTTGCCGATATCGGTCGCGACGACCTTGCCTTCCGCGTCCGGTGCGAACTCGACCACTTTGCTCGCGTCCTGCAACACGGCCGCCGCGATCAGATAATCGCGATTCACCTTGATGCCGTGGTGGCGTTCGAACAGATCGGCGACCGACATCGCCATCTCCAGCACGCACTGGTTATGGGGCAGAGTCGGATAAGGAATTTCAGTCGATGTCGGAACCTCCGCGATCCGCTTCCAGGGGCTCATCTCCCACAGCGTCTCCCATGTGGCAATGACGGCCTTGCGCAGCGTCGCGTCGCTAATGTCGGCGACCTGGGGAAACATCGCCACGACATCGATCGGTTCTTTCGATTGACTCATTGTGTGCTCCATTGCGTCCTCTTCTGTTTGACACCTATCTGCCCTACGATACGGCGCCTCGGCTTGCTCGAGCAGGAACCGTGCGATCGGAATTGCCTCGCGCTGCACAGCAGCATGCGCGACCGATGCACTGGGTGAACGCGAGGTCGGTCGCGGCATGATTGACCGGGCGTTGCGAGAGACGCTGCAGTTCTTGCCGGCGCGATGAAGTGACTGTCACGCAATGCCGATGTAAGGCTGTGGCGCGCGTGACGTGCGAGGGGGTCTCCGTTTAGTGGTTCGCCGTCTTGCGTCTGAGGCGGCTGCGTTGTGTTGCAACCAATATAGAGCAAGCGCCCGCAACGCGGAAATACCAAAACGATGACACGTACATAGCCCAATCCTATGGTTCGCTCACGCTACTGCGGCAGCGAGAGACCATATTGATCGTGCTGCTCGATAAGCCTTGTAAACAGTGCTTTGATCGCCAGTTCCGCAATGCGGATGCCGTGTGTGACCGGACGGTGAACCGCCGTCGCGAGCACGAGCCGCGTGTGCAATTGCGGCCTCGCGAGCGCCCGCGCGCGCAGCGTAGCCGCAGCCAGTTCGCTGAGCACGGCGGGTTTCGCGAGTACCGTGCAGGCGAGGCCGGCGACCACCATTTCCTTGAGCAGTTCGAGCGTGTCGACTTCGTACTGCACGTCGAGCGTCACGCCTTCCTTGCCGGCCGCGTATTCGAGCGTGCGGCGCAGGCCGTGGTTGCGCGTCGGCAAAACCAGCGGTATTTGCGCAACGCCCGCGAGCGTCGTCTCGTCAGGTATCGCGAAGTTCGTGGCGGCGGCCGGCGTGACGAGGAACAACTCCGCGGCCGCCAACGGATCGACCGCGACGGTGGACGAGCGGCGGGCGTCGTGCAGAATCGCCATGTCGAGGCGGCCGTCGATCAGCCACTCGTGCACATAGCCGCTATAGCCCGATACCACGTTCACCTGTAGATTGGGATGTGTCTCGCGCAAACCGGCGATCAACCGCATGCCGATCAGATTGCACACGGTCGGCGTCAAGCCGACGGTAACGAGTCCATGCGGCGAGTCGCGTTCCGACTGGAGATCCGCTGGAATCGCAGCCAACTGGCGCACGAGCGGACTCGCGCGTTCGATCAGTGCGAGGCCTTCCGGCGTCAGCGAAATGCCGCGGCCGTGGCGGTAGAGTAGACGCAGTCCGCATTCCTCTTCGAGCTTCTGGATCTGCCGGCCCAACGCAGGTTGCGCGATGCCCAGCACAGTGGCGGCTTTCGAAAAACTGCCGAATGCGGACACCTGCATCAGCAATTCGAGTCGTCTCAGATCCATTCTGACGCTCCTGCTTTTTTGCGGCATAGCTGCTATGCCCGATAAACCGATTGTGAGGCGCGCACAAAATTTTGATAATAGTGCTCTACCCGGGCATCCGGCGGCATTGCCCGCGAGCATGTCGCCGTGTATTGCCGTTGTATTGCCGTGTCTGGAACACACAGAAGGAGTTGCACGATGAGTTCAAGCAAATCATCCCCCATTCCCGCGACATTGATACCGGGCGACGGCATCGGCCCGGAAATCACCGCTGCCACAGTCAAGGTACTCGACGCATTAGGCGCGCCCTTTGCGTGGGACATTCAGCACGCGGGCATGGCCGGAATCGAACGTGGCGGCGAACCATTGCCGGAGACGACGCTCGACAGCATTCGTCGCACGAGGCTCGCGTTGAAAGGGCCGTTGACCACACCCGTAGGCGGAGGATTTCGCTCCGTCAATGTGCGGCTGCGCGAGGCGTTTTCGCTTTACGCCAATCTCCGGCCGGTGCGCACCATCGTGCCGGGGCGCTATGACGATATCGATATCGTGCTGGTGCGCGAGAACATCGGGGGGCTTTATGTGGCGCACGAACATTACATTCCGATAGGTGACGATCCGCATGGCGTCGCCGTTCTGACGGGAATGAACACGCGCGAAGGTTGCCGGCGCATCGCGCAATACGCGTTCGATTACGCGGTCAAGCATGGACGCAAAAAAATCACCGTGGTTCACAAGGCGAATGTGCTGAAGGCGTTGACCGGTCTTTTTCTCGAGACGGCGCGAGAGGTTGCGAGCGATTACGAGGGCAGGGTGGCCGTCGACGATCGCATCGTCGACGCCTGTGCGATGCAGCTCGTGTTGAATCCTTGGCAGTTCGACATGCTGCTGTGCACGAATCTGTTCGGCGATATTCTCTCGGACGAACTCGCGGGACTGGTCGGCGGACTCGGCCTCGCGCCCGGCGCGAATATCGGCGCCGACGCCGCCATTTTCGAAGCCGTGCACGGCTCGGCGCCGGATATCGCCGGGCGCGGCATTGCCAATCCTGTCTCGCAGATGCTGGCCGCGGGCCTGATGCTCGAACACGTCGGCGCGGGCGATCTCGCGCAGCGCCTCAATCAGGCGATCAGACAGACGCTCAACGACGACAACGTGCGCACGCCCGATCTGGGCGGGCATGCATCGACGGCGGTATTTACGGACGCACTGATCGCGCGGCTCGGTTGAGCGGGGCCGCGAGGATATCGCTGCCGCTTCCATTGCGACGGGCGTTGCCGCCCGGCGCAGGAACCGGCAGCGATCGGCGCGTCAATGCTTCACTTCGAGATCTTCCAGACTGATGTTGGTCGTATCCACGGCGACGATCGCGGCAACGAGCGCACAGGCAAACCACGCCGCGGCGCCGATGCCGATCAACCAGCTATGCCCCGCACCGATCCCCAGCAGGAACGACGCGACGAGCGGCGCGAAAAAACCGCCCAACCGGCTGAGCGCGAAGCTGATGCCGGCGCCGCGCGCCCGAATGCCCGTCGGATAGATTTCAGCCTCATACGTATGCAGCAACGGGCCGTTGATGAAGATCATGGCCTCGGTGAGAAAGCCGAACAGCACGATCATGTAGGTCGAGTCGGCCAGCAGAAAACACAGGCCGAAGATCATATTCAGCACATACGCGAACGCCATGCCCCATTTGCGCTGGATCTTGTCCGTAATGTAGACGGAGACCAGACATCCGACCGGGTACGCGATCTGGATGACGGCGGTGTAGGTCAGCGCGTGCACGATCGAATAGCCGCGCGAGTAAAGGAAGAACGGCACGAACGTGGCAAAGCCGTATGCACCGAATCCCTGTAGCAGTTCGATTCCCCACGCACTCATGGTTCTGCGGAGATAGGCGCGCGACAGCAGCAGGCTGATCGGCGATACGCCGCTCTCGATTTCGTATTCCGTTTTCGGCGGGGGCGGCAGCATCACGAGGTTCTTTTCGCGCATGACGCGGCGCTCGATTTTATCCATCACGTCGTCGGCTTCGTCGCGCCGGCCCATGCGTTCCAGCCAGCGCGGCGACTCGGGCAAGCCCATCCGCAGCAGAAGCGATGAAAAGCCGCCGAGCGCCGCGAGCAGCAATGCGATGCGAAATCCTGGTAGCGGCAAGTCATTCAGCGGCACGAGCAGCATCGAGGCGAAACCGCCCACCGTGCCGCCGAGAAAACCGATCGTCAGCGCGAAGCTCGACATTTTGCCGCGCGCTCGCGCGGGCGACAGTTCCTGCACGTAGGTCGTCGACAACGGCAATTCCGCGCCGGTGCCGATGCCCGCAATAAACAGCGCGATCAGCAATACCGTGGCATTCGGTGAGAACGCGGCGAGCAGCGCGCCGGTCGCGAGAATGCACAGGTCGAGCGTGAAGGCACCGCGCCGGCCGATCTTGTCGGCCACCGTGCTCAAGCCGACCGCACCCACGAACGTGCCGAAAAAAAGCGCCAGCGGCAATTCGGTGGCGAGATGCGGCTGCCCGAGGTAAGCGAAAAAATGCGCGGAAATGGGCCCAACTGAAAATAGCATGTACGAATCCCAGAACGTGCCAAGCGAAATCAACAGAATCGATAAGCGCAGGTAGTTCGATTCGGGAAGGCGCTCGATTCGCGCGGCGATGGGAATGCGCAGGTTGGTTGTCATGGTGCATCCTTGTGTCCGTTGGGACTGCGCACGTTCATTGCGCGCGGGCGTCACGCGCAAACGTGGGAGAAAGCGGCTGAGGTCGGCGGCTTGGACCGCGCGCGGAGTGAGTTTCATCAGAACTTGTGGCGAAAGCCGAGCGACACGACGGTCTGACTATTGCTGTTCGACGCGGTGACCTGATTGATCGCCGCGACCGCCGGCTTGCCGGTCGAGTCTACTCCCGAGGCGTGTTGATAAACGCCGACCAGATACACATCGGTTCGCTTCGAAAGAAAGTAGTCCACGCCGAGCGTGCCCTGGTGGTACTGGGCCGCATCTGCACCGTTCACCGAACTACCTCGCGTGTAGTCGTATTCGAGCCCGACCAGCAGGCTGGCCAGCACCTGGTACTTGAAACTGAGTTCGACGTTATTGAATGTCACTTCGCCGCCGAGGTGGCGTGGATTCGGGCCGCTTTGCGCGGTATTGCCGAGGCCCATGAATTTGGTGTTCGAATAGGTTGCGCCGAGTGTGGCGGCGCCGATCGTGTAATTGCCGCCGGCGCCGATCACCTGATAGGTGTTCGCCGACGCGTAACCGCTGTACACAGGGCTCGTGATCGAATTGGCCGCCGGCGTGGCCGTGCCCGTCGTGCTGTTGCCGAAGAAACTGACGTTCGGATTTCGCACGTTGAGATACGCGGCGCCGAGCGCGAGCGGTCCGTTCGTATAGCCGGCGCCGAGCGACCACACCTGATTCTGCGTGACGTTGCCCGCCACGCCGCCGAGACTGTACAGACCGCCGAACGTGATGCCGTCGTAGTTCGCGCTCGCGTACTTGACCGAGTTGTTGGTGCGCTGGCTATTGTCGAAGTTATCGAGGTCGCCGGGGTGCGAACCGATCGTGCCGCCCCACTGGTCGCCCACCGTCAGCGGCCCGATATAGTCGACCACCGAATCATATTGACGTCCCAGCGTGACGGAGCCGAAGCGCGTGGACGTCAACCCGACGTAGGCCTGCCGGCCGAACATCAGGCCGCCCTGGCCCAGTTTGCCGGTGCCGAGATCGAAGCCGTTCTCCAACCTGAAGATGGCGCTCAGGCCGCCGCCGAGATCTTCCGAGCCACGAAACCCCCAACGGCTGCCACCCTGCGCGGCCGTGGTCAGGTTGTACAGGTGCTTGCCTCCTGCGTTGCTGTTGTATTCGGGCCCTTCGTCGATCATTCCGTACAGCGTGAGGCTCGACTGGGCGAAAGCGGATGGCGCGGTTGCGGCAATGATTGCCAGCAGTCCCGCCGTGGACATCATCTTCATGTTGTCTCCTTGCGTCTCTGTAGTTGTAGGGTGATAACCGCAATCAGTGCTCCTGGTTGAGCGCCATCGACGGCACGCTCGAAAGTGGCTGAACGGATTCGATGCTCGACATGACTTCGATGAAATAGGGCCGCTGTGCCGCGAGACCACGTTTGACGGCTGCGTCGATTTCGTCTGAAGCCGTGACGCGCTCGGCGTCGATGCCGAACGCGCCGGCAATCAGGGTGAAATCCGGATTGGTCAGCGTGGTGCCGATATGCCGTCCCGGATAGGTGCGATCCTGGTGAACGCGGATCGATCCGTAGCAGTTGTTGTTGGAGAGAATGAAGAGGATCGGCAAGCGGCGCGCCACTGCGGCAATCATCTCGTTGCCGGTCATGGCAAAGCCGCCGTCGCCGACGAGGCAGATCGTTTTTTGCGCCGGCAAGCGGAGCTGCGTCGCAATGGCGGCCGGCGTGCCGTAACCCATTGCGCCGGACAGCGGTGACATCAGGCGTTGCGGATAGCGAAAAGGAAAATGGCGGTACACGGGCGCGGCGAACGTGCCGGCGTCGACGCAGATCACGGCATCCACGGGGGCATGCTCCGCCAGTGAGCGAACGACGTCGACGAATCGCACGCCAGCGCCAGTGTCGCCGTTGCTATCGCCAGGTTCGACGGTGCGGTGCGGCCATTGGGCGATGTGCGTGGCGATGCCTCGCAAGCGCATAGACCATCGTTGCGAACGCGCTGGTGAACGATGCACACCAACGAGCGCATCGGCAAGCGCCACGGGATCGCACACGACACCGATATCCGGCGCCACATGCAGGCCGACGGCGTGGCCGTCCGCGTGGCAATGCACGAATGTCTGCGCCGCGCGCGGCGGCTCCGGGAAGCGATAACCCTGTGTCGTGATATCGCCGAGCCGCGTGCCGAGTGCGAGCACGAAGTCGCTCGACTCGAAGGCTTCGATCTGCTCCGCCGGATTGGCCAATCCCAGATCGCCCGCATACAGCGGATGCCGGTTGGGGAAAATGTCCTGGCGTCGAAACGACACCGCGACCGGAACGTCGTACGTTTGCGCGAACCTCAGCAGCGACTCGCGCCCGCGCGGCGCCTCGAACGCGCCACCGGCGATGATGAGTGGCCGCTGCGCCTGTTCGAGCAGAAGGGCGATACGTTCGAGCGTTGCGTCGGAGGGGATTGTCGCTACGGCAGGCGGCACCTGCCATGCATCCGACTCGACCTGCTGCTGTTGAATATCTTCGGGTACGACCAGCACGACGGCGCCGGGCGTGTCGGCCATTGCAATACGCAGCGCCTTGAACGCGGCGGTCGCCAACTGTTCCGGCTCCGTGACTTCCACGACCCATTTGGCGATCGACCCATACATCCTTTGATAGTCGATCTCCTGAAATGCTTCCTTGCGCAAATCCGCTTTGGGGATCTGTCCGACGATCAACAGCAGAGGAATGCCGTCCTGTTGCGCGGTATGCAAAGCAATCGACGCGTTGCTCGCGCCGGGTCCACGGCTGACCATGACGACGCCGGGACGGCGCGTCAGGCGTCCGTCCGCGCATGCCATGAAACCGGCGCCCGCTTCGTGGCGGCACGTCACCACGTCGATTTGCGGAAAGTCCGCGAGCGCATCGAGAATCCCCAGATAACTTTCACCGGGCACGAGAAAAACGCGATCGATTCCGTTTGCGGCGAGCACGGAAAGCAGGGCGTGGGATGAAGTCGTTGCGGTTGCAGGATTCATGAGCCGTAAATAGAAGTGGGCGAAAGGGGAGTCGACGAGTCCATTGTTGTTTTGATCGCCGTGCAGCATCAATTGGATCGACGGCATATCAGCTATGCCGCTATCGATGCTTTCTCTCTCGCGAAGAACGGTCTGCATTTCCTGTCGGGCGCCAGCGTGTCGGCGCGCTTGTGTGATGCCAATTGAAAGACTGTAGAAGAAGTGCGGTTTGCGTGGAAATACCAATTGAATGAGTCCATCATAGGCATAACCTCTGACCGTTAAACTCAGGATCACGAATCATGGATACCCGTCAGCTTCGGTACTTCGTTGCGATCGTCGATTGCGGCAGCATGGGCAAGGCCGCCGAGAAGCTGTATGTCGCGCAGCCTTCGCTGAGCCAGCAGATGAGCCGCCTCGAGGAGGAACTCGAAACGAAGCTGTTGATCAGAAGCCGGCAAGGCGTGGCGCCGACCGCCGCGGGCCAGTCGCTCTATCGTCATAGCCGGCTGGTATTGCGGCAAATGGAGGAACTCAAGCAGGAAGTGCGGGAGGGTGGAAATGCCGAAAGCGGCACCGTCGCCGTGGGTTTTCCGACCACCATGGCGTCGATTCTCGCCATGCCGCTATTCGCGCGCATTCAGGAGCGCTTTCCTCGCATCCGTTTGCAGTTCTTTGAAAGCATGAGTGGCTTTATCAGCGAACTACTCGCGAACGAACGCATCGATCTGGCCATTCTGTTTCGCGATGCGGACACGCTGGGCGTGACCGCGCTGCCGGTTCTCGAAGAACAGCTGTACGTATTCGGCGAGCCGGGCGGAGCAGTGGGCGCGCTTGCACAAACCTGCACCCTCGCGCAACTCAGCGGCGTGAAACTCGTGGCGCCCGGCATCTCGAACGGTTTGCGCCTGTTGCTCGAACGGGTGTTCGCGCGCGAGAACGTCGAGCTGAATATCGTCGCCGATATCGACTCGCTTCCCACGCTCATCTCCGTTGCGCAATCGGGCGCGGCGTGCACGATCCTGCCGGTGTCGGCATTGGCGCAACGCGATCCGGCAAGGCGCCCACGAGTGCGCAGGATCGTCGACCCGGCGTTGAAGCGCCCGGCGAGCGTCTGCTGGTCCAGCGCGACGCCGATGAACTCCGCGACTTCCGTGGTGTGTCAGACCATCGTCGATCTGATTCACGAACTGTCCGCGCAGGGCGAGTGGTCCGGCATCACGCTGCTCGACCCCGCCATGAATCATGCACGCGTCACCTCGCATCGCAGCGAAGAGGCGAATGTGTTTCGCCGGTTCGCTCATATGCGGTGAGCGCCTCGCGCGACGGCCTTCCATGAAGCCGCGCGTGCAAACTCCTATCACTTATCTTCAGGACGCCGGCGACTTCGCATGCTTATGATCCGCGCTCAAGTCCACGCCCGCGA
Organism: Paraburkholderia sp. RL17-373-BIF-A; assembly: GCF_046030175.1. Taxonomy (NCBI): domain Bacteria; kingdom Pseudomonadati; phylum Pseudomonadota; class Betaproteobacteria; order Burkholderiales; family Burkholderiaceae; genus Paraburkholderia; species Paraburkholderia sp. RL17-373-BIF-A. The sequence goes on from NZ_JARESO010000004.1 coordinate 170,569, forward strand.
GAATTTCCCGCTCGACATCTTCGAGCGTTTTGCGGCGCGTTTCCGGACCGACCGCGAGCACCAGCAGGCACAACAGCAGCAGCACGCTCGCCAGCATCACGAACACGGCGAACGAGCCAAAGCCATTCAGCACGAACAGCACGAAATACGGCATGATCGCGGCCGACACTCGCCCAACTGCGGTGGACGCGCCAAAGCCCGTGCCACGGATATCGGTCGGAAAGAGTTCGGGCAGGTAGACGGCGAGCACCGTATTCGCGGTGATCTGCACGAATAGCACTTCGAGAAAGCCGGTGGTGACGAGCAGCCAGGCCGGCGCATCGAGTGCGAACGCATAGCCGATGCCGACTGCGGCGGCCAGAAAAGACGCCGTCGCCACCACGGTCCGGCGCCCCAGCCGGTCGACGAGAAAAATCGGAATCAGCATGCCGATCGGCGCGCCCATTGCCATCACCGCGGAGTAGGTGAGCGAGTGCACGATCGACTGGCCACGATGCAGCAGCAGCGTCGGCACCCAGCCGATAAAACCGTACTGGCTCGCGAGGATCAGCGACACGATCGCAAAGCAGAACAGCGTGCGTCCGAGCCGATGGCGGCCGAACAGCGCGGTCCACGGCAACTCATTGCGCTCCGGCAGGAAGCTCGCCGGCGCGACGCGCGGCGCGTGCGCGTCGCCGGTATTTTCGAGCCACAGGGCGTCGAGCACCTCATGCATTTCCGCGGTGCGGCCCTGACGTTCGAGCCAGCGCGGCGATTCCGGCAGCGCCCGGCGCAGATACCAGACGATCAGTGCCGGCACCGCGCCGACCACGAACATCGCGCGCCAGCCGACAGCCGGCAGAAACCATGCGCCGACAAATGCGGACAGCGGCTGCGCGCAATTCACCAGCAGCCCGAGCGTCACGCCCCAGCGTCCGCGGCAATGCGCGGGCGTCATCTCGGCCATGATCGCGTAGCCCACCACCAGCTCGCCGCCCAGTCCGATCCCTGCGATGAAGCGCAAGATCACGACCAGCGTGAACGAGGGCGCCGCCGCGGTCGCGAGCGTCGCGAGGCTGAACAGCAGCAGATTGAACTGGTAGAGCGATTTGCGTCCGAAGCGATCGGTGAGCGTGCCGCTCATGACCGACCCGATCGCAAGCCCAAAGAAGGTGGCGAAGATGAATTGCGCAACGCCGCCGGTGCCGGTGAAGTTCGTGTGCACCATCGAAGCCACCACGCCCGATTGCATGAACAACTCGAACGCATCGATCAGCATGCCCGCGCCGAGCAGCCAGAACATCCGGCGGTGCGCCGCGCCGACAGGCATCCGTTCGATAGTTGCCTCTGCGATCGACATGGTGTCTTCCTCCAGAATTACGCGTCTCGTTCCCGAGTGTTTGAGGCTCCTAGCGGATCTACACCGGCCGTGTGCCGCGCAACTGGACGCGATGCATCAGGCGCCGCTGGCCGGGATAATCGTCGAGCGCGAGATGCTGGCAACAGCGGTTGTCCCAGAACGCAATCGAACCGGGAGCCCAGCGGAAGCGGCAGGTGAATTCGGGTCGCGTCGAGTGTTCGAACAGGAAGCGCAGCAACGGTGCGCTTTCGGCCACCGTCATATCCTCAAAACGTTCCGTATGCAGCGAATTGACAAACAGCGCTTTCTTGCCGGTCTCTGGGTGCGTCCTGATGACCGGATGCACCGCGGACAGCGTCGTATGGCTGCCGTAACCCTGGCCCTGCGCGAGTACGTCTTCGGCTTCGAGCGACGCGAGAATGTGGCCGTTCGCATGCACGGCGCGCAGACCGGCCAGCATAGTCTTCATGCCGTCGGAGAGGGTGTCGTACGCCATGTACTGATTCGCGAACAACGTGTCGCCGCCAACTGGCGGCAGGATCCGCGCGGCAAGCACCGAACCGAGCGGCGGAATCTCCAGGTGCGTGGTGTCGGAATGCCATTCCCAGCCGAACACGAGCGCGTCTTCCGGCTTCTTGTCGATGATCAGCAGTTCCGGCAGCGAGCCCGGATGCTGCCGGTGTGGCGGCAACACCGCAAGCTCACCGAAATAGCGGGCAAAGTGAGCAAGATCGTTATCCGATGCATCTTGCTCGCGGAAAAAGATCACGAGGTACTCATGAAACGCGCGCCGGATCTGTGCGACCGTTGAAGGATCCAGTTCGCCGGACAGATTGACGCCGAACACTTCGGCGCCCAGAGAACCGGCCAGCGGTCTGACGATGATGCTCGATGCCATGCGAGTCTCCTCCGCGATACACGTGACGAGCGCCTGTCAGCATGGCCGAGGCGCAGTCTCCCACGCTCGGCGCCGCCCGTTCAGAAAATTCCTTGCGTTCATGTATGTGAACGTCTATGCTTATTCATGAACTCAGAATAGGCGATGTGCAAACGCTGCGCAAGCGCGTTTGCCTTCCGTCCATGCGTGAATTCGGGTTTTCCTTAGGCTTTTTCGGGGGCGCAATGACGGTCGCGAACGATTCGGATGTCAAAAGCGCACGGCGCGTAGTCGAGATTTTTCAATTGTTCGCGGAACTCAAGCAGGCGGTGCCGCTCGCGTTGATCAGCAAGCGTCTCGAGTTCCCCAAGTCGAGCTGCCTCGCGTTGCTCAAGACGCTCGAATCGAACGGCTATCTGTATCGCGTGCACGATTCGGCGGACTACTATCCCACGCGCCGTATCTTCGACGAGGCGCGCGTCATCATCGACAACGATCCGCTGCTATCGCACGTGCGGCCGGTGTTGCAGGAGCTCTGCAACGAAACCGGCGAGACAGTGTTCCTCGCCACGCGCACCGGCCATCAGTCGCACTACCTCGAAGTCGTGCAGTCGGGTCAAACGCTGCGCTACGCGGCAACGGTCGGAGAAAAGCGGCCGCTGCATATCGGCGCCGCCGGGCAGGCGCTGCTCGGCGCGATGACCGACGACGCGCGCAACGCGTTGATCGAGGAACTCGAGTTCGAGCAATACGCGCCGAATACCGTGACCAGCAAGACGCGCTACAAGCGTCTGATCGAGCAGGGCAAGGAGCGCGGCTGGTTCGTGTCGATCGGCGGATATCAGTCGGAGATCGCCTCGATCGGGCATTACGTGTGGATCAATGGCGAGGCGTATGCGATCGTCGTCGGCGCGCCGACGCAGCGGGTCAAGGGCAACGAGATATCCATCGGCCGGGCGGTCGCCAAGTACTGCAAGAAGATTTCGAGCCGGACGTAGCGGACCGCGAGATCCGTCGAGCGCGCGATAGGAGCACTTGCGGCACCGGGTTCAGCCGCCGCGAAGCACGGCCCATACCTCGCTGCTCTGCAATTCATCGAGTGCGAGCACCGCATCGCGAACCTGTTCGGCGCGTGCGTGACTGACGGCCCAACACGCGTTCTCGAAGTACTTTGCGACGATCGCCTCATTGGAGAGCGCGCGCTCGCCGGCGCCTTTGTTGATGCGGTAATAGCGGCGATGTTGCCGGCCGTCGTCCGTATCGACGATCATGCCGCCCGAGTAGTAGGCGGGGAACGCGCTATCGGGGTCCGCGACGCATTCCACTCGCGCGGACAGCGCGAGGATGCGCTCATCGGCAAGCGCATCGGGTTCCAGTTCGGCCAGTCCGAAGCGTCCACGCACGAGCGAAGCCGCCGCCACATACTGCGCGCTGAACTTCGCTTCATAGTTCGTGGTGGGCCGCCTTTTCGCCTCGAGCGGCTCGGTAACGATCGGCATGACCCGTTCGGGCAGCAGTGCGCGAATGCGGCTGATCCGGTTCAGATCGATCTCGCCGCTGTGCGCCAGATCGGCGCCGGCCTCCGCGATCGAATGCAGAAAATGGCATACAGGGTAGGGTTTGATCGCCATTTGCTCCGTTTCCCAGATTTCGCCGAGACCCGTGCTCGCCATGACGTAATCGACTTCGCCCGCGTGTTGCTGCAGGTGCGAATCGAATAGCCCGTAACGCCCTTCATACGGGCGCGACGGCGCAACAAAACCGGCCTGCGCAAGTCGCGCGGCTGTGATGCCGCCAACGCAGCCCCAGCCCGGATGCAAGCGCTTGGACCACGTGCCTTCTTCGAGAAACACTTGCACGCCCGAAGCGGTGCTCGCGGCAATGCCTTGCGCCGCGGCCAGTTGCGCGGTATCCAGTCCATAGAGGCGGCCGGCGATCAACGCGGCCGAGAAGTGCGACAGCACACCGGTCGGGTGATAGCCGGCATGATGAAAGCCGCCTTTCGCCGCCGCGCCCAGACGCGTGGCGACTTCCATACCCACCAGATACGCGGCGAGCGCAGCGCGCCCGCTGGCGCCGGTTTCGTTGCCGACGGATAGCGCCGCCGGCGCGCAGAAGGCGGTTGCATGCACGATGCCTTTCATATGCGTGTCGTCGTAATCGAGTCCATGCATCAGCGCCGCGTTGAGCAGCACCGCATTGCGCACGGTATGCGTTTCGCTGCTGCCGATCACCGGACTGACTCCGCTTTCGCCGAGCGCCCTGATGCCGCGCAAGATCACGTCGGCGAATTCGTTGCGATGGGACGCGAACGCAATGCCGAGCGCGTCGAGGATCAGATGCTTGGCGCGCGTGCGTACGTGGCGCGGCACTTCGTCGAGGTTCAGCGAGTGAGCAAACGCGGCGAACGTTTGCGAAAGCGTGCGGTTGCTGGCCGGTGTGCTTGCCATCGTGAGCTCCATCGCATGTCGAAATTCGAGGCCTGAAATCGCGGGCCAACAGGATTCACGTTATAGATCGACCTGCGTGACAAGCAAGCTGTTTCGCGAAAAACACCGTGCACATCCGCGATAACCCGGATCTTCGTCCACGCTTAAATCGACGTTCAGCATATCGAAATTCCGTATGCGGCGATTATCGGCGATGCTCGGTAAAGCCCGCGACGCAGCGCGTCCGTGAGCGGCACGGGAAATACCATAAGACGATTGGAGACACACATGCTACGAGCCCCGCTGCGAACCTGGATCGGCGTCTTGGCGGTGCTGCTTGCACTCTTGGCAATGGTCTCGCGCACGGCCTTCGCGAGCGATCCCGCGCTGATCGAGCAGGCGAAGAAAGAGGGCGGCCTCGTGGTCTACGGATGCGACCCGCCGCAAACGCCGGTGTATCTCGACGCATTCAAGAAGCGCTATCCGGAGATCAAGGTCAGTTCTTACGTCGCGGGCTGCTGGCAGATTTACAACCGCCATATCGCCGAGCGCAATGCAGGCAAGCAGGCCGCGGACGCGTTTTTCTCGCTGGAAGACGTCTTCACGCGGATGCAGAACGAGCAACTGCTCGACCCGTATCACTCGCCGGAGTTGAAGAACTTTCCCGCCGATGCCGCGCCCGCCGGAAAGGACTTCGAACGTGTGAAGACGTTGATTCTCGGCGTCGGTGCAAACAAACAGTATCTGAACGGCATGCAACCGCCGCAAGACTGGATGGATTTCGCCAACCCGAAGAAGGAGTGGCAAAACCAGATCACGTTTTACGACCCGCGTACGTCGTCGGCGGCTTTCTCGTTGCTTGCGACGCTGTACCAGAACTTCGGCGAACAGCGCACGGTGGCGATCTACCAGGGGCTCATCAAGTCTGGGGCTGAATTGACACCGACCACGCCGGCCGGCTTGTCGAAGATGCTGTCCGGCGAAAAGCCGCTGATGTTCTACGTGGTCAACAACCACTATAGCGGTGCGGTCGCCAAGGGCGCGCCGCTCGAATTCATCGTGCCGAAATCCGGCACCGTGTCGACTCCGTTTTCGGTCGCGGCGCTCAAGGGCGCGCCGCATCCCGCGGCGGCGAAGCTGTTCGTCGACTTCATGATGAGCGACGCGCAGACGATCATCCAGAAAGCGAACGAGTACGCATTGCGCAACGGCTCGGCGCCGCCGCAGGGCATGCCGAAGCTCGCGACGGTGAAGGTGCTGCCGCTCGACATCGACGCCGCGCTCAGGCAGCAGGCGCAGTTGATCGAGCTCTGGCAGAAAGCAACCGGAATCAGGTGAGGCCACGCATGTCGATCATCATTCGCCGCCTGCAAAAATCCTATGGCGCGCAACCGGTGCTGAAGTCGGTCAGCGAGAGTTTCGCCGAGGCGCAGATTTCGGTGCTGCTCGGCGCGAGCGGTTGCGGCAAGACCACGACGTTGCGCTGTATCGCGGGACTGGAGCGGCCTTCGGATGGCGAGATCGTGATCGCCGGACGTACCGTGTATCAGGCTACGCCCGCGCTGTGGGTGCCGCCCGAACGCCGTCATGTGTCGATGGTGTTCCAGTCGTACGCAATCTGGCCGCATATGAGCGTATTCGAAAACGTCGGCCTGCCGCTGCGGGCGGCAGGAGTGAGCGGCGCCAAGGCACGCGACGCGGTGATGGCGACGCTGCGGCTCGTCGGGCTCGATACGTTCGCCGAGCGCAGCGCGACGCAGTTATCAGGCGGTCAGCAGCAGCGCGTGGCGCTCGCGCGCGCCATCGTATCCGAGGCGCCCGTCATTCTGATGGACGAGCCGCTCAGCAATCTCGACGCGAAACTGCGCGTGGAGATGCGCATCGAAATTCGTGAATTGCAGCGGCGTCTCGGCCGCACCATTCTGTTCGTCACGCATGATCAGGAAGAAGCGATGTCGATAGCGGACACCGTCTACCTGTATCACGCCGGCACGGTGATCCAGAAAGGCGCGCCGAAGGATCTCTACGATCGTCCCGCCACGCGTCACGCAGCGGAGTTTCTGGGGCGGGCGAACATCATCGCGGACTACGAATGGCAAATGGGCGCGAACGGCGCGGTGTTCGCGATGCCGGGCGGCCTGACGTTGCCCGCCGCGCTCGCGCAACCGCCGCGGCCCGGCGAGCTGTTGTGCATTCGTCCGGAGAAGTGGCGCGTGCGTCAGGCGGGTACACCCGGCTCGATCGCCGGGCGCGTCGCCGAGGCGAGTTTCGTCGGCAATCGCACCGAGTACCGGATCGACACCGCGTTCGGCCAGATGAGCGTCGTGCAGCTCGACGCCGGTCCGCGCCGGCCGGGCGACGCGGTCAGTATCGAAGTGGCGGCGGACGATATACGCGTGATAGGAGCGTGACCTTGGCCGATCTGCCTCTTTCGGAGCGTCACGCCGTGCAGCGCCACCGGTTCATGCAGCAGTTGCCGGCGATCATGGCGGTCGTGCTGATCTGCTGCGCCGTCGCCGTCCTCGTGATCGCGCCGCTATGCGCCGTGCTATATCGCGCCGTATTCGACGCGGACGCGGGCACGCCGTCGGTGACGGGCCGTTACTTTGCCGAAGTGCTGGGCAAGCGGATTTACTGGGACGCGTTGGGCAACACGCTGTTCGTGTCGGGCGGCGCTGCGATGATCGCCACGCTGCTCGGCGTGTCGTTCGCGTGGATTTTCGAGCGCACCGACACGTGGATGCGTGGCGTATTGCAATGGATCACCCAGTTGCCGATCTTCATTCCGCCGTTCGTCGGCGCGGTCGCGTGGGCGCTGCTCGCCGCGCCCCGCAGCGGCATCATGAACCGGCTCCTCGCGATGCTCGGTTTGCCAGGCGTGCTGGACGTCTACAGCCGCTGGGGCATGCTGATCGTGATCGGCCTGTATCTCGCGCCGTACGTGATGATGATCGTCGCGGCGGCGCTGCGCAGCATGGACCCGAGCCTCGAGGAAGCGGCGCAGGTGTGCGGCCTCACGCCTTTGCAGACCATGCGCCGCATCACCATTCCGCTACTCACGCCGGCCGTGCTGTCCGGCGCTGTCCTTGCATTCACGATAGCGATCGGCCTGTTCGGCACGCCGGTGGTACTCGGCTGGTCGCGACAGATTCTCATGCTGACCTCGCGCATCTGGATCGGCTCGCAGGAAGTGCCGCCCAACTATGGCGTGATGGCCGTCCTGTCGATCTATCTGCTTGCGTTGTCGAGCTTCACGACGTGGCTGCAACGCGTGCTGATCGGCAAGCGGGTTTATACGACCATCAGCGGCAAGGGGTTCCGGCCGCGGCTCGTCGAACTCGGCGCATGGCGCTGGGCCACCGGCGCGCTTGCGGCGCTCTATGTCGTGTCCACGATCCTCGCGCCGATCGCAATCCTGATCGCCGCGGCGCTGTCGCGCTACACCTGGTCCGGCGAGTACTCGTTCACCACGGCGATCGGCTATCTGCAATCGGACGACGTGTGGTTCACGCTGCAAAACAGCGTGCTCATCTCGGTGGTTTCCGCGACCACGGCGACGCTCGCGGGCATCGTGATCGCGTGGATCGTCGTGCGCACCCGGCTGCGCGGCAAGGGCCTGCTCGAATACGTGATCCTGCTGCCCATTTCGATGCCGGGCATCGCGTTCGGCGTCGGCATGCTGCTGTTCTGGATCAACGTGCCGCTCTCTGTCTACGGCACTACGTGGATCATCGTCTTTGCGTTCGTCGGCCGGTTTACCGCCTATGCGGTGCGGTCGGTGTCGGCCAGCCTGATCCAGGTGCATCCCGAGCTCGAAGAGAGCGCGCGCGTGTGCGGCTATGGACCGTTGCGCACGTTCACGCACATCACGTTGCCGCTCATTCGCGCCAGCGTGATCGCAGCGTGGCTGCTGCTCTTCAGCTTCTTCATGACCGAGCTCTCGATGGTCGTGATTCTCTACACCGCGGCGGACCGCACGTTCTCCGTGCTCGCATTCGAAGCGTGGAATGTCGGCGATTTCTCGCGGCTCGCGAGTTACTCGCTGTTGCAGATGGCGGTCGGCATCGTCTTCATGGCGATTTTGAAGACCTGCTTTCGCAGCTGGAGCGCGCCGCGTTCCATGCAACCGGTCACACCGAACTGAAGCAGACGGCCGTCTGCGTAATCTGCCCGTTGCCGGGCGTCTGGAGGAGCAGGGTATGAAACCGAAGAACATGCTGATGGACACGATGAAGTCGGGCCGCACCGCACTCGGCGTGTGGGCGAACGATCCCGAAACCGCGGAACTGTGCGCGCATCTCGGCTTCGACTGGATCATGATCGACATGATGTTTACCGGCATGGACTTCCATGACGTGCAGAACATGATCCGCACCTGCGAGGCGGCCGGCATTACGCCGGTCGTGCGCATGCAGACCAATCCGTGGCATGGCTACGATGCGCGCATTGGCGTCGATCTGTCGCGCTTGCAAGGCCTCGGCGCGGAATACGTGCTGATCTCGCATTCGGGCCTGCAGGAAATCGACGAAGCGCTCGAAATTGCGCGCGACTGGCACCGGCGCGCGCTCTGGATTCATCCGTTCAATAATCGCGAATGGGAGCAGCGCACCGACGAGATGGCGCAGGCCACGTACATCATTCCGCACGTGGAGAGCCAGGGCGGCATCGACGACTTCGACAAGGTACTCGATCATCCCGATCTGAAGATGTTCTTCTTCGCGATGACCGATCTGTCGAAAGTGCTGGGCGGCAATGCGAAGAAACCGGACTTCAATAGCCCGGATCTGTGGAAGCTGGTGGACCGTGGTGTGAAGAAAGCGCAACAGCGCGGCATCATGGTCGGCGCTAATACGAGCTACGCCTATACGTTGGAGGAAATGCGCCAGCGGGTCAAACGGCTGCACGACGCCGGTATGAACTTCATCATGATTCAGGGCGCGCAGTTCCTGTTTCAGGTCGCGATGATGGAGTTTTTGCCGAACGTGCGCAAAGACCTGGGCCTGGTCTGAATGCGCGGTTGCGAACATCGCCATGATGATGCGGCACGCCGGAGGAGGTAACATAAGCCACGCGCGAGGTCACGGGCAAAGCGTGACACCCGTGCCCCGGTTTGCCGCTGAGGAGACAATCCACGTTATGGCGACGCATTTCGATCTGACCGACATGCAGTTGATGGTGAACATCGGCGAATCATTGAGTCTCACGCGGGCGGCCGAGAAATCGCACCTGTCGGCGCCCGCGGCCAGCATGCGGATCAAGAACCTCGAAGACTATTTCCGCACACCTTTGCTGTACCGCACCAATCAGGGCGTGACGCTCACGCGTTCCGGCGAGGAACTGATGCGGCATGCGCGCATTCTGATCGCGCAGGTCGAGCAGTTGCACGGCGATATGCAGGAATTCGCGCGAGGCGTCAAAGGGCGGCTGCGCGTGCTCGGCAATACCACGGCGATGATGGAGGTGATGCCGAACATCCTGAGCCGTTTTCTCGCCTCGCATCCGGATGTCGACCTCGAACTGCGCGAGAGCGGCAGTCAGGCGATTGCAAGGGCGGTAGCCGACGGTGCCGCCGATCTCGGCATTGTCGCGGGCTGTCCGCCTGCGGAAAACCTGCACTATCTGCCTTGCCGCGACGACCGTCTGGTGCTGATCGTGCCGAGCGGCCACGTGCTAGAGGGACGTGAAGCGGTCGCGTTCGCCGAGACGCTCGCGTTCGATTACGTCGGCTTGTCGGAATGGAGTGCGATTCACGCGTTCCTCGTGCGGGCGGCTGCCGAGGCCGGGCGGCCGTTCCGCTTTCGCGCGGAGATGGGCAATTTCGATGCGGTGTGCCGGATGATCGAGGCAACGGTCGGCATTGGCGTGATTCCCGACTCCGTGGCGCGCAGGCTCGTGCCGACCATGCGCATCACCGCGATCGCGTTGACCGATAGTTGGGCGTTGCGCCGGCTGCATGTCTGCGTGCGCGACTTCGACGCGCTGCCGCTGTTCGCCCGTGAACTGGTCGATATGTTCGCGGCCGAGGCGCATACCGGAAAAGATCACGCGCTGACGGCCGGCACGGCGACGCCTTAGCGAACCTCGAAGATAGCCTCCACCTCCACGGACGCGGCGGCGGGCAGGGTGGCGACGCCGACCGCCGTCCGTGCATGCCGGCCGCGCTCGCCGAACACCTCGAAGAAAAGATCGGACGCCCCGTTGATCACTTTCGGCACGTCCGGATAACCCGGCGTCGCGTACACGAAGCCACCGACGCGGTGGCAACTGAGCACGCGGTCCAGGTCGCCGTCCAGCGCGAGGTGCAACGCCGCCAACAGGTTCAGCGCGCAGATCTGCGCGGCTTGCTGTCCGGCTTGAAGGTCATGGACCTCGCCGACCGGACCACTGAATCGCACTTCGCCTTCCCATTCACAGATTTGTCCGGAGAGGAAGATCAACTGGCCCGAGCGTGAAAACGGTTTGAACGCGCCGCGCGGTGCGGGCACGTTCGGCAAGGCGAGGCCAAGGGCGTTCAGACGGGCGAGGGCCGTACCAGGGGAAGCATTCGATGTGGGCGTGGTCATGGCGGTGTTGAAGGTTTCCATTGAGGTGAAAGCCGGCGGGCGATCGGAGCTGGTCAGGCGTTGGTCGATGCGAAGCGATCCGGTAGGCAAATCATGACACGACCGGGCGCTGGTGAGAAACGTGTGAGCATGCTCGACGCTTCCATGCGAGCTAACGGCAACGATATACACCCGCGCGGGCGTATGATTTCGCAACCTCTGCCAAACAGGAGCCGCCCCATGCAACCGCGTGTCCATCTTCTCTTCATTACCGTATTGGCCGGTGCATTGAGTGCCTGCGCGCAGACCGGCCCCGTCGAATTCTCCGCCTCGGGCGCCGACGCGCCGATGCTCAATCAGGCAAGCGATATGGACTTCGGTCCGATGGACAGGACGATCGCGCAATGCAAAACGGTGTCGCGCAACGCGGGGCCGGGCCAATGCACGAAAGTTCGCGCCTACGAATCGTGCATGAAGAGCAAAGGCTACATTACCGTGCTCGGGCCGGAAAACCCGCAAGGCTGCGGCGACCCGGAATGGGAGAAGGATGTGCGGAAGTGGCTTCAGTGAGGGGTTCATTGCGCAAGCCCTGTCAGCACGCATGAGATCCCGGCTGCTAACATGACGCTCCCCCTGCTTGCGCGAGAGAACGACATGCGACTGAAAGACCGGGTTGCCTTGATTACGGGTGCTCAACGGGGCATCGGACACGCGATAGCGGCAAGATTCGTCGCCGAGGGAGCAAAGGTGGTGCTCGCCGATGTAACGGACGCGACCGCGGAAGCAGATGCGCTTTGCGCCTCAGGTGGCGAAGCCTGCTACGTCCGCGCGGACGTGTCGCTCGAATCCGACGTCAGCGAGATGTTTCGCCAGGCTGAAGCCCGTTTCGGACAGGTAGACATTCTGGTCAATAACGCAGGCATCGAATTCGCGAAGACCGTTCTCGACACGACCGTTGCGGAATGGGACCGTCTGATGGCGGTCAACCTGAAAGGCGTTTTCCTATGTTCGAGAGCGGTCATCCCGTCGATGCAAATGCGCGGTGAGGGCGTCATCATTAACATTGCGTCCGAGTTGGGACTGGTGGGCGAGGCCAATGTCGCCGCCTACTGTGCGTCGAAAGGCGGAGTCGTCATGTTGACCAAGGCGATGGCGGTCGATCATGGCCGCAGCGGTATTCGTGTGAATTGCCTGTGTCCCGGCCCCGTCGCGACGCAATTGCTGGAGGATGTGTTTACCAGCAGCGTCGATCCGGCCGGTTTGCGACGCTCATTCGAAGCCGCGACGGTGTTGGGCCGAATCGGTACGCCTGGCGAAGTCGCCAGCGCCGCCGCTTTTCTGGCGAGCGACGACTCGGCCTTCATGTCGGGCGCGAATCTGGTCGTTGACGGAGGATGGACGGCGCGTTGAATCACACTGGTGATCGAAGTGGCGCGACCGGCCAACCGGAGCGTGTGCGGATCAGCAACGAGCTGGGCGCGCCCGAAGCAGATGCCGAAGCGCACACGCGCCAAGGCTAACTAACTCGCGCAAAGCGCCACGATCTCCGCCGCTGACGCCTCTTCACGCGCCAAGGTTCGTCGGTCCATCCACTCGAAGCGGCCCGACGCGAGTGCTTTGCCGCTGACCACCACGCGTTGCCGGCATGCGATCAACTCGGCGTCGGCGAGCTTTTTTCCGGCTTGCGCCAGACGATCGTCGACCAGCACGCTCAATCCTTTTGCTTGCAGTTCGCGTTGCAGCGCCTGGGCGGCCTCCTGCCGTTCCTGACGCTCCCAGTCGATGACGGTGAGCACGACGTCGAAGGTGTTCAACGACTCGCTGCCCCAAAAGCCGCGCTCGTCGCGCTGCCGGCTGAGCAGCAGCATGGCGAGGCGCGAAACGCCCACGCCGAAGCAGCCCATTCTGACGAATTCGCCTTTGGTGTTCACCAGGCCCATAGCCTTGGAGTAACGATCGCCCAGGTCGAAAATGTGCGCACATTCGAGTGATTTCTGACCTTCCGTCTCGTCCTCGCCGAGTTCGCTGAGAACATGAAACTCCTCCGAGCTTTGGCCGCCGATTTCCCCGTTGTCGCTGGACTTGACGATGGCGGCGAGCCCCAGTCGCCTGAAGATGCGCTGATAGGCTTCGCGAACGGCCTCATACGCTGCGCGCGCACCGTCCTCCGTGGCATTGAAGGCGTAGCCGTCTTTCATGATGAACTCCTTGGCACGCGCGAGGCCGCCGCGTGTCCTCAGTTCGTCGCGGTATTTGTTGCCGAACTGATAGAGGCCCAGACTCATGTCCGTCCTGTCGTAGTGCGTCTTGACCATGTTGGTGGCCAGTTCCTCGCACGTGGCGCCGAGGCAAAAGAGCCGGCCGGAGCGGCTCGTGAGCCGCATCAGCTCGTCGCCATACACGTCCAGCCGCCCGGTTTGCCGCCACAGATCGGCGTCCTGCAGCAGGCTCATCTGGATTTCGCAAAAGCCGGCGCGCTCCATCTCCTCGCGCACGACGCTCTCGACGCGCCGCTGCGCTCTCAGGCCGAGCGACATCCAGGAGTAAAGTCCCGCGGCGTCCTGATGGACGAGGCATGCCTTGCGGGCGAGGTCGGTCAGTTCCAGCCGGGTGTTGTCCTGCTCGAAGAAACTGTTGGCGAAAAATTGCTGTGAGAATTTCATGATGTGCTCCGGATTCAGAATTCAGCGTAAAAACAGGCCTGAAATGAAAAAACGCCCGCAGGGGGCGTCCGGATCATCGATTCTCACGCGAGGCGCAGGCGCTTAGCCTCCCTGTCGCGCATATTGAGTTCTCGAGCAGACTCCGGCCGCCATAGCGGGCACCGGAGGTCGTTGCGGGAGAATGCTCAAAAAGTCCATGATGTTCTGCTGCTCGTGCCGTACTCGTTTCTATTCAATAGCGGGGGATGCTGCGCCGACATGATCGAGCGGATCGCGGGTTGGCTTCGCTTCCTCGTCTTTCATTAGTTGCTACTCTGCACGAAACATGGCGCGGCTGCAACCCCGCCTCGCCAATGTCCGGGGCATAGGGGCACTGTCTGTGCTATTACCCAGGTTCGCCCAGCGTGCGTCTCAATGCCGTGAAGAACAGTTCCGACTGCGCGCGCTCGCTTTGCACCTGATTTGCCACGCGAGCCGCAAGGGCAGGGTCCACCGGCTTCAGGGCCCGCCCCGTGGAAAGCGCCAACACTTGGCTTTGGCAAGCCCGCTCCAAATAGTAAAGATCATCGTACGCGTAGTCGATGCGCTCGCCGCACACCACCACGCCGTGGTTGCCGAGGAATACGATGTCGCTGCCATTCATCGCATGCGCGATCCGTTCGCCTTCTCCGGCGTCCAGTGCCAGGCCGTTGTACTCGCGGTCCAGCGCGATGCGGCCGTGAAAGCGCATTGCGTTTTGCGACAGCGTGGTATCGAGGCCGCAGTCTTCGGTCAGCGTCAACGCCGTCGCGTAGGGCATATGCGTGTGCAGCACGCAATGCTTGCCCGCGATGTTATGGACCGCCGCGTGGATGAACATGGCGGTGGGCTCGACCTCGTGCCGACCGGCGACGCGATTGCCGAGACCATCCACGATGAGGATGTCGTCCGCCGTAATTTCGCTCCACATCAGGCCGCGCGGATTCAGCAGGAAGAGCCCGCGGTTGCCGGGCAGTGCGATGCTGAAGTGATTGCATACCCCTTCGCCGAGACCGTGATGCGCGGCCGCACGCAGTGCCAACGCAAGATTCTGCCGCAGGGCGACGACTTCCGGGGCGTGAAAAATGGCGTCTTCAACAACCGGGGTAGCTTTCATGGCGGTGTCCGCGTTCGTAATGATGTGGAGGAGGCGGCCCTTATCGCCCGACTCTCGACAAACATTGACGAGCTTATCAGCGGCTTCAGGCGAGAGGTAGTGCGAGCCTCGCTATTTCCGCGAAGTATCGCGCACCGGTTAGCAAAATATCATCATTGAAGTCATAGGTTGAATTATGCAACGGCACGCCGCCCGTCTTGCCCGTATCCCCGTTGCCGATGAAAGCAAAGTTGCCCGGCACGACCTGCAGGAAGGCGCCGAAGTCCTCGGAGATCATCATGGGCTGCACGTTGGCTTCGACGTTTTCAGCGCCGACGATATGACGGGCCGCCGAGACGGCAAGCTCCACATAATCCCCCGAGTTCACGGTCGGTGCAAATTCGTGCGTGTATTCGAACGAGCACTGCGCCCCGTGCGCGTGGCAGATCCCTTCGCTGATTTCTCGCATGCGGGTGGCGAGCATGTGCTGCACCTCCGGCGCGTAGCTGCGCGTGTCGCCTTTGATCGTCACATTCGAGGGGATGACGTTGCGAATGCCGTCCGTGATGAACTCGGTGCAGGAAATCACCGCCTGTAAGCCCGGATCCAGGTTGCGCGAAACGATGGTCTGAAGCGCCAGCACGATTTGCGACGCGATCACGATGGGATCCACGCCCATGTGCGGCCGCGCCGCGTGCGTGCCGCGCGCCTTGATATGGATGACGAAGTTATCCTCGCTCGCCATGATTCCGCCGGCTCGGGTCGCGAATGTGCCGGCCCGCTGGCCCGGCATATTGTGCGCACCGAAAATTGCGTCGACAGGGAAGCGCTCGAAGAGTCCGTCGCTCATCATCGCTTTTGCGCCGCGGCCGTGTTCCTCCGCCGGCTGGAAGATAAACCGCACCGTACCGTTGAAGTCTCGCCGCTCGCAAAGCAGGCGCGCCGCGCCGAGGATCATGGACACATGGCCGTCGTGACCACACGCGTGCATCTTGCCGTGCGTACCCGACGCGTGCGAACGGTCAGGCGCGTTTTCGAGGATATTGAGCGCATCCATATCGGCACGCAGTCCGATCACGCCTTTTCCCGACCCAACGGTGAGATTGGCGACGAGTCCGGTACCGCCGATTCCACGGTGTACCTCGAGGCCGAGCGTTTGCAGAATGTTCGCCACGTAATCGGCGGTCGCGACTTCCTCGAAGCCGGTTTCCGGATGCTGGTGCAGATGTTGACGCCAGCTTTTCAACTGCGATTGCAGGGACGTTTCCATGGTTTCAGATCCTGTTCGAATTCAATGCATGTCGACGAGTCATGCCATATCCGCCGATGAGTGAGCGAGATGGCCGAGCCAATCGGCCTGGCGCTCCAGCACCGACGCAGCGGTTTCGCCCACGCATTGCGCGTAGACGGAGGGCGCGGTCGCACCTTCCGTGCTGATGACGAGCACGCGCGAATCCGCATTCAGGCCGACTGCTCGCGCCAGGTTCGCGTCGCTCATTAAAGCGGTCAGGCCTGCGAAACCCGCAGCGCCCGACTCGCCAACCACCAGCGGCACATCGCGCGCGGAGCCGGCGGCCAATGCGCGCATGGCAGTGATCGCGTCGTCGTCCTGGATGGTCATGAAGTGATCGATGCAAGGCTGCAGGATTTTCCACGCGAGCGGCGATGTCTCGCCGCAAGCCAGCCCGGCCATAAGAGAATCGATCGCTCCGCTAGCTCTCGTCGCGCGGCCCTCGAGCGCGCTTTGATACAGGCAATCGGCCTGCTGCGGCTCGACCACCACGAAGTGCGGCCGATCCGCGCCATAGGTCTCCCACAGAAAGCTCGCGATACCCGCGGCAAGGCCGCCCACGCCGCCTTGCAGAAAGACGTGAGTGAATGCCGGGACGTGCTGATCGCTGGCGCTTTGCTCGATGATTTCGGCGACCACGGTTCCGTAGCCCTGCATCACGTCGCGAGGAATGTCCTCGTAGCCTTCGTACGAGGTATCCGACACGACATGCCAGCCGTTTGCAGCAGCAAGGCGGGCTGCCTCTTCGACCGACTCGTCGTAGTTGCCCGCGATGCGGATGATCTTCGCGCCGTATGCAGCAATCGCCTGCTCGCGTTCGACGCTCACATTGGCATGCAACACGATCACGCATTCACAGCCGACCGTTTGCGCGGCTGCCGCCAACGCCTTGCCGTGGTTACCGTCCGTCGCGCTGATCACCGTCAGATGGGTGAGCATGTCCTTGCAGCGTCCCTCGATCACGGCAACCGCGTCGAGGTCGTGCATCGGCCAAAGGCGCAGGATCAGCCGGACCAGTGCGATGGGCGCGCCCAGCGCCTTGAAGCTGCCGAGTGGGGAACGCACGGACTCGTCTTTCACGCATAGCTTCGTGACGCCGAGTCGCGCCGCGGCATCGGGTAAATCCCGGAGCGGCGTTGCCTTTGGATTGAGGTGATCCCAATGTGACAGCCATGCACGGCTTTGCTGGGCCGCCGCAACGTTCAGGATCTGCGTCAGGTCATTGGGGTAGCAGGTACGCGACGCATGCTTGTTGGAGATGAGCATTGCAATTCGACTCCGGAAAGGCGGTTGGACTAAGTGATTTCAGTCGGGAAAAGGGCGGGACGCCGTCCTCGACATGTCACTTTCCACCAAAATAATATTGCTTGATCCGCGCCGATATGACGCAAAATGCAGGCTCTTTATGAAAAAAAATCTCATTTAACCGGGTTGAAGCACGACTATGGCCACGACTCTCGATACCTTCGACAGAAAGCTGCTGCGCGAAGTACAGGAAGACGCGCAGATCCCGCAGAACGAGCTTGGGTCACGCGTCAGTCTGTCCACTGCCGCCGTGAACCGGCGCCTGCGCCGTCTTGCCGACGAGGGCGTGATCGAACGGTATGCCGCAATCGTCTCGCCGGAGAAGGTGGGTTCGCCTCTCACGATTATCACGTCCATCGAGGTCGAGAGCGAACAGATCGACCTGTTGGACGCGATGAAGCGGACATTCTCACTGTGTCCGCAAGTTCAGCAGTGCTATTACGTCGCCGGCGAGTGGGACTTCGTGCTCGTCATGACGGTGCGGCATATGGAGCAGTACAACGAGTTGACCCGGCAACTCTTCTTCGCGAATAACAACGTCAAGCGCTTCAAAACGCTGGTCAGCATGAGCCGCGTCAAGGTCGGCTTGACGGTGCCGGTCGATCTCGACGAATAGCCCGCTCGCTACCTGACGACGCTGCGATCGTGCCAGTCGCCTTGCCCGAACTGGCGAACGGTGATCGCGCCATTGCGGATGTCGCCATTGGCATCGAACTGGATGGGGCCGGTCACGCCATCTATTTTCAAAGTCTGGAGCTTGGCGAGGTAGACCTTCGGGTCGGTGGAGTCGGCTGCCTGCATCGCGCCCGCCATGGCCATCACGGCGTCGTATGCATACGGCGCGTAGAGCTGCACAGGCGTGCCGAAGCGCTGCTGGAAGCGTTTGAAGAAGGCGTCGCCCTGCGGCATCTTCGCAGGCGGCACGCCTGCGAGCGTGCAGTACATGTTGTCCGTCATGGCCGATCCGGCCAGCTTGATGAACTGCGGCGTGCACGCTTCATCGCCTGCAATCAGTTTCGCCTTCAGGCCGAGTTTCTGCGCCTGTTGCGCGAACGAGGCTGCCTGCGTATCGCCACCCGTGAACACGATGCCGGTCGGAACATGACTCTTGATCGTGGTCAGCACGGCCATCCAGTTGGTCGTTTTGTCCGTTCCGTATTCTCGAACCACGACGGTGCCACCCGCCGCCTTGACGGCCTTCTCGACCTCGTCGGCGAGGCCCTGGCCGTATGCCGTGCGGTCATCGACGATGGCGACCCTTGACGCCTTCAGATCCTTGACGAGGTAGGTGCCGATAACCGTTCCCTGTCTGACGTCATTGGCAACCATGCGAAACACTGACTTGTAGCCTTGCGCCGTCAGCTTCGGGTTGGTCGCGGACTCCGTGATCATCGGAATACCGGCGTCGGAATAGATCTTGGATGCGGGAATGGACGTGCCGGAATTCGCATGTCCCACGACGCCCGCCACCTTGTCATCGATGAGTTTTTGCGCCACGGTCACTGCCGTCTTGGGATCGGCGGCGTCATCCTGGGAGTCGAGCGCGAACGTCACGGTCTGTCCGCCGATCCGCAGTTTCTTGCTGTTCAGATCCTCGATTGCGAGCCTGACGCCGTTCTCGTCATCTTTGCCGATGTGCGAGAGTTCGCCGGTTAGCGGCGACACCTGGCCGATTTTCACGGTGACGTCCGCGCGAGCCGACAACGGCGACGTCGCTAATGCCAGAGCAAACATGGCGGTGGTGCACTTCAGTGTTTTCACGATCGGGTACTCGCAGAAATGGAGACGGGGCTGATGCATCGGAGGCACGACTCGGGGCCTTTTGCTTGTCGCGAAGGCTGATGGAAATCGTACGGTGCCCGCGTGGTAGCCAAAATCGCGTGAGGTGTCGCTCGTGAAATTGCTGATCGAAAACAGCCTGCGGATCGATAATTTTTCTCGGCGGTGTTGGCGCACCGGCGAGGCGTCGGGTCGACGTGACAACGGCCGTTCGCTATTTCCGACAAAAGGAGCGCTTCCGCTTAAGCCACTCAATAGGTGTAAGAGGCGATCACGCGTTTAATCTTTTCCAACGACTCCCGGAGCGTGGTCAATTCGACGGATCCAAGCGCCACGCGAATCGCATGCGGTACATGTTCCGAAGTCGAGAAAGGCTCGGCAGTCGAGACTGAAATTCCCTCGCGCACGAGCGCCATCGCAACCACGTCCGCGCGAACCTCCTCTGCGAGAGGAAGCCAGAGGAAGTAGGACACGGGATGACAAATGCGTCGCAGTCCGGCGAGGACCTCGGCGGCCATCGATTGCCGGACCCTCGCATCCTCGCGCTTCTCTATCTCCAGACGTGTGACGGTGCCATCGTCGAGCCAGCCGCAGGCAATGGCGGTCATCACCGCGGCCGTGTTCCAGGTGGTGGCCCGGATCGCACGCTCGATCGGCGCGACCCAGCGATCGGGGGCGGCAACGAAACCGACTCGCAAGCCGGTGGCGATGCTTTTCGACAACCCCGAGACGTACACCGTCGTCTCAGGTGCGAGCGCTGCCAACGGGGGCGGCGGGTCTTCCGCGAGGAAGGCATACGCGGCGTCCTCGATGATGAGCAATCCGTGCTTTCGGGCAAGCGCCACCAACTCGTGCCGACAATGCGCGTTCATGACCCCGCCTAGCGGGTTATGGAGTGTCGGCATCGTGTAGATGGCACGCACTTTTCTGCTTCGGCACAAGCGTTCGAGCGCGTTCAGGTCGGGGCCCTGGTCGGAAACCGGAATCGGCGCCAGTTCGAGCCGGATCGTTTCGGCTAGCACCTTGAACCCCGGATAGGTCAACGCGTCGACCGCGACCACATCGCCGGGCTTCAGGAGCGCTAGAACGGTTGCTGTCAAACCATGCTGCGCGCCGTTCACGATCACGACGTGATCGCCTTGGACAGCCAGCCCCCGACACGCCAGATGACGCGCGACGATCTCCCGTTCATGCGTCCGGCCGCCGTGCGGCTGATAGCGCAATAGCGCATCCAGGTCGCCGGAGGACGCGAGCTGGCGCAGGGCGCTTCTGAGAAGTTCGGCCTGACCGGGGAGGGACGGATTGTTGAAATTGAGGTCCGTCAAACCCGCGTCGCCGGCATGCTGGTCGACGCCCAGGCGCGGAGGCAGGGATATTTCTCTGACGAAGGTGCCGCGGCCGGTTTCGCCGCTGACCAATCCCATCGCCCCAAGTTCGGCATAAACCCGCGACGCGGTGACCAGCGCAAGCCCCTCCTTGGCGGCGAGCTGCCGGTGAGTCGGCAAGCGCGTGCCGGGCGCGAGGCGTCCCGTCCGAATCTCGGTCGCCATTCTGTCGACCAGCAATTTGTACCGCGAGGTGGGCATGCGCAAATGTATCCATGACAATTATTTGATTGTATTAATTCTCGGCCATACGATGTCACATCGCAACTCTGTTTGCGCAGTCGTGGGACTCGCCGGCTTTGGTTGGCGTGGCCTGTTGAATCGGCGGCCAACAGTCAGCGCCCCTTGGGCTCATGGACGACAACATCATGCACATCGCCATCCTTACCTTCGAAGGCTTCAACGAACTCGACTCGCTTATCGCGCTCGGCGTCCTCAATCGCGTCAAGAAGCCAGGCTGGCGGGTGTCGATCGCTTGTCCCACTGCGCGGGTCAAGTCGATGAATGGCGTGGTCATCGAAGCCCAGGCTTCACTGCAAGAGGCCTGTACTGCCGATGCGGTGATCGTGGGCAGCGGCAGACAGACGCGTGAAGTCGTCGCCGATAGTGCGTTGATGGCGCAGTTGCAACTCGACCCGTCAAAACAGCTGCTGGCCGCGCAGTGTTCCGGCACGCTTGTTCTCGCCAGGTTGGGCCTGCTCGATGGCGTGCCGGCATGTACCGATCTCACCACCAGGCCGTGGGTTCAGGAAGCGGGTAT
Source organism: Paraburkholderia sp. RL17-373-BIF-A (assembly GCF_046030175.1). Lineage (NCBI taxonomy): Bacteria > Pseudomonadati > Pseudomonadota > Betaproteobacteria > Burkholderiales > Burkholderiaceae > Paraburkholderia > Paraburkholderia sp. RL17-373-BIF-A. The sequence goes on from NZ_JARESO010000004.1 coordinate 192,053, forward strand.
CGACGTGTTGAATCAGCCCATTTTCGCCAGCGGCAACGTGGCGACCGCCGGGGGCTGTCTGGCTTCGGCTTACCTCGCCGCCTGGATCATCGCCCGTCTGGAGGGGATCGACGCGGCGCAGAGCGCACTGCATTACGTCGCTCCCGTCGGAGAGAAAGAGGCCTACGTGTCCCGCGCGATGGCCAATATCATGCCGTTCCTGGAAGCGAACCTGACGACGGTGTAAGCGAACAAACTAAAACGCCAGCGCGGCCTATTGACTATTCCTCTTAGAAAATCGGTCATTTGAGTGAGGTCGCCTGGCACATCGCGGCGGTCCGATCCGCCGCAATACGACCGGCTTCGATCGGTCGAAACCGCAGTCGCTACCACGGCAAAAACTGAAGGCATCGCCGATGCCTTCAACCCACGCTAAACGTCATTCCCAGTCAAGCGCTTTCTGCGTTCTCTCCTTTTCCCCGCCGCTTCAACTGCGCAAAAACCAACACTTACCCGGCGACAACGTTTGCGCCGATTCAATCCGTCGGGGTCGGTGAGTTTGGCTATTTACAAAATGGGAGGCTAGCCAAATACTCCCGCCACAACTTGAAAGTCGAGTGTCAACGAGAAGTCATGCCAGTCCGTTTAACACGGACGTCAGCCGTCATCGGCTGACGCAACTTCACATTCGCTTCCCCCCATGAACACTGCGTTTGCCCTAAGGTCGCAGCGGTCCGGGGTAAATATTACCAACGATTACAAACCGGGTCGTCGTACACAGGAAGGGTCCGGGGAGACTGTCAGCGCATGAAAGCATTAAGTGTTCTCCATAGTGAGTCGTCACGGGGATGGGGAGGCCAGGAGGTTCGCACGCTCAAGGAAATGATCGCGTTGCGAGCGCTGGGTCATAACGTCGAACTGGTTTGTCCGGAAGACGCGCGCCTTGGGATTCGCGCGCACGCTGAAGGCTTTCAGGTGCATTACGCGCGCATGCGGGCGGGCGCGGATCTGCGCTCCATGCTCACGATCCGGTCGCTGCTCGAGCGTCGTCGCTTCAATGTGCTGAATACGCACAGCGGCCATGACAGCCTCGTCGCCGGCATGGCGGGGCGGCTCGCGCGGACGCCGTTCATCGTGCGCACGCGGCATCTGGCGTTGCCGATCACATCGCTTGCCACGTACAACTGGATTCCTCATCGCGTCGTCGCGGTCAGCCATCATGTGCGGAAGTACCTGATCTCCGCGGGCGTGCAGGAACACCGCGTCGAGACGATTTACGACGGCATCCTGAAGCCGGAAGCGGGGACCTGCTCCACGTTGCGCGATGAACTCGGACTGGACGCCGACACGGTTGTCGCCGGCATGGTGGCGATCGTCCGCGAGAAGAAAGGCCACGAAGACCTGATCGCGGCGGTCAGGCCGATGCTGGCCGAGCGTCCCAATCTGCATGTCGTGATGGCGGGCGACGGCGTGTGGTTCGAGAAGATCAAGACGATTGTCGATAACATGGGCTTGTCCCAGCGTATCCATCTGCTCGGCTTTCGCACGGACATTACCAACGTGCTGCGCGGCTGCGATCTGTTCGTTTTGCCGACGCATCAGGAAGCGCTCGGACAATCGTTTATCGAAGCGATGGCGGTGGGTTTGCCGGTGATCGGCACGCGCGTCGACGGCGTGCCCGAGTTGATCGACGACGGCGTGAATGGCCTGCTCGTGCCGGCGCACGACATCGATGCATTGAGGAGCGCGCTGGCGCGTCTGATCGACGATGCGCCGCTGCGCGAGCGCCTGGGGCTTGCCGCGCGTCTGAAGACCGATAACCGCTTCACGGTGGACGCCATGGCGAACGAGACCATCGACTGTTATATGCGTGGCATCTATGCCCGGCGGGCTTACTACGGCGAACGGCGGGCGGCGGCATGACGAAGTTCGCACGCGCGGTGCCCGTGCTGATGTATCACCACATCAGCACCTCGCCAGGCATGATCACGGTGTCGCCGGAACACTTTGCCGCGCAAATGGCGTATCTGGCCGAGGCGGGGTACACGACCGTCGGCAGCGCGCAACTGTCGACCTATCTGGCGGGCGAGCCATTGCCGAAGAAGTCCGTCGTGCTGACTTTCGACGACGGCTACCTCGACAACTGGGTGCATGCGCACCCGGTCCTACAGGCACATGGATTGACCGCGTTGTGCTTTCTGGTGACGAGCTGGATCGGCGAAGGACCGGTGCGTGCGCACGCGCGTTCGGGCGACGCGCTGCCTGCATTGCTCAATCACCGCGATGGCGAGGTGGCGATCGAAAACGGTGAAGCCGATCGCGCCATTCTTCGATGGTCGGAGATCGACGCGATGCGTGAAGCCGGCACGTTCGAATTTCACAGTCATACGCATAGCCATGTGCGGTGGGATCGAGTCTCCGCCAACGCAGAGGAGAAGTGCGCCGGGCTGACACGCGATCTCGCCAGCGCGCGCGCCATGCTGGAGCAAAGACTGGGCGCCGTATCGGATCATCTGTGCTGGCCACAGGGATACCACGACGACGACTATCGGCGCATTGCGGCTCAGGCCGGCTTCCGTCACTTTTACACGTGCGAGACGGGTTCGAACTATGCTGGACGTCATGACGGCGCGGCTCGCTCGATCACTCGCCTGGAAGTGCGTGACCGGCCGGCCTCGTGGCTCGCCTCGCGGTTATGGGTGCATACGCGGCCCGCGATCAGCCGGGCGTATTTGAGGATCAAACGGTAGTACGGCGGCCCCTGATTTTTCGCGGGCGCAACCTTCCCACCTCTGCGCCGTTGCTATGGCGCCCACAGCCGGGCCGCTTCATCACAACTGCGACTCGATCGGCAACAAACCGAGGAACCAGATGCCGACACGCTTCATGCTGGACACGCCGGGTTCGTCGAGTTCGCTGACCTTGCCATCCGGCGCGGTGTCGATCCATACGATCCGGCTCGTGCCATTCGCATCCGTGCGGGTTTCGAGCCGCCACGCGATCTGATCGAGCTTCGGCTCGACTCCATCCGCGACTTGTGCGGCGAGTGGGGCACTTTCGCAGTACACGCCGATTTCCGTATTGAGCGTGATCGAACGAGGATCGAGATTCATCGAGCCGATGAAGATGCTGGTTCTGTCGAACACATAGGTCTTCGCATGCAGCGAGGCCTTTGAAGAGCCCAGGATCGATTTCTTTTTCTGGCCGGCGTCTTCGCCGGCGTTCTTGTCGACAACGGGCTTCAATTCATACAGATGCACGCCGGCGTCGAGCAGATCCTTGCGATAGCGTTGATATCCCGCGTGAACCGCCGCGACGTCGGTCGCGGCGAGCGAGTTCGTCAGCACGGTCACGCGCACGCCGCGCCGCGTTTGCGCGCGCATCCATTCCACGCCCTTTTTGCCGGGGACGAAGTACGGCGAGATGATCAGCACTTCTTTCGCGGGCTCGATACTCAACGCATTGAACTGCGACAGCAGATGTCCCTGTGGATCGTCGGGCGAGCGTGTGATTTTGGCGGGATCGTCGTACAGGAGGGTCGCCTTGCCCCAGGAGAAGTCGGTGTCGCGCGCGTTCAGCGTTTCGCCAAGGCGTGCCTTGACCTGCGTGACGTACGGCGAATCGCGCTCGGAGGCAATGAACGCCGTGAGCTTGGCACGATAAGCCGGCAGCGAGTCCGGCTCGGCTGGATGTCCGGTCAGGCTGGCGATCGGATAGGCGGCATCCGAGTTCCAGAATTCGTCGAAAGCATTGGAGACCTTGTGGACGACGGGCCCGAAAGTCAGCACGTCGAGGTCGCCAAAGTCGACCTCGCTGGATGCGCCGAAGTACTCGTCGCCGATATTGCGGCCGCCGAGAATGGCGGCCTGATTGTCCGCGATCAATGCCTTGTTGTGCATGCGCCGATTGATCCGTCTGAACTCGAGCGCCATGCCCAGCTTCTTGAAGGACCGATTGGCGATCGGATTGAAGAGCCGTATTTCGATGTTGGGGTGCGAGCTGAGCGCGAGCAGAACCTTGTCGTCGCCGGCCGTGCCCAGATCGTCCAGCAGAACGCGAACCCTGACGCCGCGATCGGCGGCTTTGAGCACCGCGCCGGCCAAATGACGGCCCGTCAGATCGTCGTGCCAGATGTAGTACTGCAGGTCGAGCGTGCGCTCGGCGGCCTCAGTCAGCACAATGCGGGCGAGCAGGGCATCGACGCCGTTGGACAGCAGATGGAACGCGCTGTTGTCGGGATGCTTGCGCTCCTGCGGGATGAAGGCGACGGCGAGGCGCGTGCTGTCCGTGTCCGTCAATGCGTGCGTCGCGGTACGGCCGGTCTGCGGCGGCAGGCTCGCGCAGGCGGACAGCAGCGTGATCAGCAAGACTGCAACGAGACCGCGGAACGTCGCCATGGTTGTACCCTTCGAACGTGCGTGTCCGTAAGATAGCGGCAAGCGTGGGGCGCGTCGAGTGCGGCGTCGTTTGCGCCGCCATCCGGAACGCGTCCATCCCGGGTTGCATCCGGCTTCGCGCCGTTCAGACGGGGCGCCGCGACAAATGAACGCCCCCCAGCATGCAGCGGACCGAGCCCCCGGCCATTTCGATGGTGGGCACGCGCAGTGGCAGCAGTCGGGCAGAGCGTTCGATCAGCGCCTTCTGCCTGGCCGTCAGGCATGACGCGGCCCGCTCCGAAAGCGCGAGCACGCGTCCGCCGCTGCCGGATAGTTCAAGCGCGTTCGCGGCAAAGTTGCCGATCTGCGAGGCGTCGAGATCGATCACGACGCGTCCGCTTTCCATCAGACGCGCCCTCACTTCGGCGCGCCGACGTTCATCGGCGATCAGGTCGAGCCCGATCAACGCGAACTCTGTTGCGACGCTCATCATGACGTTGGTGTGATACACCGCAAGACCTGCTGAGTCGACGGCGTCGAAGCATACCGGCTCGAAGTTGAAGTTCGTGCAGAACCGTTCGAGCGCCACCGGATCCGCGCGGCGCGAGCGCACGGCATACGCGATGCGCGCGATGTGGTCCAGCACCATGGCTCCCGTGCCTTCGAGAAACACGTCGTCGTATTCGAGTCCTGAATAGTCGATGACGTCCTGCACGCGATACTGTGCCTTGAACATCTCGATCACATCGCTTCTGCGCTCACGCCGGCGGTTGACGCAGTGCATCGGATACAACGCGATGTGCCCGCCAGGATGCGTCGAGAACCAGTTGTTCGGGAACACGGAATCGGGCGTGCCCCGTGTTCCGTGGTCCTCGAAGAGATGAACGCGCACGCCCGCGGCTTCCAACGCCGCCGCAGCGGCCGTCACTTCGTCATAGGCGGCGGCCGCTAGCGATCCCGCTTCATTGGGATCTGTGAAGCCGCCGGTGCGCTGAAACGCGTTGTCGCTTGCCGTCTCGGGGTTGGGATAAAAACAGTGCGGGCGGATCACGACGACAGCGGACGGCGCCTGAATCGACAGAAGGCTCATGGATAGGGATCGCGGGAGTAAGAGAACGTGCGCGTCGATAGCGGGCTGCGCGTCAGACCGGCGCCAATACCTGGTCGGCACCTGCCCGCTCGATGGCGGCCAGTGCGAGTTCGCCGAACAGATCCTTCGGATCCGCGGCAGGCGGAATCAGCGCGACTTCGATTCCGACTTTGTGTGTCCGCGCGAGCTCATGCAAAAAGCGCAGTGCCGAATAGTCTTCGAGCGCGAAGCCGACGGAGTCGAATACGGTGACCTGCTCTGCATTTTCGCGTCCGGCGATTTCGCCACGCAACACGCGCCACAGTTCGATCACGGGCGAGTCGGCGGCCAATTGCTGAATCTCGCCTTCAATACGGGTCTGCGGTTCGTACTCCACGATCACGCGGCTCATGTTCAGCACATCCGCATGCAGTTCGGTCTTGCCCGGACAGTCGCCGCCCACGGCGTTCAGATGCATGCCCGGTTCGATCATGTCCGGCGTGATGATCGTCGCGTAGGCCTTGTCGGCGGTCACGGTTGTGACGATATCGGCGCCGCGCACGGCCTGCGCAACCGACGTCGCGCGGACGATGCGCAATTGCGGCCACGCCGCGAGATTGCGAATGAGTTTGTCCGTGGCGCGGTTGTCGACGTCGAACACGCGAAGCTCGTCGATGCCCACAAGTGTATGGAACGCAATGGCCTGAAACTCGCTTTGCGCGCCATTGCCGATCAAAGCCATGCGTCGCGAATCGGGCCGAGCCAGTGCTTTCGCCGCCAGCGCGGAAGTCGCCGCGGTACGCAGCGCCGTGGTCAAGGTGAGTTCGGAAAGAAACAGCGGGTAACCGGTATCCACCGAGGCCAGTGCGCCAAACGCCATGACGGTTTGCATGCCGCGCTCGGCATTGATGGGATGACCGTTCACGTATTTGAAGGCAAACAGCTCCGCGTCGGCCACAGGCATCAACTCGATGACGCCGAGTCGCGAATGGCAGGCGACGCGCGGCGACTTGTCGAACTCGCTCCAGCGCAGATAGTCGGCACGGATGATCTGGGCAAGTTCGTCGAGAAAGCGCGGTACGCCGATATCGGCGACGAGCCGGTACGTTGCGGGTACGTCGAGGAAGCGGGTCATGGTGATGTCTCCGTTGTTGTTGCAGGCTCCGAAGCGGAGCGATAGCGAAATTATTCCGTGCCTCCGCGCCAACAAAAAGACAACAAACATTGCAGTTTGGTGCTCGGAAGTGTCAAGATGCGCACTCCGAATGCGCGTTTTGTACTGTCCGCGCTTCTATCTGACCCAGGTTTGCTCGACGCAGCCTGAACGGAACCCGGCCGGAAACCGGTGTAGGCACAAAAAATGATCGATCTCGACGACATCGACAGGCAGTTGATTGCCTTACTGCGCGATGACGCGCGCATGTCCGTTGTGACACTGGCGAAGCACTTGCGGGTTGCTCGCGCCACGGTGCAGAACCGGCTGACGCGGCTGGAAAAGAGCGGCGTGATCGTGGGCTATACCGTGCGCCTGAAACCCGCGGCAGAGGCGCACCGGATCCGGGCGTTGATGTCGATTGCGGTTGAAGGCAACCGCGCGGCCGATGTGCTCAAAGTGCTTCGTGGCCACCCCAACGTCGCGACGATCCACAGTACCAACGGGCGTTGGGACCTGATCGCGGAGCTGCGGGCGGATTCACTGGAAAACTTCGATCGGGTGCTTGGCGCGATCCGTCTGATCGACGGCATCGCGAGCACTGAAACGAGTATTCTGCTGTCGACTCACAAGATATAAGGGCGTTTTATTGCGGCCACTCAATTCCATGAGCCCGCACGTCCGCCAAGGGAAAGCCGCTCACATCCGCACCATGACCGACCTCTTTGCCACTCAACCTCGCGCGCCGCTCGCCGAGCAGCTCCGGCCCGAATCGCTCGACGATGTCGTCGGGCAGTCTCATCTGCTGGGCCCGGGTAAGCCGCTGCGGCTCGCACTCGACTCCCAACGACTGCACTCGTTCATTCTGTGGGGGCCGCCCGGCGTCGGCAAGACGACGATTGCGCGGCTTGCCGCGCGGGCTTTCGACTACGAGTTCATCGCCGAGTCGGCCGTCGCCGCCGGCGTCAAGGAACTGAGGGAGGCCGCCGCGCGTGCCCAGCAGATGCTCGACCACCGGGGCCGCTCGACCGTCCTGTTCCTCGATGAAATTCACCGGCTCAACAAGAGTCAGCAAGACGCCTTGCTGCCGCACGTGGAAACGGGCCGGCTGACGCTCATCGGCGCGACCACGGAGAATCCCAGCTTCGAGGTCAACAGCGCGCTGCTGTCGCGGGCGCAGGTGTACGTGCTTAAGCCGCTATCCGACGAGGAATTGCGGCAGCTCTTCCGGCGAGCGCAGGCGGTGTTGGGCGAACTCGAGTTCGAGCCATCCGCGCTCGATGCCGTCATCGGCTTTGCCGACGGCGACGGCCGCAAGTTTCTGAACCTCGTCGAGCAGCTCGCCAATGCCGCTACCGCAGCCGGGCTCACACGCATCGACGCGAGCTTCGTCAGCACCGCGTCCGCGACAACGACGCGGCGTTTCGACAAAGGGGGCGAGGAGTTCTACGACCAGATTTCCGCGCTGATCAAATCCGCCCGCGGCTCCGATCCGGATGCGGCGTTGTACTGGATGGCGCGAATGATCGACGGCGGTGTCGACGTGCGTTATCTCGCGCGCCGCATCATCATCCTGGCGAGCGAGGAGGTGGGTAATGCGGATCCGCGAGCGTTGCAGGTCGCAGTGAACGCGGCCGAGGCCTATGAACGGCTCGGTTCGCCCGAAGGCGAACTGGCGCTCGCCCAGGCCCTCGTGTATATCGCCGTCGCGCCGAAGTCGAATGCGCTCAGCATGGCGTGGCATCAGGCGCTGTCATTCGTGCGCGGTGACCGCACGCGGGCGGTGCCGCTGCATCTTCGGAATGCGCCGACGCAACTCATGAAGGATCTCGGCTACAAAAAGGACTACCGCTACGCGCATGACGAACCGGATGCGTACGCGGCGGGCGAACACTACTTTCCAGAAGACGTCGCCGAACAACGCTGGTATCAGCCGGTGCCGCGCGGACTGGAATCAAAAATCGGCGACAAGCTCGCTCATCTGCGCGAACTCGACGCGCAGGCACGCGGGAAACTGAAGCGGTAGGCGCTGTCGATCTGATCGACAGCGCGGGTCAGGGTGGCGATATCTTTTTGCTGCGCCCGCTGCCGGTTTTCCGCTCGCGGAGCCTTCGTCCTCAGTTCAACGCAACCGCCGCCGCGGCGCTCACCGGCGAGCCTTCTATCGCCACCGACTGCGTGCCGTCCGGGCCAACGGGCACGTCGCCGACGAGTGTCGTGCGATACAGTTGGCGGTCGAAGTCGAGATCGAAAATGTCCGTGGGCGCGAGGTGGGCCGTCGCCCGGTTGTCCCAGAACGCGATGCTGCCGGCCTCCCATTTGAAGCGCACGGTGAACTCCGGCCGCGTCACATGTTCCCAGAGCAGTTCGAGCAACACCTGGCTTTCACGCGGGCCCACGCCGACGATCGACTTCAGGAAGCTCGGGCTGACATAGAGCGCCCGCTCGCCCGTTTCCGGATGAACTCTGACAAGCGGATGTTCGGTGACGAGCGTGCGTTGCTCGACGGCTTTGTTGAACGCCTCCGTGCCGCTCGCGCCGGCCGGCGGCGTGAATCGGTGCAGCCCGCGCAGACCATCGACGAACGCACGCAGCGGTGCGGACAGCTTCTGATAGGCGGCCACCAGGTTGGTCCACTGCGTGTCGCCGCCGTAAGGCGGAATCGTCACCCCACGCAGGATCGACGCCCAGGGCGGATTGAGCGCGGCCGTCACGTCCGTATGCCAGCCGGTCCACGGGCGTTGCAGCGTTTGCCCCTCGAAACGCGTCGCTTTGCGGTACTTCGAAATCGAGTAGATCTCCGGATGACCGTCCACGTGGCCGAACACCGGATGCCCCAAGGTCAGTTCGCCGAACTGCGCCGAGAACGCGACGTGCTGCTCGTGCGTGAGAAACTGCTCGCGAAAGAAGACGACCCGCCACTTCAGAAGCGCGGCGCGAATCTCCGCGATCTGGCGCGTATCCAGCTTTTGCGTGAGATCGACACCATGAATTTCCGCGCCGATATGCGCGGAAAGCGGCGTGACCTGAATCGACTGTACGTCCTGCACTGCGGCTGCACTCATGAAAAGCTCCTGATGTCCTGATGAAGAGAACGTGTCCGGCGGCGCGAAAGCCGCCGCTTGATCAGCTTGCCAGGGCGGCGACTTGCTGCGTCGCTGACGCATGGCGATTCACGGGGCGCGGCAGCCCGAGGTTGTCGCGCAGCGTGCTGCCCTCGTATTCCGTGCGGAACAGTCCACGCCGTTGCAACTCCGGCACGACCTGGTCGGCGAATTCCGTCAAGCCGCCCGGCAACCACGGCGACATGATGTTGAACCCATCCGCGCCTTCTTCTTCGAACCACTGTTGCAACTGGTCCGCAATGCTCGTCGGCGTGCCGACCACCTGCTGATGGCCGCGCGCGCCCGCGATGCGCAGATACAGATCGCGGATCGTCAGGTTCTCGCGCCGCGCGAGATCGAACAGCAGCCGTTGACGGCTCTTGCCGCCATTGGTTTCCGGCAATTCGGGTAGCGGCCCGTCGACGGGATACTGGGAGAGGTCCACGCCGCCCGACATGTTCGACAGCAGCGAGAGGCCGACGGTCGGATGAATCAGGTCCTGCAGCGTGGCGAATTTCTCCTCGGCTTCCTCCTGCGTGCGGCCGACAATCGGGAAAATGCCCGGCATGATCTTCAGATGATCCGGCGCGCGCCCGTATTTCGCCAGACGCCCTTTGACGTCGCGATAGAACGACTGCGCTTCGTCGAGCGTCTGATGCGCGACGAAGATCACCTCCGCGGTCTGCGCGGCGAGCTCGCGCCCGGCCTCGGACGCGCCGGCCTGCACGACGACCGGCCAGCCTTGCGGCGAACGCGCGACGTTCAGCGGCCCGCGTACCTTGAAATGCTTGCCCGCATGGCCGAGCACGTGCAGCTTGTCCGGGTCGAAGTAGACGCCGCTCTCCTTGTCGCGGATAAACGCATCGTCTTCCCAGCTATCCCACAGCCCTGCCACCACGTCGTAGAACTCGCGAGCGCGCTCGTAGCGGACCGCGTGATCCGGATGCCGATCGAAACTGAAATTGAGCGCCTCGGATTCCGTGCTCGACGTGACGAGATTCCAACCCGAGCGGCCGCCGCTCAGATGATCGAGCGATGCGAATTTGCGCGCTAGGTTATATGGTTCGTTGAATGTCGTGGAGACCGTCGCGATCAGGCCGACGTGTTTCGTGACAACCGAGAGTGCCGAAAGCAAGGTCAGCGGTTCGAAATGATCCGCGCGCGCGGTGCGGGATAGGGAAGGCAGATTCGTGTCGCGCACGCTCACGCTGTCGGCGAAAAAAATCGCGTCGAATTTGGCGCGCTCGGCGATCTGCGCGAGTTCCGCGTAGTGCGCGAAGTCGAGTCCACCCGTCGCATGCGCATCGGGGTGTCGCCATGCGGCAATGTGATGGCCCGTCTCCATCAGGAAGGCCCCCAGTTTGATCTGCCGCTTCCGCTGTGTTTCGCCGCTCATCGTCTGCTCCATGAAGGTTTGTTGTTTGGGGAGAACGCGTGCGTCACCATGCAAGCCGCCATTCCGTGATCGGCGGGCTTGCTACTGGAACGCGCGTGCCTCCGTTCGGCCTGTCATCATCGCGGTCCTCTTGCGGTTCGCGTCGCGTACCATCCTGCTCGGCGAAGTCGGCCAGCACTTCGTCGCGCAAACGGGTGAAGCGTGGATCGTTGCGCTCGCGTGGCCGCGGCAATGCGACGTCGACGATCCGCTTGATGCGGCCCGGCCGCGGCGCCATCGTGACGACGCGCTCGCCGAGGTAAAGCGCTTCGTCGACATCGTGCGTGACGAGGATCATCGTGATGCGCTCGTGTTCCCAGATGCGCTGCAACTCGTTCTGCAAACGGCCGCGCGTGAGCGCGTCGAGTGCGCCGAACGGCTCGTCGAGCAGCAGCACGCGCGGACGATTGACGAGGCCGCGCGCGATCGCCACGCGCTGCGCCATGCCGCCCGACAATTGATGCGGGTAAGCATTTTCAAAACCCTTGAGTCCGACCAGCGCGATATGTTCGGCCACGGCTTCGCGTTTCTCGCGTGCGGAAAGCGGCGCGTTACGCAGCGCGGCGAGAATGTTTTGCGACGCCGTGAGCCACGGAAAGAGCCGGTGGTCCTGGAACACGATGCCGCGTTCGAGCGACGTATCGCGGACCTTGTCGCCGGCGACGACGATGTCGCCGCTATAGTCGGTGTCGAGTCCCGCGATCAGCCGCAGCAACGTTGATTTGCCGCAGCCGCTCGAGCCGAGCACGCTGACGAACTCGCCCGCGCGCACGCGCAGGCTGATGTCGTCGAGCACCGCGAGCGGCGCGCCGCCTTGCTGCGCGTAGCGCTTGCTGACGTGAAGAATGTCGATGCTGTCGGAGAGCGTGGAAACAGTCATGGGCGGTCCAGTGTGTGAGAGTTCAGGTGCGGGGTCAGCGCGTGGCCGACTGGAACCGGCGCGCAAAGATCGCCCGCTCGACGGCCCGCGCCAGCGCATTCAACGCCCAGCCCGTCACCCCGACCACGATCACGCCGAACAGCACCAGGTCCATACGGAATTGCTCGCTGCCGTCGATCAAGGTGTTGCCGATGCCGCTGCCGGCCACCAGCAGATACTCGGCGCCGAGCGTGGCGAGCGACGAATAGATCAGCGCGAGGTAGATGCCGGTAAAGATCGACGGCAGCGCGGCCGGCAGAATCACCGCGCGGATGAGTTGCCATCGCGAGTAGCGGAACGCGCGCGCGACTTCGATATAGGCGCGCGGCACGGCGTGGATGCCGTCGCAGGTATGCGCGGTGACGGGCAGGAGCGCGGCGAGCGAGAGGAACACGACTTTCGCGGCATCGCCGAGACCGAACCACACGGAGATCAACGGGATCCATGCAAACAGCGAGATCTGTTTGAAGGTGTCGAAGCTCGGTCCGACCATGCGTGTGGCGAGCCGCGAAAAGCCGAGCGCGCTGCCGAGCAGCAAACCGCCCAGCGTGCCGATCACGAAGCCGCTCGCTTCGCGCGCGAGCGATGCCGAGAGCGCCTTCAGCAGCGCGCCGCTCTCGATCTGCTGCCATGCGGTCGCGAGGACTTGCGCGGGACTCACGAGCAATCCGCTTTTGACCACGTGCGCTTCCGAGACGGCCCACCAGATCACGATTGCGATGACGGGCAAGACGGCGCCGCGCCAGTCGACGCGTGTCAGCAGCGGGCGGCGCGGTTGGGCGGCGCGCCGGAAGGAAGCGGGCGCGCCGCAATCGCAGGACGCGTCGGCGGACTGTTGCGACTGACTGGAACGCTTGAAGAGGGCGAGACTCATCGTAGTTACCTCACGTGTAGCGCCATGGGTGCGATTGATGCGATCACTCGCGAAACGCCGACGGCTGTCCGCGCCGCAAACGCGCTTCGAGCGCACGGTTCACCGCATAGCCAATCGCGCCGACCACGACCACCGACGCCATCACCAGATCGAGCTGAAAAAGTTGCCGCCCGTAGACGATCAGATAGCCGAGCCCTTCGGAAGACGCCACCAGTTCGACGACCACCAGCGCGAGCCAGGCTTTGGTGAACGCGAGCCGCACGCCCGTGGCGAGCGTCGGTACAGCCGCGGGCAGTATGAGATAGACAATCCGCTGCCAGCCGCTGTATTCGAATACGCGCGCGACTTCATCGAGCGCGGCGGGTGTCTGGCGGAATCCCTGCAGCGTGCTCAACGTGACAGGCACGAGCGCCGCATGCGCGATCAGGATGTATTTGAGCGGCTCGCCCACGCCCACGAGCAACAGCAGGAACGGCAGCCAGCCGAGCACCGGAATCTGCACCAGCGCATTGAAGCTCGGCAGCACGTAAGCCTCGAGCGTGCGCGACAACCCCAGCGCCGCGCCGAGCGCGAAGCCGAGCAGCGTGCCCGCGCCGAAACCGAGCAGCACGCGTTGCAGGCTGACCAGCGTATTGCGCGCGAGGTCGCCGCTCTTTGCCAGTTCGAGCAGCGTCCCGAACACGCGCTCGGGTGGCGGCAGAATCTGCGGCGCGATCCAGCCGCGTTCGCAACCCACGGCCCACAGCGCGAACAGCAGCGCGGGCAAGACCCACGGCGCGAGCCGCCACGCGAGCGCGCGCAGGCGCGGCTCGCGAAACAGCGGAACGTGAGGCGCGTGCGGCGTGGTGGACGACGCGAGCCGTTCGCGTTCGACCTGGATTGCGGTGTCGCTCATCGTGATCGCTCCGGTGGATTAGCTGAGCGGTTTGCCCGCAGCGTCGTAACGCGTCCAGTAGTGGTCGAGCTTTTGCGTGCGCAGCGCATTGTCGAGATATTTCGTTTCGAACCAGCCATCGACCTCGACCGGCTGGCGGATCAGTTTGAGGTTCAGCGCATCCGTCGCGACGGCTTTGTAGCGACCCACGATGAACGGATCGATCAACGGTGAGTTGCGATCCTTCAGCTTCTGATTGGCGAACTCGGCCTGCCACGACGAATAGGGCACGCCGCTTTTGGCCCATAGCTTGAAGAGGGCATCGCGGTTCGCTTCGTCGGAGGACCATTGCGCGCCTTGCACGAACACGTTGACGACACGCTGCACGATGTCCGGATGCGCATGATCGAAGTCATCGACCACAAGCAGGTGCGACTGCCGCGTGAATTGCGGACCGTCGTTCTGCGATTCGTAGACCACCTTCGCAAGGCCCTGATCGCGCAGCTTGTAGACGTGGTAATCGTTGACCGACGCGTCGATGCCCTTGGAGGCGAGCGCCGCGAGCGAACTGGCGGTGTCGAGATTGATCACGCGCAGGTCGCGCTCGTTTAGCTGATTCGCGGCGAGCGCGTTGTCGGCGACGAGCTGCAGATTGGTGCCGCGAAAGATCGACACGCGCCGGCCCTTCAGGTCCTTGATCGAACGCACATCCGAATCGGCAGGCACCGCGACCTTGATGCCGGTGCGCACGCCCGAGGCGAGCAGCAAGTGCGTTTTCAGGCCATTGGCGCGGGCGAGCACCGCCGGGAGATCGCCCTGGAAAGCGAAGTCGAGCGATTTGTCGGCGATCGCTTCATTGACCGCCGGGCCCGCGCCCTTGAAGAACAGCCACTCGACCTTGATGCCGTCGGCGGCGAATTCCTTTTCGAGTGACTGCTGCAATTGCACGGTCGCCGCCGGCGAGCCGCCGAAGGAGGGCGGATCGCCCGTGCCTTGCTGCGCGACGCCGATGCGGATCACCGCGGGCTTGTCGGCATAGGCGTGAGCCGCGGCAAGCGAGAGGGTCGCCACGGCGACGAAAGACTTCAGCAGACGGAAATAGCGCATGCGCAAATACCAATCGAGGAGTGGGAGCGGGTGTAAAAGCTCGGGTTGGCGGATAACCGGCGCGCCGGTCGCCGGAACTACACGTTAGATTCGCGTGCGCTCGAATCCAACCAATCATTGCAGATAAGAAAATCTGCAGAAGTGCGAACCGTGCGACGGGCAGCGCCACTGCGTGGCGCGCCATGAAGCCAGCGCGGAAATCCCGATTTGCATAGTTGAATTCGTCGTTTTGCCGGCGTGAATCGCATGGCTACCATGCAACGCTTCAGCCATTCATGTGAAGCCCGGATCATGTCCACTGTTGCTTTTCCGTCGACCGCCGTCGACGCTCAAACGCCCGCCGACAGCGCGGCGCGGCCCGCTATCATCCGTAGCGCGCAAGACGTTTCGCGCATCGTCAATGCCGGCGCCGCGAAGGGCAGCAATGCGCGCATCGTGATTGCGATCGCGCTCGGCGGTGTCTTTCTGGATGCTTACGATCTGACCTCGCTTGCTTATGGCATCAAGGACATCGCGCGTCAGTTCTCGCTGTCGCCGGTGCAGATGGGTTTCGTTTCATCGGCCATTACCTTCGGCGCGATTCTCGGCGCGCTGTTCGGCGGTTATCTGACGGATCGCATCGGCCGCTATCGTGTGTTCATGGCCGACATGCTGTTCTTCGTGGTCGCCGCGATCGCGGCCGGTCTCGCGCCGAATGCGTGGGTGCTCGGCGGCGCGCGGTTTCTGATGGGTTTCGGCGTCGGTCTCGATCTGCCGGTGGCGATGGCGTTTCTCGCGGAGTTCTCGCGCGTGGCGGGCAAGGGCAACAAGGCGGCCAGCGTCGCCGCGTGGTGCCCGGCGTGGTATGCGGCCACGAGTACCTGCTATCTGCTGATCCTCGGCCTCTACGCGATTTTGCCCGAGCATCAGCTTGGCTGGCTGTGGCGTCTGACGCTGGCCTTTGGCGCCGTGCCCGCCATCGCGATCATTCTCGTGCGCAGCCGTTATATCAGCGAATCGCCGGTGTGGGCCGCGAATCAGGGCAATCTCGACGAAGCCGCCCGCATCCTGAAACGCTCGTATGGCGTGGATGCTGTGGTCGAGAAAAGCGACACGCCGGTTAAAACGCCGCGTGCCGCTTCATGGCGCAACTACGGTGTGCTCTTCAACGCAACGTATCGCCGCCGCACGATTCTCGCCGCGGTGATCGGCAGCGCTTCCTCGTTCGGCTACAACGCGATTATCTTCGGCTTGCCGGTGATCATCACCAGCTTCTTCCAGCAGGGGCCGCTCACGACGATCATCGCCGCGCTGGCGCTGAACCTCGCATTTGCATTCGTCGGCGGACTGATCGGCGTGCGCACCGCGCCGACGGTCGGCGCATGGAAAATGACGGTGCTCGGACACGCGCTGCAGTTCGCCTCGCTGATCGGCCTCGCGCTGATCGGCCTCGCGCTGATCGGCAAACCGGGCAGTGGTGCGCTCGTCGTGGTGGCGATCCTGCTGCTCGGCGGCTATCTGTTCGGGCAAGGTTTCGGACCGGGCTCTCATTCGATGACGTATGCGTCGCTGAGCTATCCCACCTCATTGCGCGGGATCGGCGTGGGTTTCAACCAGACGCTGGTGCGTTCCGCCTCGACGGTCTCGCTGTTTCTCTTTCCGGTCCTGGCCGCCGCGCTCGGCACGAAGGTGTTCTGGCTGATCGCGATCGCGCCGCTGAGTTCGCTGCTCACGTTGCTGGTAATTCGGTGGGAGCCGTCGGGCTATGACATCGACGGCGAGGATTACGCGGAGCCAGCCGTGACGGGAACGCGATAATGCCTGCGCGTATCGCTCAGCCGGATACGCCGCCGTCGCACGGTCGCCGTCGCGTGCTTGGCCGTTTGGCACTCGGCAGCCTCGTTGCTTCGCAAGCCGCGGCAGCGAGCGAATTGCTCAAGCCGCTCGAGGTCGCGCCGTCGAGCCGCGTGCCCGGCGCGCCCATACTCGAGCATCCGTACGGCGTGCCGTCGCCGCATGAGGCGGATGTCGTGCGGCGCAGCGCACGCGCATGGCCGCTGCCCGGCGCGGCTTCGTCGATGACCCCGCTCGCGGATTTGCACGGCACGCTCACGCCCAACGGTCTCGTCTACGAACGTCATCACGGCGGCGTGCCCGATATCGATCCCGATCAGCACAGGCTCGCGATTCACGGACTCGTGCGGACGCCGAAACTGTTCACGATGGACGACCTGCTGCGCATGCCATCCGAATCGCGGATTCATTTTCTCGAATGTTCCGGGAATACCGGCAATGAATGGAACGGGCCTAGCGGCATGCCCGTGCAACTCACACATGGTCTGCTGTCGTGTTGCGAATGGACCGGCGTGCGCCTTTCCACCTTGCTGGAAGAGGTCGGCGGTGTATCGGTGTCCGGCAACGGAACACAGGGCGGCTGGTTACTGGCGGAAGGCGCCGACGCCTCTGCAATGACCCGCAGTTTGCCGCTCGAACGGATACTCGATCGCGCGCTCGTGGTGTACGCGCAAAACGGCGAACGCTTGCGTCCGGAGAATGGTTATCCGTTGCGTCTGATCGTCCCCGGCTTCGAGGGCAATACCAACGTCAAGTGGCTGCGTCGGCTGAAGGTGGTCGACGCGCCGCTGCAAACGCGCGAGGAAACCTCGAAGTACACCAGCCTGCTCGCGAACGGCACCGCGCGTCAGTTCGCCTTCGAGATGGACGCGAAGTCGGTGATCACGCGGCCGTCACCGGGGCATCGGCTCAGCACGCACGGTTATTACCCGATCACCGGTCTGGCTTGGTCCGGGCGCGGCACGGTCCGCAAGGTCGAGGTCTCGACCGATGGCGGGACGACGTGGCGCGCCGCGCGTCTCGTCGGCGCGATCCATGATCGCGCGTTGACGCGCTTCGAGGCGGACTGGCGGTGGGACGGCGGCGCCGCCGCGATTCTGTCGCGCGCCACGGATTCGACCGGTTATGTGCAGCCGACGCGCGCCGAACTCGTCGCCGCGCGCGGGCTGAATTCGCAGTACCACTACAACGCGATTCAGCAGTGGCGCGTGGACGCAAGCGGCGAGGTGCGTAATGCGTGAGAAGCTTTCGCGATACACGCTTGCGCGTGCGGCGCTGGCCGTGCTGCTGGCCCTGACGGCGCTGACGTCGTGTTCATCGGTGACGCCGGGCGCGCGCAGGGCTGATGCGAGTCACGACATCGGCACGCCGCTTACCGAGCGAGACCTCGCCGCATGGAACATCGACATCGCGCCGAATGGCCGCGGCCTGCCGGCGGGCAGCGGCGACGTCGCCACGGGCGCGCACATCTTTGCCGCGAAATGCGCGGCCTGTCACGGCGCGCAGGGCCAAGGCAGTCTCGGCGATCAGCTCATAGGCGGGCAGGGCACGTTGACGAGCGCAAAGCCGAAGCGCACGGTGGGCAGCTATTGGCCGTACGCGACCACGCTGTTCGACTATATCCGCCGCGCGATGCCCTACAACGCGCCCGAATCGCTTTCCGCCGACGAGGTGTACGCGGTGAGCGCATTCCTGCTCAACCAGAACGGCATCGTGCCGGCAAATACGCGGCTCGACGCGGCGTCGCTGCCGCGCGTGGTCATGCCTAATCGCGATGGTTTCGTTGCCGATCCACGTCCTGGGCGACTTTAAAGGCTCCATGCATGGATGCATCCAGAGGCGATCAACTGC
This sequence comes from Paraburkholderia sp. RL17-373-BIF-A, assembly GCF_046030175.1. NCBI lineage: Bacteria > Pseudomonadati > Pseudomonadota > Betaproteobacteria > Burkholderiales > Burkholderiaceae > Paraburkholderia > Paraburkholderia sp. RL17-373-BIF-A. Next base: position 210,627 of record NZ_JARESO010000004.1, read on the forward strand.
CCGGAACGCGTTAAAGCATCGGGTTTATCACTCCAGCAGATAACAGTATCGGATTTGCTTCGTTGTCGGCGCGCGCCCGCGCCGGTAAATTCGTCTGACTGCGCCCTAGCCGGCGTTTCCGAACAGATTCGACGAAGAGTTTCCTGTGACGACTGCCTTTGCACCTACCGCCGCCAGCGAGACTGGCCGCGTTCATCAAGCCCAGCCCATCGAAATTCGCGCTTTCGACGTCCCCGTCGGCGCGGAAGTGCTGGGCCTCGATCTCGGCCAGCCGCTGAGCGACGACGATTTCCGCCGCATTCACCGCGCGCATCTGGATCATCACGTGCTGGTGTTTCGCGATCAACGCATCACGCCGGATCAGCAGATCGCCTTCAGCCGCCGCTTCGGTCCGCTGCAGATTCATGTGCTGCATCAGTTCCAGTTGATTGGCTATCCGGAGGTGCTGGTCGTCTCGAACATCGTCGAGAACGGCCAGCCGATCGGTCTCGGCGATGCCGGTCACTACTGGCATTCCGATCTGTCGTACAAGGAGAAGCCGAGCCTCGGCTCGCTGCTGCACGCGCAGGAACTGCCGGCAGAAGGCGGCGACACGCTGTTCGCCAACATGCACCTGGCGTACGACACGTTGCCCGCGCATTTGCGCGCCGCGGTGGAAGGGCGTTCGGCGGAGCACACGTATCTCGCGAAATACGCCGAGCTGCAAAAGCGCAGCCCGTGGCGCCCGAATCTCTCCGCCGAGCAGATCGCGCAGGTGAAGCCGGTCGTGCATCCGATCGTGCGCACGCATCCGGAGACCGGACGCAAGGCGCTCTTTGTCGGCGAGCATTTCACGACCCGCGTGATCGGCTTGCCCGAAGACGAGAGCAAGCAGTTGCTCGACGAAGTATTCGCGCATAGCGTGCGCCCCGAACATCTGTACCGCCATCAGTGGGCCGAACACGACATGGTGTTCTGGGACAACCGCTCATTGATGCATCTCGCGGCCGGCACGCCGGATCATCTGCGCCGCAAACTGTATCGCACGACGATTGAAGGCGACGTGCCGTTCTGACGGCAACGTGGCCCGCTTTGACCACTGCTTTTACCAAAACTACACGCTCACACGCTGACCGGAGTTCCGATGCTCGCCATGTTTCGCCCGACCGCCGCGCGGTCGTCTTTCGCTCGCCGTTTGACCGCGACGCTGCTGACTCTGTCGACGGCTGCGGCCGGTCTCGGCGCAGCCACGCCCGCGCATGCCGAAGGGCAGATTCGCGTGGCCGAGCAGTTCGGCATCGTCTATCTGCTGCTGAACGTGGCGCGAGATCAGCAGTTCGTCGAGAAGGAAGGGCGTAAGCAGGGGCTCGATATCAAGGTCGACTGGGTGAAGCTCTCGGGCGGCGCCGCCGTCAACGACGCGCTGCTCTCCGGCGCGGTGGATATCGCCGGCGCGGGCGTGGGCCCGTTGCTCACGATCTGGGATCGTACGCATGGCAAGCAGAACGTGAAGGGCGTGGCGTCGCTCGGCAATCTGCCGTATTACCTCATCAGCAACAATCCCGACGTCAAGACGATTGCCGACTTCAGCGAGAAGGACCGCATCGCGGTGCCGGCCGTCAACGTGTCGGTGCAATCGCGCGTGCTGCAATATGCGGCGGCGAAACGTTGGGGCGACAAGGATTACAACCGCCTCGACAAGTTCACGCAGGCTTTGCCGCATCCCGACGCGGCCGCGGCGATCATCGCGGGCGGCACGGAAATCACCGGACACTTCGGCAATCCGCCGTTTCAGGAGCAGGAACTGGCGGGCAATCCGAAGGCGCACATCGTGCTGAATTCATACGACGTGCTGGGCGGCCCGAGTTCGGCGACCGTCCTGTACGCAACGGAAAAATTCCGCGACAACAATCCGAAGACGTACCGCGCATTCGTCGACGCGCTCGCCGACGCGGCGCGCTTCATCACGGCGAATCCCGATGCCGCGGCCGATATCTATATCCGCACGAATCAGTCGAAGATCGACCGCAATCTGCTGCTGAAAGTCATCAAGGATCCGGCAGTGCAGTTCAAGGTCGCACCGCAGAACACGTTCGGACTCGCGCAGTTCATGCATCGCGTCGGCGTGATCAGGAACGAACCGAAGTCCTGGAAGGATTACTTCTTCGACGACCCGGCGACCGCCACCGGAAGCTGAACATGAGTGCATACGCGAGCATCGCTGGATATCTATCGGCCCGAGTGGTCGGCTTACAGGGAGCGATCTGATGGTGGCCAATCCTACTGTGCTGTTTCCGAACCGCGCTGAAGCAACCGCGCCGGCGACCAGCGAAAAATTGCTTGCGGTCGAAAACGTCAACCTCGAATACCGCACGCGAGAGCGGACCGTGCGCGCGACCCATGACCTGAGTTTCGACGTCTACGGCGGCGACCGTTTCGTGCTGCTGGGACCGTCCGGTTGCGGCAAATCGACTCTGCTCAAGGCGGTGGCCGGCTTTATCGAGCCGACATCCGGCAGCATCTCGCTCGACGGTCAGACTATCCGAGGCCCCGGCGCCGATCGCATTGTCGTGTTTCAGGAATTCGACCAGTTGCCGCCGTGGAAGACCGTATTGCAGAACGTGGCCTTTCCGCTGCGTGTCGCGAAGAAGCTCTCGCGCGCGGAGGCCAACGAGCGGGCGCTGCATTATCTGGAGAAGGTGGGGCTTGCGTCGTTTGCCAATGCTTATCCGCATACGTTGTCGGGCGGCATGAAGCAGCGCGTTGCGATTGCCCGCGCGTTGGCGATGCAGCCGCGCGTGCTGCTGATGGACGAGCCCTTCGCCGCGCTCGACGCGCTGACTCGCCGCAAGATGCAGGAAGAGCTATTGCGTCTGTGGGAAGAGGTGAACTTCACACTGCTGTTCGTCACGCATTCGATCGAAGAAGCGCTGGTGGTGGGCAACCGCATTCTGCTGTTGTCGCCCCATCCGGGCCGCGTGCGTGCGGAGCTCAACAGCCATCAATTTTCGCAGGACAGTTTTGGGCGCAGCGATTTTCAGCGCAGCGTCGCGCGTATTCATCACCTGTTGTTCGAAGAGGCGGAGGCCGTGCAATGAGTTCTCCCGCCACCTTGCTGCCGCCGGTTCGCGAGGAGTACGAGCGTCCGCTCGAACCGCTCGGCGAGCTCGTGCTCGAAGCCCCGCTGCCGCTCGGCAAGCGCCTCTTCGCGCAGAGCTGGTTGCGCAAGACGCTGATTGCGCTGGTGTTGATCGGTATCTGGGAAATCGCCGCGCGCGCGATCGACAACGATCTGCTGTTGCCGACGTTCGGCGCGACGTTCAGTGCGTTCGTACAAGGCGTGTGGTCGGGCGAACTGCTGCAAAAAACGGCGGTGTCGATGTCCGTGCTGCTGCGCGGCTATCTGCTGGGCGCGGCGCTCGCCTTCGTGCTGACGTCGCTCGCCGTGTCGACGCGTCTGGGCCGCGATGTCCTGTCGATGCTGACCGCGATGTTCAACCCGCTGCCGTCTATCGCGCTGTTGCCGCTCGCGTTGCTCTGGTTCGGCCTCGGTACCGGGAGCCTGTTGTTCGTGCTGGTCCATTCGGTGCTTTGGCCGCTGGCGCTGAACACCTATTCCGGTTTTCAGTCGGTGCCGGCGACGCTGCGCATGACCGGCCGCAACTACGGGCTCACCGGCATGCGCCATGTGCTGTTGATTCTGGTGCCGGCGGCGTTGCCGGCGATTCTGGCGGGCTTGCGGGTAGGTTGGGCGTTTGCCTGGCGTACGCTGATTGCGGCCGAACTCGTGTTCGGCGCGAGTTCCGGCAGCGGCGGTCTCGGCTGGTACATCTTCCAGAATCGCAACGAACTGTACACCGACCGCGTTTTCGCGGGCCTCGCCGCGGTAATCGTAATCGGCCTGCTGATCGAGCATCTGGTGTTCGATACGCTCGAACGCGTGACCGTACGGCGCTGGGGCGTGCAGCACTGACGGCCGCAATCATGGCGCCACCTGCGCGCGCCGCAAGAACTGAACGGTTGCGCAACGATCCTGTCGAACTATCTGGTGCTGGCGACTACTCTAGTGTAGAAGGCGCCTAAGTATGACGAAAGGTGCGCTGCACAAAACCTGACGAAACTCCCGGTTGCTGTCGCTGCCGCCGTGAACTACAAATCTAAGGGTGCGCCACGGTTCGCCACCATCGGGCCGTGCTTCTCATTGACACACGATGTTTCGTAACAAGGCAAGCGGGCCGTCCGTGACGGTGAATACGCAAAAGCCCTGGCCCCGAATCAGATAGACAAGGAGACTCCCGCCATGGGTATGCGCCCAGATCCCACGTTCCATGCATCACCGAAACTCGCGATGGATGCGCCCGCGGAGGAGTACGCCTACACCGTGCTTCTCAGCCCCGATTTCTCGCAGCCCGACGCGCTCGCCGTCATCGACGTGAAGCCCGGTTCGCCCACTTACAGCCAGGTGGTTCACACCGTGCCGGTGCCGTACAAGGGGGACGAATTCCATCATTTCGGCTGGAATGCCTGTTCGTCGTCGCTCTCGCCGCTGACCGGCCACGCATTCCTCGAGCGACGCTATCTGATCATTCCGGGCATGCGTTCTTCACGCATTTACATCGTCGACACCCATCCGCATCCGACCCAGGCGAAGATTCACAAGATCATCGAGCCCGAGGAGATTTTCCGCAAAACGGGCTACTCGCGCCCGCACACGGTTCACTGCGGGCCGGAAGGGATTTACGTCAGCACGCTCGGCGGCGCAGGGAAAGATGGCACCGACGGGCCGCCGGGCATCTTCATCATGGACTGCGAAACGTTCGAGGTCCTGGGCCGCTGGGAGATCGACCGCGGGATGCAGGAGAAGCACTACGATTTCTGGTGGAACCTGCCGCGCGACTATATGGTGTCGAGCGAATGGGCGTTGCCGCCGCAATTCGAGAACGGCATCGTCCCCGAGGATCTGCTGTCGAACAAATACGGGCACCGCATCCACTTCTGGGACTTGCGGGGCCGGCGCAACGTGCAGACGCTTGACCTCGGCGCGAACCATCAGATGGCGCTAGAAGTGCGGCCCGCGCACGATCCAAGCCGGGAGTACGGCTTCATCGGCGTCGTGGTCGATACGACGAACCTGGAAGGGTCGATCTGGACGTGGTGGCGCGAAGGGGGCGAGTTTCACATCGAGAAGACCGCCACCATTCCGCCCGAACCCGCGGCCACCGAACAGTTGCCGCCGCTGCTGCAGGGTTTCGGCGCGGTGCCGCCGCTCGTCACCGACATCGATCTCTCCATCGACGACAAATTCCTCTATGTCGCCTGTTGGGGCACCGGTGAGATGCGCCAGTACGACGTGACGGAACCGCGCAAGCCGAAGCTCACGGGATCGGTTCACATCGGCGGGATCGTGCGGCGCACGCCGCATCCGAACGGCAAGACCTTCGCGGGTGGTCCGCAGATGGTCGAGATCAGCCGCGACGGCAAGCGGGTCTACTGGACCAACTCGCTCTATTCGACGTGGGACAACCAGTTCTATCCGGACGGCGTGCCGGGTGCGCAGGTCATGGCGCGGGCCGAGCCCGGTGGGGGGCTCGCGTTGGCCGATGACTATTGGGTGTCGTTTCCAGACGGATACCGGGCCCACCAGATCCGGCTCGAAGGCGGAGACTGCTCGACCGATTCGTTCTGTTACCCGTCGGTGGGCGTTTGATCGGGGGAGGCTGGTCGCAGACCGGCCTGTGGTTGGCCATTCTGGCGAGCGGTCTCTATCACGGGATCAACCCGGCGATGGGATGGCCGCTCGCCGTGTCGAGCGGCTTGATGGAGCGGCGCGCGCGGGCGCTGTTCAGCGCGCTCATCTATCTTGCGGTTGGACACGTGCTGGCGGTGTTATTGGTGATGCTGCCGTTCGCCATGCTGGCCATCCTGCTTGCCTGGCAGCGCGAGATCCAGATCGGCGCCAGCGTGCTCGTGATCGGCTTTGGCGTTGTCCTGCTGATCCGGCGACGTCATCCGCGTGTCCTCGTGCGGATTCCGCCGTCACGGCTCGCGCTGTGGTCGTTCGCCGTTGCCATTGCGCACGGTGCGGGACTGATGCTCGTACCGATCTACCTCGGACTGTGCAGCGCTTACGACATGGATCGAGGACATCGGGCCGCGCAGACCCTGATCGAAGCGAATCTGGGGATGGCGCTGCTTGTCTCGGGTGTGCATGCGTGCGCGATGATGGTTGCCGGTGGGCTTCTGGCCTGGCTGGTCTACCGCTACCTGGGGTTGAAGTTCGTGTCGCGGAGCTGGTTCAATCTGGATGCGGTCTGGGCGTTGAGTCTTGTCCTGGTTGGCGCGCTCTCGTTGGCGCTTAATGCCGCGGTGGTCAGCGGCGAGGTGTGATCGGGCGCGTGTGCGTTTCGCCAGGCCGGCTCTTGCCGCCGGTTGCCGCCGTGCATTCGCGTGCGGCGGCAACCGGCGGGACATCATTGATATTGCCGCAGCGGTCTGAACGCCGCGCGAAGCTCCTCGGTGAAGAGTTGCGGCTGTTCCCATGCAGCGAAGTGACCGCCCTTGTTCACCTCATGGAAATAAGTGAGCTTGGGATAGGCGCGCTCGGTCCAGCTTCGCGGCGCCCGATAGATCTCGCCGGGAAAAACCGTGACGGCAACCGGAACCGATATCTCAGCGGTACGCTGTTCCAGCGCGTTGAAGTTGTTATTGTTGTTCTCCCAGTAAAGCCGCGCCGATGAGGTCGACGTGTTCGTGACCCAGTACAGCGTGATGTCGTCGAGCATCTCGTCCTTGGTGAGCGAGCGCTCGGGATCGCCGCCGCTATAGGTCCACGCCGCGAATTTGTCGTACATCCAGGCGGCCTGGCCCGCGGGCGAATCAGCCAGGCCGTAGCCCTCGGTTTGCGGGCGCGTGACCATCATGGCGGCATACCCGCCACCCTTTTTGTACAAGTTGGCGAGCGATTGGTACGCCGCCTTCTCCCCATTCGACAGCCCGGCCGGCGCCAGCTCGCCGCTGTTGAGCGCCTTCGCGACATCCGGCGGCACCGTCGCGGGCATGTTGACGTGAATGCCGAGCAGGCCCGCGGGAGCCTGACGCCCCATCGCATCCGCGATCACGGAACCCCAGTCGCCGCCTTGAGACACGTACTGCTTGTAGCCGAGGCGCTTCATCAGGACGTCCCACGCCCGCGCGATGTGATCCGGACCCCAGCCGACGCCCGTGGGTTTGCCGGAAAAGCCGTAGCCCGGCATTGAGGGAATGACGACATCGAAGGCGTCCTCCGCACGGCCGCCGTGAGCGGTTGGATCGGTCAGCGGACCGATGGCCTTTTCGATCTCTAGCGGCGAGCCTGGCCAGCCGTGGGTGATGATCAACGGCAGCGCGTGCGGATTGCGCGATTTCACGTGGATGAACTGGATATCCACGCCGTCGATCGTGGTCACGAACATCGGCAAGGCATTCAGCCTGGCCTCCGCCTTGCGCCAGTCGTAGTTCGTCCCCCAGTGCTGCACCAGCGCCTGAATTCTGGCTTCCTGCACGCCTTGCGATTGATCGACAACCGTCTCCTTGTCGGGCCACCGCGTCGCCGCAATGCGGTGGCGGAGGTCGACGAGCGTGTCGTCCGGGACATGGATGTGGAACGGGCGGATCGAGTCGTCTTCAGCCGCGACGCGCGGGCTCGCGGAAGGCTGATCCGCGGCCGAAGCCGGCTCGGTGAAGCTGAAGGCTGCGGCCACGGAAAGCGCGAGGGCGGCGGCTGAAGTGGCGAACGAGCCGCGCCGGATTGGCGCCGTCGAAACCATGGGCATGGGGATGTCTCCTTGAATAAAAGTGCGCAATTTGCAACTGTGCACAATGTGCGTAAGACCATTGTGGTACGGATTGACGGTGGCTCAAATGACGGATAGGGTCATGATTAAGGACATCGAATTCATCGGATGTTTGACTTGACGAAGCGCGGAGGCCGCCATGCACCGGATCGGATATTTGCTGGGCGATCGTTTTCAGGTGATGGCGCTCGCATCGCAGTCGGTTTTCGAGTACGCGAACATTGCGGCGGGCGAAACCTTCTACAGCATCGAGAACTTTTCGGTAGCGGGTGGCGAGGTGCGTTCGTCGCTCGGCATGGCGGTGGGCACGCGGCCGCTTGGCGGGCGCATGGCGATCGACACGTGGATCGCCGCGGGCGTCAACAACCCGCTCACCGCGCCGCCGTCTGCCGAAGTGCTCAAGTTCCTGCGCAAGGCGGCGATGCGCGCGCGGCGCATCGCGGGCATCTGCACAGGTGGTTTCGTACTGGCCGAAGCAGGGCTGCTCGCGAACCGGCGCGCGACCACGCATTGGGCGTATGCCCGCGAGATGATGGGCCGGTTTCCGGACATCCAGCTCGACGAAGATCGCATCTACGTGGTCGATGGCCCGATCTGGACCTCGGCCGGCATGACTGCTGGACTCGATCTCGCACTCGGGATGGTCGAGAAGGACCTCGGCGCCGATATCGCGCGTTCAGTCGCGCACAAGCTGGTGATGCATCAGCGGCGCTCGGGTGGCCAGTCGCAGCATTCGGAAATGCTCGATCTCGCACCCAGGTCCGACCGCATCCAGGACGCGCTCAACTATGCGCGCAAGCATCTCAGCCGGCCGCTCACCGTCGAGGAACTCGCGAGTCAGGCGCACCTAAGCCCGCGGCAGTTCAGCCGGGTGTTCACCCTGGAGACGGGACAGTCGCCTGCCAAGGCGATCGAGGGGCTGCGGCTCGAAGCCGCGCGGTTGATGATCGAAAAGAGCCGGCACTCGCTGGAGGTGATCGCGAAAGAGACGGGGTTTCGCGATCGCCGGCATATGCGCGAAGTGTTCATGCGCGGGTTTGGCGTGCCGCCGCGAGAGATGCGGCGTGAGGCCCGGCCGGGTGAGCGATAAGACGACCACTCTGTAGACGGTGCCGAGCATGTCGGCTTACTGCGACGCTTCCAGCTGCACCCGTTCAAGCTCCGCATGCGCCTCATCGACCTTGCGTTGCCGCTCGGCGATTTTCTTCGCGCTCTTGCCGTTGGCCTTCGCTTCCTGCAGGTCGTGCTCGCGTTCAGCCAGTTTCTTTTGCGACGCGGCCACCTTGCGTTGCGCCTCGCTGCGCAGCACGGCATCCGTGCAGTTCGCATTCATTTGGGCGAGGGCGGTTTCCAGACCATCGACGCGCTTCGCATTGCCGTGCGTTTGCGCGTAGGCGATTTCTTTTTCGATCGAACTGCGCTTCGCATCGCAGCCGTTTGCTTGAGCAGAACAGACCATCGGATAGACAACCATGCCGAGCAGGAATACCTTGACCGCCGTTTTCATGAGAGACCTCACAATCGTGGTTTGTTGTTCTTCCATCGTGCGTTTTGCAGCGATGCTGGAGCCGACGTTTCAGCCTGAGCAGTGACTTTTCGGCCGACCAGTTTATCCTTCTTGCACGGCTCATGGGTTTGCTTGTTGCCGGTGGCAGACTTTAGCTGGTTGATCGGACTTTGATTGCATTATGGCGCAGTCAATCGAAGCAAAGGTCAACGTCGTCGCGTTGAATGACTGCGCCGCAAACTCAAGGTTGACATTCACGGTCGACGCCCGTTATCGGCACACGGCGACGTCGAGAGATACCGGCAGCGCCGCGTCTTCGATCACACTGGCTTGATGAGTCCGAGTTGCTGCAGGGCGGTGACGCCATCGTCCAGGCCGATTTCTTCGACGATCATGCCGTCCTTGAGCCGCAACACGGTCGTGCCGGTGAAGCGCATGGTCCGGCCGGTCGCCGCAGGCAACGAGCCGACGAGGAAATCGCGGAATGCCGGACCGGTATGCGTGCCGCCACCCTCCCAACGGCCCACGACATAGTCCCCTTCGGCAATGAGATCGGCCGCGCCCCAGAAGTTGAGGTCCGGGAACGCTTCGCGGAACCCGGTCATGAAGGCCTTGATGTCTTCGCGGCCACGGCGCGGCTCGTGCAGCGAGTATTGAAGAAGCATGTCAGGAGCGGCGAGTTCGTCGACGATGCCGAGGTTGCAGGTCTTGCCCCAGAAATCGGTAAACCAGCGGCCTACGACGGCCTTGTTGTCATCTTCTTTGGACATGGTGAATTCCTCATTGACTGTGGTTGAACGAGGAAAACGCAATCGCTTCCCTCTGCCTGAACAATATGGGCGCAAGCAGTCGGCCGCCTTCCGTTTCTTGCTGCAATACTCGCGTTGCGCGCAATTCCAGTTGAGCATTGGACAGGGGATAACGGATGCGCCCATCCATCGACACGCGTGCCGGCCGCAGTCGAAACGGGCGCCCTCCGACCGTCGTAATTTTTTCGTAGGGAATCGACCATTTTTCAATGGTCATTCTCGCTTTCATCGCATCTCCGGCTGGCGGTTTCTTCACGTGCAAGGAATAGTCAGGTAACGACTGTTATCCCGCCGGCAGCCGCGCGCGGAGATTTCAAAGCGGCGTGGAATAGATCGCAATGACGAGGTGTTGTGTCAGCAGACCGGGTGAACTGGTCGCCCACACAACAACAGGCTCAAACATGCTCAACTCCTTCATTTCCCGGCGGCGTCTGATGGCGGCGGGGTCCATGGCCTCATTCGGCGTGCTGTTCTCGAAGCTTGCGTCCGGCGCGACCACTCCCGACGCCGAGCCCGCCGCAAGCATGGCGACGAGTGTCGTTCCGGCATTTCTCGGCTCGTCGCCGCAAACGCTGCCGGCCCTGCCATGGGCCGACAATGCGCTCGAACCGACCATTTCGGCGCGCACCATCGGCATTCATCACGGCAAGCACCACCGGGCGTATTTCGACAATCTGCACAAGCTCCTTGCCGGCACGCCGCTCGAACAGGCATCGCTCGAGCAGGTCATCATGCAGTCGCATGACCAGCCCGCGCTCGCCGACGTCTTCAACAACGCCGCGCAAGCATGGAACCACAACTTCTACTGGAACTCGCTGAGCCCGGCGCCGAGCGCGCCGAGCGCGAAGCTTCAGGCGGCGATCGTGCGCAAGTTCGGTTCCGTCGATGCGCTCGGCAAGACGCTCGTTGCGACTTCGGCCTCGCAGTTCGGCAGTGGCTGGGGATGGCTCGTGCTCGATCGCGGAGAACTCGCGGTCGTCAAGACGAGCAACGCGGAGACGCCGTTCACGCGCGGACTCGTGCCGCTGCTCACCGTCGATGTATGGGAGCACGCGTACTACCTGGACTACCAGAACCGCCGGCCGGACTATCTCGTTGCAACGGTCTCGCGCCACCTGAACTGGGCGTTCGCCTCGGCCAATCTCGACCGCGTCTGACGAGGGGCGGTTGCAGGCTTTCATCATATCGGGTCAACAAGGAGCATCGCCATGATTCGCTTGTCACGCAGAACGCGCCATTCGATCAGCGCCGTATGGTTGTTGGCGGTAGTCGGCACGTCAGCCGGCGCCGCGCCGATCGACCCACCCGATGCGCGAGCGCTCCTGAGCGCGACCGCATCCGGCGTGCAGATTTACTCGTGTGAATACGATGCGAAGCACACGCTCGGCTGGGTGTTCCGCAGTCCGCGCGCCACGTTGTTTGACTCCAGCGGGGCCGCGGTGATCGAGCATTCGGCGGGACCGTCCTGGGAAGCCCGCGACGGCAGCCGGATCGTGGGCCATGTTCTCGCGCAGATGCCGAGCGACACGCCGAATGGCGTGCCGCAGCTCCTGCTGGAAACACGTTCGACGGGCGCGAAGGGCATGTTGAGCGAGGTGCGCTACGTGCAACGCACGATGACCGCAGGCGGCGCGGCGCCAACAGCGCCTTGCACCGTCGAACACGCGGCGGGCAACTCGCCGTACATCGCCACTTATACTTTTTTCAAGTAGCAAGCGGCGGAAGACGTTGGCCCCTCGCGCATGGTGACCGGTCAAATTAATTCGGATTACTACAGTTTAAAAGTCGATGGAATAGAGGGGCCGTTCGCGTGTTTTCTGAAGCAAGAGGCAAATGAACGGACCGCCTGGGTTCAACGCACAACGCAGACCATGAAAACTGAATTCATCGCTCATCAGGATTGGACGGAATGGCTGGACAGGCTGTCGGATGAAGCGCCGTGCGGCCCTGATCTCGAATACGACCCGCGATTCCGCGAACTCGAGGAAGCCGTCGGCGGACGTCCTGAAGCGGAATATGGCGCCACGCTCGTCGCCGCCGTACCGCCCGACTGGGTGGCGGCGGACGCCTTGTGCGTCGAGTTGATGGCGCGCACGCGAGACCTGCGCGTGGTCGCGTGGCTTGCGCGAGCGCGGCTTGCTCACGAGGGTATTGCCGGGCTCGCGGATGGCCTCACGCTTGCCGCGGCGCTTCTCGATCGCAACTGGGATCACGTCCATCCGCAACTCGACGCGAGCGACGGCAACGATCCCACCGTGCGGATCAACGCACTCGCCGCATTCGTGGATGCAGCCGGTCTGCTCGCCGAGCTCATGGATTGCCGGCTCGTGCCGCATGACGTGCCTGTCACCTTGCGCGAGTGGTCGTATGCGAATGGCGAGACCGTTGCCCCCGACGGCCGTGGGGTCATGAGCCTTGCGGAGATCGAAGCCGCCACGGCCTCGTCGCCGGAAGCGGCGCTGCGCGCGAAGACCGCATCCGACATGGCGCTCGCCAACGCCGAGGCGCTCGAACGCGTGTTGACGGAGCGCGTGGGCGTGACGCAGGCGCTCGAACTGCACGCGCTCAAGACCTTGCTTCGCCGGGCGGGAGCACTGCTGGGCGGATGCCTGAAGGAGCAGGGCATTGCGGCGGAGCCAGCCGCGCCGGCGGACGATCGCGCAACCGAAACGAGGTCCGCGGCGGTCGGTGACGTTATCTCGAGCCGCGCCGACGTCGCGGCGACGCTGGATCGCCTGTGCACGTATTACGCCAGGCACGAGCCCGCGAGCCCGGTGCCGCTCCTGCTCGCACGTGCGCGCGGCCTGATCGACAAGTCGTTCGTCGATCTGCTCAAGGAACTCGCGCCGGAAGGGCTCGCGCAATTGACTCAGGTGATTGGAACGGCGGCCGCCGATTTGCCGGCCACCTGATTCGAATCGCGTCGCATCACATTGTTTTCACTGAGGAGGATCACAGGATGGCCAAGGAAAGCAGTCAGAAGTTCATTGCGCGCAATCGTGCGCCGCGCGTGCAGATCGAATACGACGTCGAAGTCTATGGCTCGGAGAAGAAGGTCAATCTGCCTTTCGTGATGGGCGTGCTGTCGGACCTGTCGGGTCAGACGCAAGAGCCGCTGCCGCCGGTTACCGAGCGCAAGTTCGTCGAGATCGATATCGATAACTTCGACGAGCGACTGCGCTCGATGAAGCCGCGCGTCGCGATGCACGTCGACAACACGCTGACGGGCGAAGGAAAGATCGGCGTGGACATGACCTTCGAGAGCATGGACGACTTCTCGCCGGCTGCGATCGCCCGCAAGGTCGAGCCGCTCGCGAAGCTGCTCGAGGCGCGCAGCCAGCTGCAGAACCTGCTCACCTACATGGATGGCAAGACCGACGCCGAAAAACTCGTCGGCCAGTTGCTCGAAGACCCGGCGCTGTTGAGCGCGCTCGCCGCCGCGCCCAAGCCGCAAACGAGCCAAACCGACGATTCGGAATAAAGGAGCCACCATGGCAGATACCAACCTGGAGCAATCCACGAGCACGCAGCAGCCGGCCGAGCAGCAGGTCGACGACACCAGTTCATCCGGCGAGTTTCAGAAGCTGCTGCAAAAGGCGTTTCGCCCGCGCACCGACAAGGCCCGCGAGGCCGTCGAGAACGCGGTGCGCACGCTGGCGGAACAGGCATTGCTCGACACCCAGCGCGTGTCGGACGATGCGCTTGCGAGCATCGAATCGTTGATTGCGAAAATCGATGAAAAGCTCAGCGCGCAGATCAACGTGATCCTGCACACCGATCAATTCCAGAAGCTGGAGAGCGCATGGCGCGGTCTGCACTATCTGGTCACGAATACGGAAAGCGACGAAAGCCTGAAGCTGCGGGTAATGAACATCTCGAAGTCCGATCTGCATCGCTCGTTGCGCAAATACAAAGGCGTCGCGTGGGATCAGAGCCCGCTCTTCAAGAAGCTCTACGAAGAGGAGTACGGCCAGTTCGGCGGCGAGCCATACGGCGCGCTGGTGGCGGACTACTACTTCGACAATAGCAGCCCCGATGTCGATTTTCTGACCCAGATGGGCAAGATTTCCGCGGCGGCGCATGCACCGTTCATCGCGGGCGCTGACCCTGCGGTGATGCTGATGGATTCCTGGCAGGAGCTGGCGAATCCGCGCGATCTGACGAAGATATTCCAGACGCCCGAGCACGCCGCATGGCGCTCGCTGCGCGACTCCGAAGATTCGCGCTATATCGGCCTCGCCATGCCGCGCTTTCTTGCGCGCCTGCCGTATGGGGCCAAGACGAGCCCGGTCGAGGAATTCGACTTCGAGGAAGACACCGCCGGCACCGATGCGTCCCGGTACGCGTGGTCGAACGCCGCGTATGCAATGGCGGTCAACATCAATCGCTCTTTCAAGACCTATGGCTGGTGCTCGCGCATTCGCGGCATCGAGTCGGGCGGCGCGGTGGAGAACTTGCCGGTGCATGCGTTCCCCACCGATGACGGCGGCGTCGACATGAAATGCCCGACCGAAATAGCGATCAGCGACCGGCGCGAAGCGGAGTTGGCGAAGAACGGCTTCATGCCGCTGGTTCACAAGAAGAACTCGGATTTTGCGGCCTTTATCGGCGCGCAGTCGCTGAACAAACCGATCGAATATGAAGATCCGGATGCGACCGCCAACGCGAATCTGGCCGCGCGGCTGCCTTACCTGTTCGCATGCAGCCGTTTCGCGCATTACCTCAAGTGCATCGCGCGCGACAAGGTCGGCAGCTTCAAGGAAAAGGACGATATGCAGCGCTGGCTGCAGGACTGGATTCTTCAGTACGTCGATGGCGACCCCGCGAACTCGTCCGAAGAGACCAAGGCCCGTCGTCCGCTCGCGGCGGCGGAAGTCGTGGTCGAGGAAGTCGAGGGCAATCCGGGTTATTACACGTCGAAATTCTTTCTGCGTCCGCACTATCAGCTCGAAGGGCTGACCGTGTCGCTGCGGCTCGTCTCGAAGCTGCCGTCGGCCAAGGCCGCGTGACGCACACGAGCACACGATTCTTTTCACCGCAGTCATCTACATAGGGATACACCATGGCAGTCGATATTTTTCTGGATCTGGGCACCGTCAAGGGCGAATCGCTCGATTCCACGCATAAGGACGAAATCGATGTGCTCTCGTGGAGCTGGGGTCTCTCCCAGTCCGGCACGATGCACCTCGGCACGGGCGGCGGAGGCGGCAAGGTGGCGGTCCACGATCTGTCGGTCACCAAGTACACCGACCGGGCCACGCCGTCGATCATCACGGCCTGTTCGACCGGCAAGCATTTCCCCACCGGCAAGCTCACCGTGCGCAAGGCCGGCGGCACGAAGCCGCTCGAGTACTACACGATCGAAATGGAGAAGGTGCTGGTGACGAACTACTCGACCGGCGGCTCGGATGGCGAGGACCGCTTCACCGAAACCGTGACGCTCAACTTCGAGAAGTTCCACGTGACCTATCAGCAGCAGGACCCGACCTCGGGCTCGGCGCTCGGCGGGGTCGTCGAGAGCAAGTGGAACATCCCGGCGAACGCGACGGCGTAAGCGGCTATGCGCCTGAAAAACGCCGAACGTGTGCAGCCTTCGCTGCTGGAGAGGCTGACCGATCACGAGCCCGATGCGACGCGCGAAGTGCGTGAGCATCGGTCGAGTTCGGCGCGCTCGCTGCGCCGCAGCGTCATGCGCGACCTCGGTTGGCTGCTCAATGCGCAGGGTATCGCGTCGTCGCAGGACGTCGCCCGCTATCCGGGCGTCGCGGAGTCGGTGCTGAATTTCGGCTTTTCCGACCTCGCGGGCAAGAGCGCGTCGAATGTCGATGTCGCGCGGATCGAACGCCTGATGGCCGATGCGATCCGCGCATTCGAGCCACGCATTCTGCCGGGCACGCTGCGCGTTCGCGCGATCCAGACGGGCGAAACGAGTGGCCAGCACAACGCGATTGCGTTCATCGTCGAAGGCGATCTTCACGCGCATCCCGTGCCGGAGCGCCTCTATCTGCGCACGGAACTCGACCTCGAAGCGGGCAAGGTCGACGTCTCGGAAGGGACGCGCGCGTGACCCCGCCGGCGCGTCGTTGCATCGAAGCCATACCAGGAAATCCCACGCCATGAACCCGGACCTGATTCAGTACTACAGCGAGGAGCTTCAGCACGTCCGCGAGATGGGCGGCGAGTTCGCGAAGGCGTTTCCGAAGATCGCGAGCCGGCTCGGGCTGGAAGGCTTCGAGTGCGCCGATCCCTACGTGGAGCGGCTGCTGGAAGGCTTCGGCTTTCTCGCCGCGCGCGTGCAGATGAAGATCGCCGCCGAGTTCCCGCGTTTCACGGAGCATCTGGCCGAGCTGGTCTACCCGCATTACCTCGCGCCCACGCCGGCAATGACGATCGTCGAAATGCAGCCCGACATGACGCATCCCGCGCTTGCCGACGGCGTGGTGATTCCGCGCGGCACGGCGCTGTTCGGCAGGCTCGACGGCGAGCGCTCCACGCGTTGCGAATTCCGCACCGCGCACGCGCTCACGCTGTCTCCAATCCAACTCGTCGAGGCGCGTCTCTTTACGCACAGCGGCACGCTGCCCGGTGTCGACGCAAGGCTGCCGCAGGGCGTGAAGGCCGGCCTGCGCCTCAAGCTGCGCGCGCTGAACAAGCTGAAATTCAGCGACCTTGCATTCGATCATCTGCCGATCCATCTGCGCGGCGGCGACGGTCTGGCCGCGCGGCTATATGAATTGCTGCTGGGCTCGGCGCTCGGCGTGGCGCTGCCCGATGCGGTATTGCCGCCCTCGGCCCTGCGCCCCCTCGGATTCTCCGACGACGAAGCCTTGTTGCCCGTGAGCGAGCAGTCGTTTCCCGGCTATCGCTTGCTGCAGGAGTATTTTGCGTTCGCGCAACGCTTCATGTTCATCGGCATCGACGGCTTGCGCCTGCATTTCCAGCGCTGCGAGCGTGATGAAATCGAGTTGATCGTGCTGCTGTCGAAGATCGACCCGGCGCTCGAACAGATCGTCGACGAGGCCAATTTCGCGCTGCATTGCACGCCCGCGATCAATCTGTTCGCGCGTCGCACCGATCGCATTCCGGTCACGGGTGAACAATTCGAGCACCACGTCGTGGTGGATCGCACGCGCCCGCGGGACTTCGAGGTGTACCGGGTGGAAAGCGTCACCGGCTATCGGTCGGGCGGCGGCGGGCCGATCGAGTTTCAGCCGTTCTATCGTGCACGCGATCTGGGAAGCGACGAGCCGGGACACGCCTTCTATCAGGTACGGCGCGAAAAGCGGCTGCTTCCCGCGCAGCGGGACGAGCGTGGCGCCCGCTCGTCCTATACCGGCAGCGAAACCTGGCTCGCGCTGGTCGATACGCGCGGGGCGCCGTATCCGGCGGACCTTCAGCAACTGGGTTTGAGCGTGCTGTGCACGAATCGCGACCTGACGCTGAGCATGCCGCGCGGGCAGGGCGAGACGGACTTCACGCTCGAACTCGAGGCGCCCGTGTCGAGCGTGCGATGCATCGGCGGTCCCAGCCGTCCGCTGCCGTCGTATGCGGAAGGGCCGGTTGCCTGGCGTCTGCTGAGCCATCTGTCGCTCAACTATGCGTCGCTCGTGGACGATGCCGACGGCAGCGGCGCGCGCGCCATGCGCGATCTCCTCGGGCTGTACGCGCCCACCGGCGACAGCGCCGCGGCGCGGCAGATCGACGGCTTGCGCTCCATCCGTTCGGCGCCGGTCACGCGGCGCTTGCCTTCGCGAGGGCCGATCGTGTTCGGCCGCGGCCTCGCGATCGAGGTGCTGCTCGACGAAAGCGGCTTTGAAGGCGCGGGCGCATTCCTGTTCGGCGCGGTGCTCGCGCAGTTTTTCACGCAGTACGTGTCGATGAACTCGTTCACCGAAACGATCGTGTCCAGTGTGACGCGCGGTGAACTCATGCGCTGGGCGCCAGGGAGCGGGCAATGCCGGACGCTCTGACCTTGCTCGATCGTTTCTCAGCCGATGCGAACCGCTTCGACTTCTTTCAGGCGGTACGTCTCGTCGAATGTGCGTATCCGGGCTTGCCGCGCGTCGGTTCGTCGCTGCGTCCGCGCGAAGATGCCGTGCGCTTCGGACAGGAGCCCGAACTGATATTCTTCCCGACTACGCTGCGCCATTTCGCGACCGCGGGCGAGGCTGCGCCGAAACTCGTCGTGAATTTCCTGGGCTTGCTTGGACCGAATGGCCCGATGCCGACGCACCTGACCGAATACGTGCGTGACCGTGCGCGCAATGCCGGCGATCCTACGTTCGCGCGCTTTCTCGACGTGTTTCATCATCGGATGGCGTCGTTGTTCTATCGCGCGTGGGCGGTGGCGCAGCCGGTCGTGAGCCTCGATCGCGACAACGGCGACCGTTTTTCCGCTTATGTGGGCACGACCTTCGGTCTCGGCGAGCCCGCGCTGCGCAAGCGCGACAGCGTGCCCGATTTCGCCAAGCTGCACTTCGCGGGACTGCTTGCCGGCGGCACGCGGCACGCCGCGGGTTTGCGGCTCGTCCTGGCGCGTTTCTTCGGTCTGCCGGTCGACGTGCTCGAAAACGTCGGCCACTGGATGAATTTGCCCGCGCATTCGATGAGCCGTCTGGGCACGCGCGACGAAAGCGCACGACTGGGTGTCGGCACGATGCTCGGCGCGCGCATCTTCGACCGGCAACACAAGTTTCGCGTGGTGCTCGGGCCGCTCTCCATGC
This sequence comes from Paraburkholderia sp. RL17-373-BIF-A, assembly GCF_046030175.1. Lineage (NCBI taxonomy): Bacteria > Pseudomonadati > Pseudomonadota > Betaproteobacteria > Burkholderiales > Burkholderiaceae > Paraburkholderia > Paraburkholderia sp. RL17-373-BIF-A. Next base: position 229,477 of record NZ_JARESO010000004.1, read on the forward strand.
GCGACTATCAGCGCTTCCTTCCGGGTGGCGCGAGCCTCGTGCGCCTGACCGACTGGTTGCGTCTCTACGTGCGCGATCCGCTCGACTGGGACGTCAATCTCCAGTTGCGTCAATCCGAAGTGCCGCGCCTCGCGCTCGGCCGCCGTCAGCGTCTGGGCTACACCACCTGGCTGCATGCTCGCGCGGCGACCGCCGACGCAAGGCAGCTGATGCTCAAACCACCCACCTCACACTCCACTTCACATCGCGCAAAGGACTAGTTCAATGGCAGACATCAGCCGCGCCGTCATGTTCGGCAAACTCGACACGCTCAGCTTTCGCGCGATGGAAAGCGCGACCACGTTCTGCCGGCTGCGCGGCAATCCGTATGTGGAGTTCGTGCATTGGCTGCATCAGTTGTTGCAGTTGCCGGATTCGGACCTGCATCGCGTGATCCGGCATTTCGACGTCGAGACCGCCGTGCTCGCGCGCGATTTGACCGATGCGCTCGATCGTCTGCCGCGCGGCTCGACGTCGATCACGGATATCTCGTCGCAGATGGAGGAGGCCGTCGAGCGCGGCTGGGTCTACGGCTCGCTGCTGTTCGATGCGCAAAAGGTCCGCAGCGCGCATGTGCTGATCGGGGCCTTGCAGACGCCCGCATTGCGTAATGCGCTGCGCGGCATCTCGCGCGAATTCGATCGTGTGAAGGTCGACGAACTCGCCGACGATTTCGCCAGCGTGCTCGACGGTTCGCCCGAAGCGGCACTGGAGGAGCCCGCCGTGACGCGCACGTTGGACACGCCACCCGGCACGCAGGACGCCTTGCGGCGCTTCACACTCGACCTGACGGAACAGGCGCGCGCGGGCAAGCTCGATCCGATCGTCGGCCGCGACGACGAGATTCGTCAGGTGATCGACATTCTCATGCGCCGCCGGCAGAACAATCCGCTGCTGGCGGGCGAGGCCGGTGTGGGCAAGACGGCGGTGGTGGAAGGTCTCGCGCATCGCATCGTGGCGGGCGACGTGCCGCCCGCGCTGCGCGACGTGACGCTGCGCACGCTCGATGTCGCGCTGCTCCAGGCCGGCGCGGGCATGAAGGGCGAGTTCGAGGCGCGCTTGCGCCAGGTGCTGGAGGAAGTGCAATCGGCCGAGCGAGCGGTGATTCTCTTCATCGACGAAGCCCACACGTTGATCGGCGCGGGCGGCGCGGCCGGCACGGGCGACGCCGCGAACCTGCTGAAGCCGGCGCTCGCGCGCGGCAGCGTGCGCACGATCGCGGCGACGACATGGTCGGAGTATCGGCGGCACATCGAAAAGGATCCGGCGCTCACGCGGCGCTTCCAGGTCGTGCAGGTCCGCGAGCCCGACGAGGCGCGCGCGGTCACGATGATGCGCGGCATCGCGCTTGCGCTGGAGGCGCATCACGGCGTGCAGATTCTCGACGAGGCCGTCGAGGCGGCCGTGCGGCTTTCGCATCGGTATCTTCCGGCGCGGCAGTTGCCCGACAAGTCCGTGAGCCTGCTCGATACAGCATGCGCCCGCGTCGCGGTCAGCCAGCACGCCACGCCGCCGGAAGTGGACGACGCCCGCAAGCGCATCGACGCGCTGAACACGGAACTCGAAGTGATCGCGCGCGAAAGTGCGATTGGTATCGACACGACGGCGCGTCATGAGGCGGCATCGGCTGCGTTGCAGCGCGAAACGGAGCGCCTCGCCGAACTTGACGCGCGCTGGCGCATCGAGCGCGAGATGGTGAAGGACATTCTCGCGCGCCGCGCCCAGCTTCGCGATGGCGCGCCCGAGGCCGATCTCGCCGCGCTGCGGGAGCAGCAGGCGCGCCTCGCGCAGCATCAAGGCGACGCGCCGCTGATTCTGCCGGGCGTCGATCGTCACGCGGTCGCGGCGGTCGTGCAGGACTGGACGGGCGTGCCCGTGCTGAACATGCTGAAGAACGAAATAGGCAACGTGTTGCGGCTGAACGAACTGCTCGACGGCCGCATCATCGGCCAGCAGCATGCGACGCAGATGATCGCCCGGCGCGTGCAGACCTCCCGCGCGGGGTTGGACAATCCGGACAAGCCCGTGGGCGTATTCCTGCTCGCCGGCACGTCCGGCGTCGGCAAGACCGAGACCGCGCTGGCGCTGGCCGAGGTGTTGTACGGCGGCGAGCAGAATCTGATCACGATCAACATGAGCGAGTACCAGGAGGCGCACACGGTCTCGCTGTTGAAGGGCGCGCCGCCCGGCTATGTCGGTTTCGGCGAGGGCGGCGTGCTCACCGAAGCCGTGCGCCGCCGCCCGCATAGCGTCGTGTTGCTCGATGAAGTCGAGAAGGCGCATCCCGACGTCCACGAACTGTTCTTTCAGGTCTTCGACAAAGGCCGGATGGAGGACAGCGAAGGCCGTTCCATCGACTTTCGCAACACGCTGATCCTGTTGACCACGAATGCGGGCACCGACTGCATTGCCGAACTGTGCCGTGATCCGAACGATTGGCCGCCGCTGGACGTCATCGAACAGGAACTGCACGCGCAATTGCTGCGCACGTTCCCGCCCGCGTTGCTCGGGCGCATGGTGACGATCCCGTATTACCCGCTCTCCGACGACATGCTGCGCGCGATCATCCGCCTGCAACTCGGGCGCGTGGCCGACCGCGTAACGCGCACGCACCACGTGCCGTTCACCTACGACGAAGCGGTCGTCGCCCAGATTGCGCTGCGGTGCACGCGCCTCGAAAGCGGCGGCCGCATGATCGACGCGATTCTCACCAACAGTGTGCTGCCGCGCATCAGCACAGAGTTCCTGACACGCGTGATGGACGGCCGCACGCTCGCGCGCGTGCACGTCGGCGTCGAGCAAGAGGAGTTCACCTATGCCTTCGACTAGCACGCGCCACGTGCGCATGCAGTGCGCGCCGCTCGGCGACGAGGCCATCTTCCTGCGGATGTCCGCGAGCGAAGCCCTGGGCCGCCTGAGCCGTTTCGAGCTGGTGTTCCTGAGCACGCGCAACGATATCGACCCCGGCACGGTGCTGGGCGAGAACCTGTCCGTCACGCTCGACTATCCGGCCGGCGGCGAGCGCCAGTTCAACGGCATCGTGACGACGCTGCGTCTGATCGCGCCAGGCGACACCACCCGCAACCGCATGGCGCGCTACGACGCCGTCGTGCACCCGCGGCTCTGGCTGCTCACGCAGGCGTCGCACCGGCGGTTCTTCTATCAGCGCACGGTCCCGCAGATCGTCACGCAGGTGCTGGAGTCGTTCGACATCGACTTTCGCAATGCCTGCACGGCGAGCTATCCGGCGCTCGAGCATTGCGTGCAGCACCGGGAGACCGATTTCGATTTCGTCAGCCGGCTTCTGGAGCGCGAAGGCATCCACTATTTCTTCGAGCATGCGGGCGGCAAGCACACACTCGTACTCACGGATTCGAGCGCCGAGCATCGGCCGATCGCGCACTACGAGTCGATTCCGTTTCAGGCCTGGGATACGCCCGAGCAGGATGAAGAATGCGTGTACCGCTGGATGTCGGGCGCGACGCTGCAGACCGGCCGCTACGAAGTGAACGACTACGACTTCGAGAAGGCCTCGGTCAGCAACAGCGAAGGGATGGTCGCGCGCGCAACGCGCAGCGCGCCCTTCGATCCGCCGCGCTATCTGATGCAGGAGCACCTGACGGGGCACGTCAAGGCGGGCGACGGAGAACGGCTTGCCCGCGTCAACGTCGAGATTCATCAGGCGCAGAACGATGCCATCGAAGGGCGCTCCACGTCGCGCGGCATGGCGGCGGGCGGACTGTTCCGGCTGCGGGATCATCCGGGCGGCGCGCAGAACCGGCAGTACCTCGTGATCGAGAATCGCGCGGAAATCGTCTCCGACGCGTATGTGTCGACAAGCGATTCCACGCTGCCCATTTTCGATTGCAGCTTCCGCGCGATTCGCAGCGACAACACGTTCCGCACGGCGAAGACCACGACGGTTCCGCGCGTGGGCGGCCCGCAGACGGCTGTCGTGATCGGTCCGCCGGGCGAGGAGATTCTCACCGACCAGTACGGCCGTGTGAAGGTGCAGTTTCACTGGGAGCAGCTCACGCAGCCGGACGGCGCGAACCGGCTCGACCGGTGCTGGGTGCGCGTCGCGCAAAGCTGGGCGAACCGGCGCTGGGGCGCGATGTTCCTGCCGCGCGTCGGGCAGGAGGTGCTGGTCGAGTTTATCGAGGGCGATCCGGACCGGCCGGTCATCACGGGCGCGGTTTACAACTCGACGAACATGCCGCCCTACGAGTTGCCGGCCGGGAGCGCGGTATCGACGATGAAGAGCCAGTCCACCAAGGGCGGCAATGGCTACAACGAGGTGCGCTTCGACGACCGCAAGGGCGACGAACAGTTGTTCTTCCACGCCGAGCGCGATCACGAGACCTGGGTCCGGCACGACGCGCTGATGAATGTATCCGGCGAGCGCCACGTGCGCATCGATGGCAACGAATTCCGCGAGACGCGCGGCACGCGCAACGACACGGTGCGCGGCAGCAGCAAGTCCAGCGTGCTCGGCAGCGTGTCGGCCGCGACCATGACCACGCACAACCAGTTCGTCGGCGAAGCCTATGCGCTCAACGCGGGCGTGGCGGTGCAGATCAAGGCGGGCGTGGCGGTCGAGATCGAGTCGAGCGCGACCATCGCGCTGCGAGCCGGGGCGTCGTACATCCTCATCGGTCCCGAAACGATCGAGATGTCGAGCTTCCCGATTCCGCTCGGCCCCGGCGTGCCCCCCGTGCCGTTGACGACACCGCCGCCGCCGCCCACGCCGCCGCGCGACGCTGACGACGGCACGCGCAAGGTCCGCAAATAGGAGAACCCAATGAGAATGACATTGACGGTGCAAAGCGGCGAAGGCGCGTCGCCACGCGCGATCGAGATCGAAGGCGAGGGCGCCACGATCGGCCGCGCGCCGGATTGCACGATGGTGCTGAGCGACGGGCAACGCGGCATCTCGCGCATCCAGGCGCGCATCGAGCGGCGTGAGAACGCGTATGTGCTCATCGATGCGGGCAGCAATCCGACGCTGCTCAACGATCGCGCGCTGGACGGCACGCACGAGGCGCCGCTGAAGGAGGGCGATTGCCTGAGGATCGGCGCGTACACGCTCGTTGTCTCGGCAACCGGCGACACAACCGGCGAAGCAGGCAGCGGCTTCGTGGTCGACCAGACCATCATGACGCAGTCGTGGCCCGACGCACTGCCGTCGTCGAGCGTGCAGGGCATGCCGGGTACGCCGGAGTTCGAAGCGCCGCCGCCCGCCCCCCTGATCCCCGACGACTGGAACGGGCCGCACGATGCGGCACCGGTTGATGGCGCGCACGCGCTGTTCCTGCCCGACCCGCTGGCCGCGACGCCGCTTCTGCGCGAGCCCGGCCACTTCCGCGGCGACGCCGATCAGGCGCTGATCGACGCGCTCAGTCCCGGCGATCCGCTGCGCGATATCGGCGCGCGTGCGGTGGCGAAGCCCGTGCCGTTGTCGCGCAGCTTCGAGCATGTGTCGCCGGAACAGGCTTTCTCGGTGATGCCCGCGGTGCCGGAGCCGCCTTCGCTGGCGCGAGATGACGATATGCCCGGCCTGCCTCTGCCGAATCCCGAATTCACGTCGATGCCAACGCGCTTGCCGGTTCATGAAGCGCGCGAGCGCCGCGAGCCGCATGTCAACCAGCACGCCAACCCGCACGCCAACCCGCACGCCAAACCGCACGCCGACCCGCGCGCCGATCACGCCTCGTTGCTCGATGCGCTGATCGAAGGACTCGGCATCGAGCCCGCCGCCGTGAGCCACGTCGAGGCCGCGGAGCTTGCGCGCCTCGCGGGCACGATGCTGCGCGAAGCGACGCAAGGCGCCATGACGGCCTTGCGCTCGCGCGCCATGACCAAGCGCGAGACACGCATGGCGATGACGATGATCGAAGAGCGCGACAACAACCCGCTCAAGTTCTTCCCCGATGCGGACCGGGCCCTCGCGCAAATGCTCGGCGCGCGCGGCAACGGCTATCTGCCGCCGCAGGAAGCCATGCGTGCGGCGTTCCGCGATATCCAGGCGCACGAGCTCGCGATGGTCGCGGGCATGCGCGCCGCGCTCGCTCACGCGATGGAGCGCATCGATCCGAGCGCCATCGAACGTTCGCTCGACGCGCCGAGCGGTCTCGACGCGCTCATCGGCAACCGCCGCGCGCGGCTTTGGCAACGCTTCGTCGAGACCTGGGAGCACGTGGCGCGCGACGCGGGCGACGACCTCCAGCGCAGCTTCGGCGAACCGTTCGGCCGTGCCTATCAGGCGCAGCTCGACGCACTGAAATCCTCAAAAAACTGACGCCATGTACTGGAACAACAAGGTTATCTGGTCGGAAGGCATGTTCCTTCAGCCGCAGCATCTGCAGCAGCACGACCGGCACATCGAGACGCAACTCGAAGGCCGCGCGGGCGGTCTGCGCGCGTATGGTTGGGGCTTCACGAAGCTGGAGCTCGACGAGGCGCTCCTGAAGCTCGGCAAGCTCGCGCTGCGCTCGGCTGCCGGCGTGTTGCCCGACGGCACGCCGTTCAACCTGCCTGCCGACGGCGATCTGCCGGTGCCGCTCGATATTCCGGAAGGCACCTCGAACCAGCTGGTCGTGCTGGCGTTGCCGGTGCGCCAGCCGGGCGCGCCGGAGTCCGGCGGCGCCGACAGCGCGGAGAATCTGGCCCGCTACGGCGCCGGCGATTTCGAGGTTCACGACAGCAACGACCCGGACGCGCTCGCCACGCTGTTGCAGATCGGCAAGCTGCGCCTGCGTCTCGCGCTCGAACCCGACGTGGCGCACGCGCACGCATATGCGGGCGTCGCGCGGGTGACCGAACGCCTGAGCGACTCGCGCATTCTCCTCGACGGCGACTATTGCCCGCCGTGCCTCGACTATCGCGTCGCGGACGGGCTCGGGCGCTTCGCGGCGGAACTGAGCGGGCTTTTGCAGCAACGCGGCGAAGCGCTCGCGGGCAGGCTTGCGCAGCCCGACGGCGCGGGCATGGCGGAGATTTCGGATTTTCTGCTGCTGCAGATCGTCAACCGCGCGCAACCGCTCGTCGCGCATTTCGGCGCGATGACCGGCTTGCATCCCGAAACGCTGTATCAGGCGTGCGTGGCGCTCGCCGGCGAGCTCGCGACCTTCAGCCAGCGCGAGCGGCGGCCGCCGCTGTTTCCGGCGTATCGTCACGAGCGCCTGAAGGAGACCTTCGCGCCGGTGATCGACGCGTTGCGGCTTGCGTTGAGCCGCGTGGCGGACCCCCAGGTCGTGTCGATCCCGCTCGAGGAGCGCAAATACGGTTTGCGGGTGGCACAGGTCGCGGATCGGTCGCTCTTCACGAGCGCGACGTTCGTGCTCGCCGTGCGCGCGCAAGTGCCCACCGAGACGCTGCTCTCGGCGTTCGGCAGCCAGGTGAAGATCGGCAGCATCGAGAAGATCCGCGATCTCGTCAACCTGCAGTTGCCCGGCATTGGCTTGCGCGCGCTGCCTGTAGCGCCGCGTCAGTTGCCGTTTCACGCGGGCTACACCTATTTCGAGCTCGACGACAAGAGCGATGCGTGGGCTTCGCTCGGCTCATCGGCCGGCATGGCGCTGCACGTGGCGGGGGAATTCCCCGGACTCGCAATGGAATGCTGGGCCATCCGCCGCTGACCATGCCGACGACGCCACGCCCATGACGCCACGCCAATCGAAGGCGCCGAAACAAGGACTCTTCCATGACCGACAACACCGATCCGACGCTTGACGACGCGGAGTTTCTCGACGCCGCGCGCACCATCAGAATGCCGACGCCGGGCCGCGGGCGCGAGTCCGCCAGGCCAGAGGCGCAACCTCAGGGAAGGCCGGACGCGCTCGCACCGCTCGATGCCTCGCTCGCCGGGCGCAATCCGCTCTTGCGGGCGGCCAATCCGCTCCTTGAACTGGCGCTGCCGCTGCGGAGGCTCGCGAGTCATCCGGACCTCGACGCCTTGCGCACGCAACTGATTCAGATGATGCGCCGCTTCGAAGCCGACGGCCGTTCCTTCGGCGTGCCGGATGCGCAACTCGGTCCCGCGCGCTATTGCCTGTGCACGTTCATCGACGAGGCGATCGCGGCGACGCCCTGGGGTGCGGGCGTGTGGGGCCGGCGCAGCCTGCTCGTGACGTTTCATAACGAAGCGTCGGGCGGCGAACGGCTCTTCGTGATCTTGCAGCGCCTCGTGCAGACCCCGGCGGTCGACATCGACATGCTCGAGCTGATCTACGTGATGCTCGCGCTCGGCTTCGACGGACGCTACCGGCTGATCGAAGGCGGCAAGACGCAACTCGACGTGATCCGCGAACGGCTCGAGCAGATGATTCGCACGCAGCGCGGCACGATCGAACGGGCGCTCTCGCCGCACTGGCAGCCCGCCGCGCGCGAGCGCAAGCGGCTGCTGCAGTTTGTGCCGCTGTGGGTCGCGCTGGCGCTCGCCGGGCTGGTTCTGATGGCGACGAGCCTCGTGCTCGCCATTCGCATCAACGACTTCTCCGACCCGGTGTTCGCCTCCATGCGCGCGATCCGCGTCGCGCCGGCGCCGGTGCTGGCGGCGAAGACGAGTGCCGCGCCGAGGCTCTCGGCGGCGCTCGCCGGATTCCTCGCGCCGGAGATCGCGCAAGGCCTCGTCTCGGTCGGCGAGTCCGCCGACCGGACCACCGTGACGATCAACAACGCCGCCGAAGGCACGCAGCTGTTCGCCTCGGGCAGCGCGGAGCTCGACGCGCATTTCGCGCCGTTGATGCTGCGCATCGCGCTGGCCTTGCGGGACAAGCCCGGCAACATCGTCGTGATCGGGCACACGGACAAGCAGCGCATCGTGTCGGCGCAGTTCCCCTCCAACGTCGCGCTGTCGCAGGCGCGTGCGGACACGGTGCGGGCCATCATCGCCGCGAAGCTCGACACGCCTTCGCGCGTCACCGCCGAAGGCCGCGGCGACACCGAGCCGGTCGCATCGAACGACACGCCGGCCGGACGCGCGCGGAACCGGCGCGTGACCATCGACATTCTTTCGCCAGGAGCGGCGCCATGAAGTGGTTGAACGGATTGAGGAGACCGGCAGCCGTATCGTTTGCCGGCGTGCTGGCGCTGTCGGCGCTCGTGTGGTTCGAAGGCCCGTTGTTCGCATTCGACGGCCACGCGCCGCTCGAAAGCGAGTCGCGCCGCTGGCTGGCCGTCGCGTTCATCTTCGCGTGCTGGGCGCTCTGGTGGGGAGTCCGCTTCGTGAAGACGCGCATCGCGAGCTCGAATTTCGTGCGCGGGATCGTCGCGGATGCGCTCGATCCGGCGAATCGCGAACCGAGTCCGGCGCGCAAGGCCGCGGCTGCCGACCTCGCGGTCTTGCGCACACGTTTCGAAGAGGCCATCAAAACGCTGCGGCATGTGCAGGGCCCGTCGGAAGGCAAGGGCCCAGACCAGGGCAAAACGCGCGGCGTTCTTGCATGGCTGAACCTGCGCCGCCGCACGCTCTACGACTTGCCCTGGTACATGTTCGTCGGCGCGCCGGGCGCGGGCAAGACGACCGCGCTCGTGCACTCGGGGCTGCGCTTTCCGCTCGCGGACCGGCTCGGCGCGCAGGCGATCGGCGGCGTGGGCGGCACGCGCCACTGCGACTGGTGGTTCGCCGACGACGCCGTGCTGCTCGACACCGCGGGCCGCTTCACGACCCAGGACAGTCACGAGGAGGCCGATCGCGGCGCATGGCTCGGCTTTCTCGCCTTGCTGCGCAAGTACCGGCCGCGCCGTCCGCTGAACGGTGTGATGGCCGTCGTGTCGGCCACCGATCTGCTGCAGCAGACCGATGCGGCGCGCGCGAAGCATGCCGCGTCCGTGCGCGAACGCCTCGCCGAATTGAACCGGCAACTGGGCGTGCAATTGCCGGTCTATGTCGTCGTCACGAAAAGCGATCTGCTCGCCGGCTTCGCCGAATTCTTCGACGACTTGGGCCGCGACGAGCGCGAGCAGGTCTGGGGCGTGACGTTCCCGCTCGCGGAGCGCGACGACGCGGCAAACGCTGACTCTCCGCTGCAGCGTTTTCCCGATGAATTCCATTTGCTGCACCGGCAGTTGCAGGATCGCGTGCTGCAGCGCATGCAGCAGGAGACCGACGTTCGGCGGCGCGCGCTGATCTATGCCTTTCCGCAGCAGTTCGCGGGCATCGAAGGCGCGTTGCAGCGCTTCCTCGACGACGCGTTCGGCGAGTCGCGTTTCGCTCGTGCCGCGATGCTCCGCGGCGTCTACTTCACGAGCGGGACGCAGACCGGCAGGCCGCTCGACCGGATGATGAGTTCAATGGCGGCGTCGCTCGGACTTCAGCGCGAGGTGTTGCTGACGGATTCATCGAGCGGGCGCGCTTACTTCGTCAAGCGCCTGCTTCGTGATGTGATCTTCGAGGAAGCGGGCATTGCCGGCAGCAATCCGCGTGTGGAGCGCCGCCGTGCGCGTTTTCAGCGGGTCGCAATCGGTGTGATAGGCGTGTTGCTGGCGGCGGGGCTGATCGGCCTTTTCGCGGCCGACCGGGCGAACCGCCGCTTCGTCGACGAAAGCCGCCAGCAGATCGCCGCGCTGACCCAGCGCGCGCAGCAGACGACGGCCGGCGACGATCCGCTGGCGGTATTGCCGCTGCTCGACGCCGCGCGCAATCTGCCCGGCGGCGAGGCCGAGCGCGCGGCGGGCCATGACGCGTGGTGGGAGAAACTCGGCCTCGACCAGCGGCAGAAGCTCGGGCTGGAAGCGCAGCGCGTGTATCAGCGCCTGTTGCGCCAGACGTTGCTGCCGATCGTCGTGCAGCGCATGGAGGAGCAACTGCGCCGCGGCGACGCCGACAACGCCGCCACGCAATACGAAGCGCTGCGGGCGTATCTGATGCTCGGCGATCCGACGCACTTCGATCCGGCCGCGCTGCGCGTCTGGGCGATGCACGCCTGGCAGCGCGGCGCGCTCCAGAACGCGACGGATGCGCAACGCGCCAGCATCGACGGACATCTGGAAGCCTTGTTCCGCCGTGGGCAATTCGATGCGAACCTGCCGCTCGACCAGAACCTGATCGCGCAGGCGCGGGCCACGCTGAATCGCGTGCCGCTCGCGCAGCGTCTGGATGGACGCATCGAGCAACAACTGGCGCAGCTTCGCCTGCCGGACTTCACGATCGCGAAAGCGGCCGGACCGAGCGGTCTGTTGGTGTTCGTGAGGAAGAGCGGAGCGCCGCTCACGCAAGGCATCGATGGAGCGTACACGCGCGCAGGCTTCGATGCGTTCGTGCGTCTGCGTGAAGCCGCGCTCGCCGACTTGTCGAAGGACGACTGGGTGCTCGGCCGCGGGGAGGCGCGTCCCGATCCCGCCGGCACGGATGCGCTGCGCGCCGCGCTGACGCGGCTCTACTGCGAGGCGACGATTCGCCAATGGGACGGCCTGCTCGCCGATGTGGGCGTCGTGCCGTTTGCCGCGCCGGATCAGGGCGCGCGCATCGCGAATCTGCTGGGGTCGCCCGCCTCGCCGTTGCGTGGCCTGATTCAGGCCGCCGCGCGCGAAACGACGTTTACCCCGGCGCCCGCGCCGCCGGGCAAGCTGGACGCGCTCAAGCAGAACCTCGGCAAGGCGTTGGTGACGGGAGCGGGAGCAGGGGAAGCGCCGGCGCCCACGCTCGTCGATACGCATTTTCAGCCGCTGCACGACCTGGCCGGTCCGGCGCTCGATGAATCCATTGGCGCGTTCAAGGATGCCGCCGCCACGCTGCAGGCCGACGACACCGCGCGCAAGCAGTCGTTGCCGCTGCCCGCGACCGGCCCGCTCGATCGCCTGAAGCTGCTTTCACAGAACGCGCCCGCGCCGCTCGCGGCGGTGCTGCAAGGCGTGGCCGGCAATGCCGACACCGTGCAGCTGCAGAGCCAGCGCGCGCAACTGAGTGCGCTGTGGGCGGCGAGCGTGGCTCCCGCTTGCAGGCAGGCGCTCGACGGGCGCTATCCGCTCGTGAAGACATCGACGCGCGACGCCGCGCCGGACGACTTCGCGCGCATCCTGGCGCCGGGCGGTCTCATCGACGACTTCTTCCAGAAGAATTTGCAGAATCGCGTGGATACCTCGGGCGCCGTGTGGAAATGGCGGCCGGAAGCAAAATCGCTTGGCATTCCGGACGATGTGCCGGTTCAATTCCAGAACGCGGCCATGCTGCGCGACGCATTGTTCCGCGACGGCGGCCGGGATGTCTCGGTGCGTTTCACGGTGAAAGTCGCGTCGCTCGATCCGTCGCTCAAGCGTTTCGTGCTCGATATCGACGGACAGCAACTCACCGCGACCAGCGACGCGCCGAACGCCACCGCCGCGTTCCAGTGGCCGAGCGGAAAAGGCACGGCGCAGGCGCATGTCGAACTCGACCCGGCGCAAGGCACGCCGCCGCACGCGGACGGACCGTGGGCGCTGTTTCATCTCTTCGATGCCGCGCGCGTCCAGCAGTCCGGTCAGGCCGATCACTTCAACGTGTCCTTCGATGGAGGCCGCGTGTCGCTCGCACTCGTTGCGAACAGCGCGGACAATCCGTTTCGCGCGGGCGTGCTCGACCGCTTTCGTTGCCCCGCCTCGCTATGAAACCTGACGATCGGATGAACGCGGGCTTCTACGGCAAAGTCCGCACGCACGGCGATTTCGTCAGGCGGGGCTTGTCGGCCGGATTCGTCGCGCAATGGGATGCATGGCTGCAGCGCGGCCTCGTGGCCGCGCGCGCGCGCTATGCCGACAACTGGCTGTGCCGGTATCTCGCCATGCCCGTGTGGTGCTTCGCGGTGCGGCGCGGCGTGATCGCCGAGGACGCGCACACCGGCGTGCTGATGCCGGGCATCGATGCGGTGGGACGCTACTTCCCGTTCGTGATCGCGCGGCCGGTCGACGGCGACGCATGCGTGTCGGCTTCATCGTGGCATACCGATGCCGCGGCACTCGCGCTCTCCACCCTCAAGCCGGCCTTTTCGCTGACCGAGTTGGAGGCGTCATTGACCGGATTGCGGGCGCAGTTATCCGGCACCGCGTCGCGCGCGGCAGACAGCGTCTGGTGGTCGGATGTGGGTGAGGTCGTGCATCATGACGGGCCGTTCGATGCCGCTTTGTTCCTGCGCCTGCTCGATGCCGATTAATCGCGTACCGTATCCCACTCGCGACGTAGCGCGTCGCGGTCTTTCTGTTGCGGCACGGCGTCGAGCAGACGCGCATGGAACGTTTGCAGATCGGGCGCGCTCGCAGCCGCACGGCGCGCGATGACGCGTGCGATCGGGCCCAGATAGGTCGTGAGATGACGCGCGGCGTCGCTCACCTGCTCGACACTGATTTTTTGCGCCGGTAGCGCGCGTGATGAGCCGGCCTCCAGTTGCGACAAAAGCGAGTCGAACTCGCGGCGCGCGGCGCCGTCGGGCAGGTACGTGACGAGCCGCTCGCGTAGCGCGTCGACGTCGGCGGCCCTCGCCGACGCACGCCGCAGCAGCAACGTCGCCACCGGGCCCACGTGACTGGCGAGCCGTTCCTCCAGTTGCGCGATCAATTCGGGCGGCCAATTCCTCGCTGCCTTCGACGCCTTCGACGTCTCTGACGCGGGCGCCATATCGAGCGTGGCGGCGGGACTCGCGTAGGCGAGCACGGTACGCTCTGGGTCCTCGGCGTTCTCGTTATAGGTGGCGAGTTCGGCAAGCAGCGTGTCGCGCCATTCGCGCGCGGAAGCGAAACGGTCTTGCGGACGCTTCGACAATGCTTTCATCAGCATGGCGTCGATATAGCCGGGCAATTCCGGCGCGATGGTGCTCGGAGCAGGCGGCGTGTCGTTGAGGACCTTTTGCATGACCACGCTCGGCGTTCCTGTGAACGGGCACACGCAGGTCAGCATTTCGTACAGCACGACGGCGGCGGAATACAGGTCGGCGCGCGCGTCGATGGGTTCCCCGGTGAATTGCTCCGGCGACATATAGCTCGGCGTGCCGAGCATCGTGCCGGATTGCGTCAGGTACGAGGTGTCGAGATGCGCAATGCCGAAGTCCGCGATCTTGCATTCGCCACGTTGCGCGATGAGCAGATTGGCCGGCTTGATGTCGCGATGAACGATGCCCGCGCCGTGCGCGTAGTCGAGCGCATCGAGCAGTTGCACGAACCATCGCAACGCACGCGGCGCCCCCATGCGCGAACCGGCGCGCACGTGCTGCGCGAGACGCGCCGCGAGGCTCTCGCCGCGCACGTATTCCATCGTGATGAAGGCGGTGTCGTCGGCTTCGCCGTAGTCGTACACCGCCACGATGTTCGGATGAACGAGACGGCCCGCCGCCCGCGCTTCGTTCAGGAAACGGGCGGTGAGATCGTGGGTGGAGTCGTCGTCCGGCGTTTCACCCGGCGTCAGCTCCCGCCGGATGGTTTTCAGCGCCACCTCGCGCTCGATATGCGGATCGAAGGCCAGATACACCACGCCCATCGCACCGCGTCCGAGTATCCGTTCGATGACGTAGCGGCCAAGCCGGGCGGGGAAGTCGGCCGGGGAGGGCATGGCTTAGGCCTCTTCTTCGTCGAGGATCCTGAACGCCTCGACGAGACTCGTCTGCATGCGTCCGAACGATACGGCAAGCGAGGCGATCTCGTCCGATCCGCTCGTCGTCAAGGGCGTCGCGCCGAGTTTGCCGAGGCTCATTTCATCGGCGGCGCGCGAGAGCGACTGGATCGGCCGCGTGATCAGCAGATGCATCATCACGTTCATCACGATCAGGACGACTGCGAACACGCCACCGAGCGACAGCATGAACGCGCGCCAGATCGCGCGGCCGCGTTCGATCGGCTGCGCCATCGGAACCGACACGAATTCCGCGCCGATCACTTCGTTCATCGGCCAGTTGAAGCCGTTCGCGGAACCGTACTTGTCCAGCATGGTGGCGGGCGCCGCGCTCGGGGTGCTGTGGCATTGCATGCAGGCGGAATCCGTGATGCGGCTCGGGCGCGCGAGAAAGAGGGTGCGGCCGCCGGGCGAATCGCGCTGGCCGGTAAGCTCCTTGAGTTCGGGCCGGTCATGCAGATGGCTGATCACATCGGCTTCCCAATCGGTGGGCCGGTCGCGCGGATTGGTCGGATTGACCATCGTCGACCTGTACGAGAAGTTCGGGAAATCCTTCTGCAGCAGATTGAGCATTTCGATCGCCGAGAAGGCGGGGATGGATTCCGGCACGAAGCGATATTTGATCTGCGTGGCGAGGAGCGGCGTGATGTGCGCGGCCGTATAGTTCTGCATCGACCCCGCCGCGCTGATGAGTACGTTGGCGTCGTGGACGGTTTCTTCGAGCGCCTGCTTTTGCAGAAGGCGATCCGCCACGATACCGGCCGCGACGAGCCCGATCGAAAAGATGAGCAGGAACACGAGGTTGAATTTGACGCTGAGCGAAAGCTTGAGTTTCATGGCGTGCTGTAAGCGGTTTTGGCGCGACGTTTCATGGATAGCGGACTTTGCAGCGAGCGGCGTGCGCGGGCGGGTAGAGGAACACGCGCCAGTCGGGTAGCGCGTTCAGATGACTCTCGATCGATGCGCGAAACGCGCTGTCGGCGAGCCGCGTATGAAAGCGCGCGGCGAAGCGTTTGCGCGCGGGCAGCGTGCTCGTGAGCCACGGCGCTAGGTCGTCGTAGGTCGCCGTGCGCAACGGCTTCGGGGCGGCGTCGCTGGCAGGCGTGGCGTTGATGGCGAGCGGCTGCAACGCGTCGCGAAACGCGACCGGCATGGCTGCAAGGAACGCGCTCGATGGACGCGGCAAAACGTGGGCGGGCGCGTTCCCGGAAATCTCGGCGAAGCTCCCGGCGTCGATCGTCAGTGGCGGTTTGAGGGCGAGCGTTTGCACGCCGCTTTCGCTGAACACGGCGATCTCGCCTGCGTCGCCGGGCGTGGCGACGATTGCCGCCGCGCTCGCACTCGTGCTCAGGCGAATGGCACCGCGCTCCGTCTCCACGATCCGCTGGGGACACGGTGCAGCCTTGCAGGCAGGGGCGATCTTCATCCAGCCGCCCAGCATGTCGATGCGTTCATCTGACTGCAGCATCACGCGCGACTGCGCACCGAGTGCGACGAGCGTGCCGTTGTCGTCCTGAATCTGCACGACGCCTTGTCGCGGCGACAGAATCAGATCGTCGGCACGCAAGGACTCGCCCGCGCCCAATTCGAACACGTTGGCCGCGCGCACCACGGTGACGGGAGAATCCGCGCTGACAAGCGTCCAGGCCGCGCGTGCCGGCGAGGACAGCGCGGCCAGCAAGACGATACCCAGGGTCCATGCCCGCAGTCGATAAACCATGTGCTTTGCTCACAAGTTGACGAGGCCGGACAGACAACGCCGGTCTCTTCAACACAACAGCGAAGCGGGCGAATTATTCCGTGGCGGGAAGAAGCGGCGTGTCGAGGGCGGCCAGCGGAATGGGCACGGGCAGCGAACCGAACAGCGGCGCGGCGCGGTGGCTGGAAATGCTATTGCTCAGCGCATTCATATCGATGCCTTCGCGCGGGCCGATCAATGCGTAACCGAGTTCGGACTGACGCCACGTGACGACCGTCATCGACGCAACCTGTTGCGTTGCCGTGCGCGCGTCGGGCTTGGCCTCCTTCATCACGCACAACGCGACAGGCGCACCCCGTTCGGGCAGATAGACGATCTGAACCAGCGGCTTGTTGTTGAAGCGCAGGCGCTGCACGCGCTTGAAGGTGAGGCCGTAGGCGCTCAGATCCGGAATGCGAACGGCGAGGCCATCGTCGTCGTGAATCTGCGCGGTGGTTTTCTCCACCAGCGCGGGATCGGCTTCGATGTTGGCGAGCGTGTCGCGAGAATAGAGCTGCTGATAGCTGGCGGCGGCCGCGACCCAGGGCGACACCCCCGTTCCCACCGACGCCAACGATGCGCCTGCCGTCGACGCGGGCCCCACGCCGCTGCCGAGGCGCAGCACGAAGCCGCAGGCGAACGCCCCCGCGACGAATGCGACGGCAAGCCACGCGGGCGCGATACGCAAGCGCGAGCGGATCGGCGCTGACGCCGCGGCGCCGTCAGGATGCGGCATGACGGCGTCGTTGGCACTCGCATCGCGCCCGACCGGCGCGGCCGCGCCTTGCGGGCTCGGCGGCTCGCGCCACGCGAAATCCTGCGCAGGCTTTTTCGCCGCGCGCGCCATGTCGCCGATCCGCACGCTAAGGCTTTCGGGCACCGGCGGCAGAGTCTGCTGCGCGAACGCTTGCGCGTACGGCAGGCGCGACCTCATGAGCCACGCGACGCGTCGCGTGGCCTCGGGAGAGCCACTCAGCGCGCGCTCCACGGCTACGCACTCGCGGGCCGGCAGTGTGCCGTCCACGTAGCCCATCAATTCGATGTCGTCCAGATTCATAAGGCCTGTCTTCGCTCTTGGCGGGAATGGGACGCCCCTCCCAAACCTGCATGACGCCATAAGGGCTAATGACATAACACCCGTGGCTCGACATTATTCCGTCGCGTCCTGAAGATTTTTTCGGGCCGACGCGAGCGCGTTCGCCGTTGAGCGGCGGGGTGCGCGGCTGTGTATTGGCGGCGCTTGAGGATGCCGTCTAACGCGTGGCGATGCGCGGTAAAGGCTTACCGCGAATCGCCACGCCACGGCCCGATGCGTCACTGTCGCGTGACGCGCTCGGGCATGCCGTTATCCGGACACGGGACGCGCGATCGGCGAGGCATCGCTGAAAAGCGGCGCCATGTCGAGATTGGAGATGCGCTTGCCGAGCGCGGCGAGATTGACGTTGCCCGACTGCCCGATGAGTGCATAGCTCAACTCCGCTTGCCGCCACGTTGCGACGTCCATGGCATCGACCGTCTTCGTCGCGACCGGCTGGTCCGGCTTCGAGTCTTTCATCACGCACAGCGCAATCGGCGGGCCATTTTGCGGCAGATAGACGATCTGCACGAGCGGCTTGTTGTTAAAGCGCAGCCGTTGCACCGACTTGAACGTCAGCCCGGCGCTCGTCAGGTCCGGCACGCGCAGGGCGAGCTTGTCGTCGCTGCGGATGTCCCTGACGATCTTCGCCGCGGCCGCCGGATCTTCCTCCGTGTACGCGAGGGTGTCGCGCGTGTACAGCTTCTGATACCCGACCGCCGCCGCCACCCACGGCGATACGTCGGCGTTGGCGGCCATCTGCATGCCGCCGCCCGCAAGCGGGCCGACCCGCACGAACAGGCCGCAGGCGAAAGCGCCGGCGACGCAGGCCGCCGCAAGCCAGACCGGCATGCCGCGCAGGCGCGAGCGCACGGGTTCGGAGGGTGCTTTTTCGCTGGCGGGCAGGACCGGGTCGTTCGATTCCCGGGCGCGCTGCGCGCGGACCATCTCGTCGATCTTGAGCTTCAATGAATCGGGCACTGGCGGGAGGCTCTGTTGCGCGAAGGCGTCCGCGAAATCGAGCCGCGAAGCGCGCAACAGTGCGACCTTTTGCCTTGCTTCGGCGGACTCGCGCAGTCGCGCTTCGACCGCGCTGCGATCCTCGGGCGACAGGCCGCCATCCACGTAAGCGAGCAGTTGAGCGTCGTCAGCCATCATGCGATTGAATCCTTTTGTGTCTTCGCGGGCCGGGCTTTCGGCGTCTCGCCGCCAAGCAGCGCGCCGACCGCCTGGCGGGCGCGCGACAGGCGGCTCATGACCGTGCCGATGGGCACCTCGAGCACGTCGGCGGCCTGCTGATAGCTCAGGCCTTCCACGGCGACGAGCAGCATCACGACGCGCTGCGCCTCCGGCAAGCGTTCGACTGCGTCGATGATCTGCCCGTGCATCAATTGCGTTTCGGGACCCCGGTCGACGGGGTCGGGAAGATTTTCGAGGAAGTCGTCATCCCAATCGAAACTGGACCGTCTTCGCACGCTGCGGGCGCGCAGCTCGTTGATCCAGGTCGAATGGACAATCGAGAACATCCAGCTCAAAGGAGCCGTGTCGGGCTGAAGCTGATGGGCGCGTTCGAGCCCGCGCAGGCAGGCGCGTTGCACAAGATCCTCGGCGTCATGCTGGTCCCCCGACAGGCGAAGCGCGAACGCCCACAGGCGCGGCAGCATTTCGGGAAGCATGCCAGGTAAATCTACACCGTTCATTGAACGAAAATCTCCCATGTTCCCCGAGACGGGTTCGACAGCATTGCGAACCCGTCGACCTCGCACAAAAAATTGCACTGTCGTTCGCCACCGTTTTTTTTTCGCTACGAAGTTCGAACGGTGTAGTTTAACTTGAGACCGCACAACGTGTGAAAGCCGTCTTTATTCCATCGAGGAGATCTCGATGCCGCCCTTTCTAGCGGCGGTGCGTGCCAATTCCCGCCTCTTCGCGCGTGCGCCGGTTGAACGAAACCGCGTAGACCGCCGAGCGCGCGGCGAGTAGCGGATCGTCCGAGGGCGCGATGCCATAGGGAAGGATCAACGGATCGAAATTGATGTCCCGGCAGGCGCCGTCGATCTGGCTTTCGGCGCGCTCGATCACGATCGTGCCGGCGTCCACCCGATGCAATTCGCGCTCGGGCGGCCATGCGCGCGTCGCGTCGTCGACCGGATCCCCCGGGCCTGCCGGCGTGAGCATGAGGTGCCAGGAGACGGGGCCGCCCTGCAAGCGCAGATAGAGATCGTGTGCCAGAAAGTCGGGATCGCGCGCCGGGTTCGTGCGTTCGTTCGACGGCGCATAGGGCGTGTCGGGAACCACGCTCCAGCGGACGAAACGTGTGTTGCCATCGGCATCGACGAAACGGAACGCGTCGATGCTGAAGTAGCTCGCGTTATAGAAAGCCGTGGAAGGCGGATGGGTGTCGACCCACTGGTGAAAGGCCATTGTTTCGGGGTGCTGCGCAAGAAACGCGTTCAGTTTCGCGGGATCCGGCCGGCCGGTCCGCGCATCCGGGCGCAGCGCCACCAGTTGTTCGTACAACGCCTGTGGCGTGGCGACCTGGAAGATCGGCACGGAGTTCATTGCGGTGCGCCATTGCTCTGCGTTGCGCACCGAGAACAGCAATGCAAAGCTGCGCACGGATGCGTCGGCGTCGTCCTGGGCGGGATTGCCGCCCGGTGCGGAGAGGCGGCCGATCACAGGGGTGCGGCCGCGCTCGAACACGCTCGCGCGCGAAAGCGCGGCGCCGTTTCCGTTGCTGTCGAAATAGCCGCGCACGCACACGCCCTTGGCATGATTGCGGCGAAAGCCGGGATGCCTGCCCATGCTGTTCTCGAAGGCGTCGATCATCCGGGCGGGCGTCAGTGCGGGCTCGCTGCCCGGCCAGCGAATCCAGCCGGCGACCCACGCGAACGCTCCCGCGACAGCCGCAATGACGATCACGATGAAGGCGTAGCGAAGCAGAAGCGCTGATGGCTGGGGTCGGGACATGATGCAGCGTGAAAGCGAACGCGCCGATCCAAAAAGCTGACGAGTATAGAGCAGGGTACGTTTCGGTGCAGGGCCGCGCAATGAAATCCATTCGCGGCGAAACGCGTGTTTCGCTATCTCGCGGCGGAATAAAAAGGCTTATGGGGTGTTATGCGAAGACGCACAGACGGACGTTCTTGCCGTGCAACTGACCGGGCAACGGCAACAGGCGCTGGACTATGAGGCGGGAAAAACGCCGGCGCACTCGACTACCACCCGCACCAGAATTTGCTTCAGCCCGATCGCGCGGCCGACGCGCGGACTCTCGCGTCGTTCGTAGTGGAGGGGCTGTTCATCGGGCATGGGTGGCACCGGGTTTGGCTTGCGTGGTCAGAGTCGGCGTCCGCGGCGCATGCGGATCCTGAGAGCGTCCTGGGTAGGCGCCGCTCGCGCCGCGTCCGCCGGCTCGTTACTGGGCGACGTCGAGCCGGCCGTAGACGCCGGTCGTCGGTGTCGGGCCGGCGGCGAAGAACAGGGTATTGAGCGGTTGATTGGCAGCGTTGTTGCCGAACGAGATGCCCCAGATACCCGGCTGTTTGAAAGTCGATCCGTCGGCTTGTGTCACTGCACCGATGAACGCCCCGGAATTGGGATCGAACGCGTCGAGCGTGCCGTCGCCGAAATTTCCGACCAGCAGATCATTGCTAAGTGCACCGAAATTCGCCGGCGCCACCGCAAGACCCCAAGGCGAATTCAGCGATCCGCCCACGGCAATGCGCTTCGTGAGGTGCCCCGCTGTATCGAACGCGTCGACCGCGCCGTTGCCCGGGCCGTTCACCTGTGTGTGTCCATCGGGACCGAGCTTCGCAAACGTCACATAGACGGTCGTACCGACTACACGGATGCCGAAAGGGGACAAGCCGGCAGGCAAGTTGGGATCCTTGAATTGCCCGTCGAGTTGGACCTTGTTAAACGATTTGTCGAACACATCGACCTTGCCGTTATGAAAGTCCGCCGCGTAGAGCAGGTTCTGACCGGCGTTCGTGCCGATGGCAAGGCCCTTGTAAACGGCGCCGCCGGTGCCGTCGTCGTGCGCGTTGACCGCTTGCGTCGGCAGTACTTTCGGTGACCAGCCGGCGATCGTGCCGGCGTCGGTGGCCCAGAGGAAGACCGCGTTGCTCGTGAGGCCGTTTGCGCTAATGCCGAAGTCGGTGCTGGTATTGAACACGATGCCCGTCGGCCCGGCAGCCTGTCCACTCGCCGCGGGCGGGATCGTCACGACGAGCGACTGCACCACGCCATTGCCGTCATAAAGCGTCGACTTTTTCGTATTGTTGTCGGACACCCACATGACGCCGGTCGGGTTGAAGGCGATACCCCAGCCGTTCTTGAGATTGGCGTCCGTGTTCGGTGCGCTTACGCTGCCATCGGAAACCAGCACGGTGGCTTTGAAAGGACCGGTGGCCGGGGCCGGTGGTGTGGAATTGTCGCTGCCGCCGCCACACGCGGTGAGCGTTGCCGTGCAAGCGGCGAATGACCAGGCAAGCACTGCCTTTTGACGCAGTTTCATTTCGCGATTCCTTTTATGTTCGGAGTAGCGCCCGCCGCAATCGTCTTGTATCTGCGATGCACGCGAACGAACGATCCCTGAGTGCGCAAAGGAATGGGCATGCAATCAGCGAACAGTGAGTCCGCGGATTGAACTGCCCGATCTCTTTGGCGCTGAATCGTCCTCCTCCGAACGCCTGGTGTTTCGGTTTTATTCCGTGACGGCAAAGAGCCGCGAGCGAAAAGAAGCGTTGCGCTTTTCTGGAATACCTCGTCGGCCACGGGTGTTATGGGGATGACGCAACCGCCGCCACTCCCTTCGTCGCACGATTCGAGGATCCCATGCCTGACCACTACAACCTGCTCGTCTACTACGATGGATCGCCTGAATCCAGATCGGCATTACTGCGCGCGACCCGTTTGGGATATGCGTTGACCGCTACTGTTCATGTACTGTCGGTAGTGGATATCGGCTCGGCTGTGGGCAGCAGTCTTGGATACTTATCGGACGTCGCGTGTTCACAGATGGAAGGCACGGCGAAGCAGACCTTGAAGGAAGCGCTGGATCATTTGAGAGAGAGCGGAACGGTTGCACGCGGCTATGTCGCAGTGGGGAACGTGGTCGATAGCATGGCTAACTATGCAGGCTTGCTCAACGCGGATCTGCTCGTGCTGGGTCACCGGAATCCGCGTGGACTGGCCAGATGGTTAGGCCAGCCATCCAATCACGCGGAGCTGGTGAAACGCGCGGCAGGGCGTGCTGTTATTACCGTGCCGCTGGACTAGATGACGGCGCCATGGATCGACTTGTCGTTGTCATTGACACGGGAAGAGGAGTTGGTTCAACACAGGTGCCGGAATAATCTGCGAGCGTTGTCTGTTGTGAGGGCAGACCTGTCATTGACAGCCAATCGACCCTTGGAGCAACCGCCATGTCTTGTCCCGGAACACGCCCGCAACCCATACGAGAACCGCAACTCATTACGCTGCACGAACGCCTGTTCGGCTCTGCGGCAGCCCGCCCGCATGCCATTGCGCTGATCGCCGGAGATGACACATGGACCTACGATCGCCTGACACGGTATATCAGAAGGCTTTCGCAAGGCCTGCTCGCTCACGGTCTGAGACCTGGCGATCGCGTTGCGCTGCACATGACGAACAAACCAGAAGCCGTCGCCGCGTATTACGCGTGCATGCTGACAGGCATGATTGCGGTGCCGCTGAACAACCGGCTCACACGCGCGGAACTCGGGCCGCAACTGCGACGGTTGCAGGTTTCGTTGTATCTGGGCCAGCTGGATCTATACGGTGCGATTGCCGGCATGGATGCTTCGATTCTCGTTGCGGACAAGCGCTTTCTTGTCGACGGCTCGGCGCAACGCGCGGGCGGCAGAGCATGGAGTGAGTTGATCGAGCACGAGGCAGACGAGATGCGGCTCGAGCCGGTGCGCGTCGATGAACCGGCGCTTCTGCTGTCGACGTCCGGCACCACGGGAGAACCGAAGTTCGTCACGCACACCCCGCGCACTGCGTTCGCGATGATGCAAGCTTGCCAGGCCATTGCGTCGAGGCCATACGACGTCACGCTGATTGCCACGCCCATGATGCATGCTGCAGGGCTCTTCACTGCGCTCGCGACGCTCGCCACAGACGGCACCTGCGTCCTGATGGACCGATTCGAACCCGCGGCCGCGCTTGACCTGATAGAACGGCACCGTTGCACGATGATGATGTGGTTGCCGTTCATGTATTCGGCGGCGATCGTCGAGCAGATCGCGCAGCCACGCAACGTCGCGTCACTGGGCACCTGCCTCGTCGGAGGCGACGCGACGCCGCCGAGTCTGCAGGAGGAGTTTTTGCGGGTGTTCGGCGTCAGGATGCGCAATTTCCTCGGCATGAGCGAAAGCGCGGGCACCTTCACCTATGGATTCGATAGCGGGCCCGTGTGCCGCGCGGTTGACGTGGACCGCGTTCGTCTCGCCGACACAGAAGGCAACACGGTCAGGCGCGGCGAAGCGGGCGAACTGATGCTGCGCGGACCGAACCTGTTCGTCGGCTATTGGCTCGGCCCCGGGCGCATCGACGACGCACGCAAGGATGGTTGGTGGGCCACCGGCGACGTGATGCGCCAGGACGAGGCCGGCGACTTCTGGTACGTCGCCAGAAAGAAAAACCTGATCATTCGCGGCGGGTCGAACATCTCGCCGACCGAAATCGAGCATGCGCTCACGGTCCATCGCGGCGTGCGCGAGGCGGCGATAGTCGGCGTGCGGGACGCCGTCCTCGGTCAGCGCGTGATCGGTTTCGTTGAACTGACCGAAACCGCGACGCAGGTCGAGGACGTGTTGCGTGATCTGTCCACCAGGGTTGCGAACTACAAGATGCCGGAGCGGCTCATCGTGGTTGACCAGTTGCCGCGCAATTCGTTAGGCAAACTGGACCGGGCCAAGCTGGAAGCAATCGGCGAGCGACTGGACGATTGGCGCGCGGCGTGAGCGGGCAATATACGTGCGCCGGCTGTAGAACACATATCTGCGCGATACGGGTCGTGGACATTCAGATGGCCATCGCACCGGTTGCTCGTCTTTGGTGTGTCCAGCGCGTTACCTCTGACTCACGAGCGCATTGCTTTCGAACGACGTGCCCTCTCAGGAGGGATCAGCCGCCAGGTCAGCAACACCACCAGACCGAAAGCGACGTACAGAAGCGTGAAGACCCAGCCCGGCAAATCGTAGTAGAGCAGGCGGCTCACCCAGCGCTGGATGAAGCCTTGCGTGAATCCTTGCGTATCCAGCGAACCCGTACGCAGCCAGTCCTCCAGCGTCGTCAACGGGCACGCGATACCCAGCAGCGACAACGTGGCCACGATAACGATCGCTGACAGATGAACGAGCCGGAAGAAACGCTGGCGTATCCACTTCCAGCGGAGGCCGGCGCCCACCCAGATCGCGACGAATCCGCACACGATGAACAACGCAAGCAGCGCGTGCGCGACAAGCACCGCATTGGCTAGCCAGTTCATGATCGGCTTTCTCGTGACCTGCTCGCTGCGGGTCCGATTGAATCAAACAGGTCCGAAAGACTGCGCGCGAAATGCGCATAAGCCACTTGATGCCGTGACTATCGACGCATCCGGCAGCGCGCCTTCAGCGCCTGTGGCGCATCACTTCCCAGCAATCGTGATGGTTCATTCGTCTGAGCTGCCGACGCCTGATCATCTCGAGCCAATAATGTCCGGCGACCAACAGCATGGCGACACTCAGACCACACAGACCCACGACGATTCCCGCCCCCGATTCGGCCATGCAACACTCCTTGACTGTGCAACTGATCAAGCGATACGTGTCATTCGTCGTTCAGGATACGAGCGGCGGCCTTCAGAAAAATCTGTCCGTCCTCGGTAATGAGAGGGCGTTGTTGCCCGGAAGCGAGCTCTTCCAGCGTGACGAGTTGGCGCTCCAGAAGCGCTTCCAGATCGGCACCGTCCAGACTCGGTAGATCCGGTGCATCCTTGAGCAACATGAGGGTCGCAAATTCGTGTGGACTGAGCATCGTCGTCTCCTGGCTGAGCTTGCTGCCTGGCTGGGAACCTGATCCATTGGCCTCGCTTCGCGAGCAGGATCAATTCGGTGTGGTGGCCGCTGCGGGATGTCACCTTGCGTTTGGGTGGCATGTCGCGCGCCGAGGTGCCCATCTTAATGCGGACAGCTGCAATAGATCAACATGTGGGAAAAGCTTTTTTTGGATCCGCTTTGCGGCATGTGTTGGTCAGCGCCATACTTGATACATGCGGGATTTATCCTGATGAATATCCTGGCAGCGCTTCCATACGCCAGCCTCCATACTCGAAGCGAGGCCCGTATGCCCGGCGCTGCGGTCGAAACCTGAAGGAGATAACACTTGACCAGCTTTCTCTTACGTAACGGCGCGCTTCTCGATCCCACCCGTCCTGATCTGCTGGAAGGCTTCGAAATTCTCATCGAGGACGGCTTCGTCCGCGAAGTGTCCGATAAGCCGATCAAGAGCAGCAACGCGCACGTGATCGACGTCAAAGGCAAAACGATCATGCCGGGGCTGATCGATCTGCATGTGCATGTCGTTGCAATCGAGTTCAATCTGCCGCGCGTGGCGACGCTCCCCAACGTGCTCGTCACGCTGCGCGCCGTGCCGATCATGCGCGCGATGCTGCGCCGCGGCTTCACCACCGTGCGCGACGCGGGCGGGGCAGGGTATCCATTCAAGCAGGCGGTCGAATCGGGACTCATCGAAGGTCCGCGCCTCTTTGTATCCGGCCGCGCGTTGAGCCAGACGGGCGGTCATGCCGATCCGCGCGCCCGCTCCGACTACATGCCGCCCGATTCACCGTGCGGATGCTGCGTGCGCGTGGGCGCGCTCGGCCGCGTGGCGGACGGCGTCGATGAAGTGCGCCGGGCCGTGCGCGAGGAACTGCAAATGGGCGCCGACCAGATCAAGATCATGGCTTCGGGCGGCGTCGCTTCGCCCACCGATCCGGTCGGCGCATTCGGTTACTCCGAAGACGAGATCCGCGCCATCGTCGCCGAAGCTCAGGGGCGTGGCACGTATGTACTGGCGCATGCCTATACGCCCGCGGCGATCGCGCGCGCCGTGCGTTGCGGCGTGCGCACGATCGAGCACGGCAATCTGATCGACGAGGAGACCGCACGTCTCGTGGCGGAACACGGCGCGTATGTCGTGCCGACCCTCGTCACTTACGACGCCCTTGCAAGCGAAGGCGAGAAATATGGACTGCCGCCGGCCAGCATCGCCAAGGTCGCGGACGTGCATGGCGCGGGGCTGCACTCGATTGAAATCATGAAGCGCGCCGGCGTGAAGATGGGCTTCGGCACGGACCTGCTCGGCGAGGCACAGCGGCTGCAAAGCGATGAGTTCCGGATTCTGGCCGACGTCATGTCGCCGGCCGAGGTGATCGCGAGCGCGACCATCGTTGGCGCGGAAGTGCTCGGTATGCAGGACAAGCTCGGCAGAATCATGGCGGGCGCGCATGCCGATGTACTGGTGGTCGATGGCAATCCGTTGAAGTCCGTCGATTGCCTGTTAGGCCAGGGCGAGCATATTCCGCTCGTAATGAAGGATGGCCGGATCTTCGTCAACGAACTCGAAAGCGCTTGACCTTATGAGCCCGCCCGCGTTCGCGGCGCCCCAATGTCCCAATCGGAGCTTGTCCATGTCGATGATTGCCGCTCGCATCGAGCGATTGCCGTTTTCAGGTTTTCACCGCCGTCTGTTGTTGATGGGCGGCCTCGGCTACACCTTCGATGCGATGGACGCCGCCGTGCTCGCATTCCTGCTGCCGGTGCTGCGCACGCAATGGGGTTTGACGAGCGTGCAGACCGGCGTGCTGGGAAGCGGTACGTTCATGGGCTATTTCGTCGGCGCGATGCTCGCGGGCATGCTCGGCGACATCATCGGCCGACGCAAGGTCATGATGTATGCGCTCGTGATTTACTGCGTCGCCTCCCTTGCCAGCGCGCTCGCGAACGACTGGGGATTTTTTCTGGCGACGCGCATTGTCGCCGGCCTGGGGACGGGTGCGGAAAGCGCCATCGTCGCGCCGTTTCTCTCCGAGTTCGTGGCACGGCGATATCGCGGCAGTTTCACCGGCAGCCTCGCGGGATTTTTCTCCTTTGGATTCGTGGCGGCCGCACTGCTGGGCTATCTGGTGATTCCGCTCGCCCCCAATGCATGGCGTGCGGTCATGGTGATCACGGCGCTGCCCATTGTGATGCTGCTCTGGTGGCGCCGCGCGTTGCCCGAGTCGCCGCGCTGGCTCGAGGCACGCAACCGGCACGCGGAAGCCGATGTGATCGTGTCGCGAATGGAAGCGGAGGTGATGAAAGCCGGCGTACAGTTGGAGCCGCTGTCTCCCGCGCGCGAGGGATCCGTTCCGCTCGCGGCCGGGCGGGCCTCGATCATCGCCAACGTCAAGGCGCTGTGGGCGGCGAAGCTCGCGCGCATCACGGCCATGACGTGGCTGATGTGGCTATCCATCACGTTCAGCTACTACGCGTTTTTCACGTGGATTCCCGGCTTGCTGGTTCAGAACGGGATGACGATCACGCGGAGCTTTTCGTATTCGCTCGTGATTTACATCGCGCAGATTCCCGGATACTTTTCGGGCGCGTGGCTCAACGAGAAGATCGGCCGCCAGGCGACGATTGCGTCGTACATGATATTGGGCGGCATCTCGGCGCTCGGGCTTGCGTTGACGGGTACGGATACCGGCATCATGGTGTCGGGCATCCTGCTTTCGTTCTTCATGAACGGCACCTATGCCGGCGTTTATGCCTACACCCCGGAGGTTTTTCCCACCGACGTGCGCGCGACGGGCACCGGGCTCGCTTCGTCGATTGGCCGGCTGGGCGCGATTGCCGCGCCTATCCTCGTCGGGTACGTCTATCCGCTGCTGGGCTTTGCCGGCGTGTTCGGGGCGACGACGCTTGTGCTGCTGATCGGCGCGTTGGCGGTGTTGCTCATGGGCGTGCCGACGCGCGGAAGATCGCTAGAGGACATTGCGGCAGGGCAGATCAACCAGTGAGAAAGGCAAACCCGGCTATCGCGACGAACCGTCCGCCTGCGGGATGCAGCGCGCGCTAATGCTTGACTCTGCCTCAAGGAGCTGGACGCGGGTCACCGCATCCATCTCCTTAACGAAGCCTTAAGCGCGGGTCGTCGCAATGGCCGTACGTGGCCGCAGCGTCGCCATGATCAGATAGGTGCCGCCACCGATCAGCACGCCAAAGAACCAGCCATAGGTGTTCCACCAGACCGGAAGCAGGTTGGTGAAGTTCGGTAGAAAGGTCGAAAACACGCTGCCGATCGCCGCCGCGATCAACGCGTTGACGTTCCAGCCGCCTTCGTAACGGTACTCGCCATGCTCCTGATAGAGCGCCGCGACGTTGATGTTGCCCTTGGCCACCAGATAGTAGTCCACCAGAATGATCCCCAACAACGGGCCCATCGTCGCGCCGATGGCGTTGACGAAGTGCGCGGCGTTGCCTTCCCACGGCGCGAACGGGTAGAGCACCAGCGCGATGGCCGCGGCAATATAGCCGCCTTTCTTGAAGCTGATCTGCTTGGGGAACACATTGGAGATGTCGAACGCCGCCGAGACGAAATTGGCGACCACGTTGATGCCGAGCGTGGCGACCGCGAAGGTCAGCGCAGCGATGAGCGCCAGTACCCAGCTGTCGAACTTGGCTGAGATCTGCTCGGGGTGCAGCAGGACTTCGCCATACACCTTGAAGGCGGCGATGGTGGTGATGCCCGCGACCAGCGAGAACGCGATCAGGTTGACCGGCAGGCCCCACAGATTGCCTTTCTTCACGGCTTCGCGATTCTTTGCGTAGCGCGAGAAGTCGCAAAAGTTCAGGTACAGCGCCGCGAAGTAGGTGATCCAGGTCGCGCCCACTGCCATCAGCGCCCAGAATGATCCCGGCTCGCCGCTGACACCGGCGTCTTTGGTTTTGTCGAGCAGCACGTCCATCGGAATGCCGTGCGAGAACGAGAAGCCGCCGGCCTTCACGCACAGGCCGATCGCGAGTATCAGCATCGCGACCCACACCGCCGGGCCGGCCCAGTCCTGAAACTTGCGCACCGTCTCCATGCCCTTCTGGATGATGAGCAACTGCAGCGCCCAGATCACCACGTAGCAGATCACCTCCAACCCCGAGTGGCCGAGGAAGTGCGTGCCCTTGTAGAACGTCATCATGCTGTCGTTGCGGATAAGCAGAGCGACCAGCGCGCCCGCTGCCGCGGCCGTCTGCGCGCCGTACCAGAAGCAGGCCACCACGGCGCGCACCAGCGCCGCGAGGTTGGCGCCCCACACGCCGAAGGAGGCGCGCGCCAGCACCGGGTAGGGCACGCCGGTCTTCTCGCCGGCGTAGCCGATCAGGTTCATCAGCGCGAAGATCACCAGCGAGCCGATTCCGATCGCCAGCACGAAGTTCGTAAACGTGCCGCACAGCAGGAACAGGCTGGCTGCGAGGTAGTAGCCCCAGAGGCTGTGCACGTCCGAAGTCCAGACATTGAAGATGCTGAAGGCACCCCAGTTGCGTACCCTTGAAGGGGCGAGATCTTCGTTGTAGAGGCCGGGGGAAGGGTTGCGGATTTCCATCTGTCTTCTCCTTTGAGTTCGTGGAACTGAGGAAACACCGCCGGAAGTCCTGGGCGGCAATCCCCCCGCGTCTGAAGCAAGCTCGTATGCAAGAACTGTATGCACTTTGATGCGCAGTTCTGAATGGGTTAACCCTTAATCGAACGGCGCGGCGACACAAACAGGCTGCCAATCAAGTGTCTCGTGGCGATATGCGCGGAAGCGCACAGAGTCACCCAGGGGCGCGGCGCTAGTCTGATCGATGCCGTAGAAAAGTCTCCCCGGCTTCCCAGGAGCCGTATTTCTGCAAGTCTTTCGCAAGCCCCAGCTCTGCGAGCGGTCAGGCAATGATTGCTCACACACCAGGTCGACATCAGGGAGCCGCGCTGTCCCGCGGAATGCAGCGTTTACGCCATCAGGTGACACCGATGCGTCTCCAAGCCGCCCAATATGCGTTGCTTCTAGCCTGCGGATGCATGGCTGTCACGGATGCACTTGCCGACGATGCTGCCGGCGTCGTCAAGACCGTCAAGGGCACGGTGCAGATCGAGCGGTCCGGAGCAAGTTCGGGCGCGGCCATCGGCAGCGAGGTGTATGGCAAGGATCGTATCGTGACCGGCCCGCAGTCCTCCGTCGGCATCACGCTGCGTGACACCACCCAGCTCTCGGCCGGCGCCGATACCATCCTCGACCTCAACAAATTCGCATTCAATACCACGACCCATGACGGCGTGCTCGACGCCTCCGTCAAACGCGGCTCACTGGCCGTGATTTCTGGAAAACTGGCGAAGGCGAATCCGGATGCCGTCCGTTTCAGCACACCGACTACCACGCTCGGCGTGCGCGGCACTGAGTTCATCATCGAAGTCGGGGATAAAGGGGAGGGCGCACATTGAAGGCTGCAATCCGACGTCGCGGGCTGGCATGGGCAGCGGCATTCGTCGTGCTGGCCTTGCTGGCCGCGTGCAGCACTCCGGACAAAATCATTCTATTGCCGGATCCCGACGGCAAGGTCGGCGCGGTCGTTGTCCACAGTGCGACCGGAGAGCAGACCATAGACAAGGCCTATGCCGGAGTCGACGTCACGAAGAGCGGCGCCATCGAAAAAACGCTGGATAGCCAGTCCACTGTGCAGGCACGATATGGTGAACTGCTCGCGGCCCGGCCGCCGCGCCCCATGACCTTCACGATCTTTTTTCTCTTCGACTCCGCCACCGAATTGGCCCCGGAGTCGGCCGCCACGGTTAAGAAACTGAAGGCCGTCCTCGCGACCTGGCCTGCGCCCCAACTCGTAGTGGTGGGTCACACTGATCTCGCCGGCTCGCAGGACTTCAATGACAAACTGTCCATGCAGCGGGCGCAGACGGTGGCGACGTTCCTGATCAAGCAAGGCATTCCTGCCCAACAGATTGAGATCGCCGCCCGGGGCAAGCGCGAACCACTGATCCCCACGGCGGATGGCGTTCCCCATCGCATGAACCGGCGCGCGGTCATCACCGTCCAATGACCCGCGCCAGTCATCGGCGCTGAGTGGCCTTCCGTCGATGAAACGCTATTTCGACCCATGGATTACCCGGACCAGGCATCTGCTGAAGGCGGCCCAGGGGCGTCCGGTGGCGCTGGCGTTGTTGTTCGGCCTGAGCCTGCTCAATCTGACCAGCGAATGGCCGAGCGACATACCGCGTCCGGCTTTCGTCGACGCGCTCGACGCGGCGCTGCCTGATTCCTTCAAAACCGCCCGGCAAATTCTGTTCGATCAGTATCAACGTCACTTTCCGCGGGTTCCGACCGCGCAGCCCGTGACCATCGTGGAGATCGACGAGGAGACGCTGGCGACCGTCGGTCAATGGCCGTGGCCGCGAAATCGACTCGCGAGCCTGGTGGATGCCATCGACGCACTGAAACCGCTGGCCATCGGTCTCGACATCTACATGCCCGAACCGGATCAGACCTCGCCCGACAAGGTGGCCGCCAATCTGCCGAAATCGGCTGCGGCTCTGGCGGCCGGCTTGCGGGCGCTGCCCAGTCACGAGGCCATTCTCGAGCGATCGTTGCGCGCCGCGCCGACCATCCTGGGGGCCGCGCCGCTCGATCACGCAACCTCCGCCGCGAGCACCGATCTGCGCAGTGCGCCGATCCTCGTGCATGGCGCCGACCCACTCGACTCTGTGCAACGGTTCGACTATGTGCTCGCCAGCTTGCCCGAATTGCAGGCGGCGGCTCACGGTCAGGCGATGCTGAGCGTGGCACTCGAACAAGGCGTGGTCCGGCATATTCCGTTGATCATGGGTTTGCGGGAGAAGCTGGTCCCCAGTCTGCCGATGGAAATGCTCCGCCTCGCCACCGGATCTTCGGCGATCGACGTGTTTGCCGACACATCGGGCGTGCAGGCGGTGGGCGTCGCGGATGTGCAGGTGCCCACGCAACCCGGCGGCGACATCTGGTTGCATTTCGCATCCATTCGCTCGACGCTGAGCCGCTACGTGTCGGCGCGCGACGTTCTGCAGGGCACAGTCGACCCCGACCGGATCCGCAACAAACTGGTGCTGGTCGGCCTGACCGGCGCGGGCGTCACCGACATGCGCACGACCGCGCTGGGGGAACTGGTGCCAGGTATCGAGATTCAGGCGCAAGTGATCGAGACGATCGTCGAAGGGCGTTTCCTGCGTCGGCCAACCTGGCTGAAATGGGCGGAAAGCGCCTTCATCATGACGTTCGGGCTGCTGATCATCTGGTATGTGCCGCGCCGGCAATCGCGGCTTGCGGTCTTCATACGCGCCGTCCCAAAGGGTTCCACCGTTCTGGGCTTACTCCTGCATCTACTGAATGTTTTGTGCTGCTTCCTGATTTTTATTCGTTTCGGGCTGCTGGTCGATGCGGCCTCGATTTTTATTATCCTGTCCGCCGTGATGGGCTGCTTTCTTACGCCCGCATTGCTTCATGCCGACGAATCAGGCAGAACAGAAACCACGCACGCGCAGGGGCGTGAAGAAGCCGACGGTCGCACCGGCAAGGCGCGAGGACCCTGAGGGAAACGCTGATCATGGGTGCGTCGGTCACCGACGAAAGCTCGATGCAGGTGAAGCGCGCCCGCCTGAATGATGTCGGCTTGCAGCGCATCCGGCTGCAATTCTACGAGTCATCCAGGCGAGCACGAAACGTCATTATTCCATCGAATCATGGCGCCTGGGTGACCGCGCACGTTAAAGAGCTGCGGATGAATTTCACACTGAGGGCGCATGGCAAACGCGGCTGTTACTAGTTGCCGGGACGACTCGAACTGCAGATTTGCTGCGCTGCGTAAACGCCGGTAATCGGCACATCCTCCAGGTCCGCGACTCATGCCGCCAAATAACCGTATATACTGTTTATACCGTTAATTTTTGCATGGAGATCCTGATGAGTGAGCCGAGCCTCAAGAAAGCAACGAAGAAGACTTTTCATTTCCCGAAGGGTGCCGGCGCCGCCCCCGAAACTGAGAGCGACGTTGCCGAGCCAACCGCGAGCGTCGCGGTAAAAAAGAAGAGCGCAAGCGCGAAGAAAGTGCCGAAGGAAAAGACGGTTGCCGCTGACAAGGCCGCGCCTGTCAAAGCAACTGTGGCGGTCAAAGACAAGCGCGCGAAGAAAGAGAAAGTCGTGCGTGACAGCTTCACAATGCCGAAGTCCGACTACGACAAAATTGCTGCGCTGAAACAGAAATGCCTGGAGGCTGGCGTGTCCGTCAAGAAGAGCGAAATTCTGCGCGCTGGATTGGTTCTGCTCGAATCCGCGGCGCTGAAGCGTCTCCTTGCAGCCGTGTCCGCTGTGGAGCAGGTCAAGACGGGGCGCCCGGCAAAGTCGTAGGCTTCGACGAGCTTTGATTCGCTGTAGATGCCGCCCATTCAGGTCGTGATGGCTATGCTGGCCGGGGCGGTTTCATCAGCGAGAGAACTGGGCTCCGATATCGGCTGCCTGGTCATAGTCGCTGGGCAGTCTTGACGCGCCGTTGGAGGCCATGGCCAGCACTTCAACGATTCCCTTCGTAGAAGTACTGACCGGCAGATTGGCAACCTCCGTGACCTTCGCCCAGGTACAACGCGTAATTTCGTTGCTGGGCACGGGCTGCTCGCCATCGGCAATCGTCGCAACGA
The DNA here is from genome assembly GCF_046030175.1 of Paraburkholderia sp. RL17-373-BIF-A. Taxonomy (NCBI): domain Bacteria; kingdom Pseudomonadati; phylum Pseudomonadota; class Betaproteobacteria; order Burkholderiales; family Burkholderiaceae; genus Paraburkholderia; species Paraburkholderia sp. RL17-373-BIF-A. The sequence continues at coordinate 263,665 of NZ_JARESO010000004.1, forward strand.
ATACATGATGACAGGTGTGGATGCCGGTGAAGCCGAACATGTACCGCATGTCCATTGCATGAAGACGCGTTTCCTCCATCAATTCGCGCATCGCGGTTTCACGAAGATCTTCCCCTGTCACGGGCTTGCCGCCAGGTAGCGACCAACGGGTGCCTTCCCGGCTGACCAGGAGGATTCGCCTGCCAAGCTGGCAGACAACAGTCGCTCGTTGCTTCACGGTGTCTCTCATGTTTTTCGCCGCGTTGTGTAGAGCACGTCGCATGCCTGGGATCTGGCGAAGCGGTGCGACACTGCGGTCACTATCGTCGGGACAGCGACAGAATTTCTGCGCCGTGCCGCCCGTCCGGGCCAAGGACGGTGCAACCACCGATCGTCGTTTCAAAGTGTGACAATAGTGTGGCGACGGCGCAGCGGCGAATTTCATATGCGGCGTGGCGCGGGCGATCGAGGCTCGTCCGATGCTCGTCTTTTCCCCGCAAGCCTTCCTGGTCGCCGACGCGACCATCGATCTCAAGGTGATTCAAGGAAGTGCCGCGCGGCGCGGCTCAGGCTCGATCGTCGCCGCGGGCGATTGAACTCACGCGACGTCGGTAGTGAGCCGGTCGCGCGCACCGCTATCTGCCAGGCTTTCTAACGCCTGGCTTCCGTCCGTGCGAGCGGCGTCCTCGACCGCGAACGTTCTTTCGCTGAAGGCGATCAGTTTGAATCCGCTTCCCTTCGCGCGCGGGACCGTGATGCCCCAATGCCAGCCTCCGGCTTGCTCGAAGACATGCAATACAGGGACGGTTGGAGTGTGTGAAGACTGAGAAGTCGTCATGGCGCATTCTCCCGTCATATTGCGACCGTGGGTGCCCAATTGCAGTTGCCCCGTCCTCAGTCTACAGGTATTTGCTGCGCTGCAATATGGCGACCGTGGTAAAAATGTCAAATGACGACCCGTCACAATTTTGAAAAGATTCACCGCCCGCTGAGATGTGCGACCATGAATTGACGAATTTTCGATCGACATGATCTACGGGGGCTCCATGGGTAGCCATTCGCTCATTTGGGCAGCGGTGCCGCACAACAGTGACGGCGTCGTCTTTCAGATTCGCATCGTCCACGGACTTCAACGTTTCTACGTCTCGCGACGCGTGCTCGAAGATGTGTTCGACCTCGAAGCACGAGCTTCGGACGCGAAACAACTGCAGCACTTCTATTCGCATCTCACGCGGATCCTGGCCCGAGCCAGCGCGAAGCGGTCGTTCTCCGGTCCCGATACGGTTCCACTTCAGGCCGCCGATTTCATCTCGACGAGCAGAGAGCAGTTCACATCGAGTCGGCATGCAGTGGCATGAAGCGCGGCTTGAGCGACGGCATTGACGAGGCTGCGTCTACAACCAGCGCCAGATGCCCGCCGCCCAGCCGGTGAGCGGGATATGAGCCCAGGTCGCCGCAAGCCAGACGACCAGCCCGCCCAGCAGCGCGTGCATGCCGAACCCGCTCAGCCGCGCGCGGCCGGCGGCGATCGCCGCGAACGGCAGGTAGCTGGTCTTCGCTTCCCATGCGGGCCAGAGATCGGGTTGGAGTTGCTGCTTCTTGCGGTCCTGCAGCGCGGCGCCGACGAGTGCGAGGATCACCATGGCCGCTGCAAGAATAATGTTCTTGGCCACGGGGAACACGGCGATGTGGCACAGCCCCCAAAGCGCGAACGACCACATCATCGGGTGACGCGTGATCGCGAATACGCCGCGGGCCGCGTCGGGAAACGAGCCGGGCCGGCCGCCGGTGGGCAGCGCCGGATTGCGGATCAGGGAACCCATCAGCAGGATCGACGCAATCAGCATGATCACGGTCGCAATCGCCCAGAGCCCGTCGCCTACCGGCCATAGCGGTGCGGAGAGGGGCGCCTTTCCGTAAGCCACGATCAGCCAGCCGAGCGTCAGGAACGCAACCAGCGAATAGACGCCCTGGAACGCCGTTTCGCCAATTGCGCGAACCAACGGTCCGCGCAGTGGATGGGATAAGAGAAAGTGGCTGCCCAGGAAGGCGACTGCCGCTGCCGCAACTGCACTGGTGCTTCCCATTGATCCGGCTCCTCATGTCGTTGACCGTATCGCCCTCATTGTCGATGACGCGGTGCGCGGGCTCTTGACCTTGAAACAGGGTTTCGCCCATCCGCCACTCTCGCACACTCCCACATCGTTTCGCGCAAAAACAAACGGTGCGGCTCCGATACAGCGGGGCTCGCACCGTTGGTTTAACCTGGCAGTTTATCTTTCGCCCGGCGGGGCAACGTTCCGTCAGGGCGGCAACCCTGACGGAACCGCGGCGCCCCGCTCAGGCGAGATCGAACCGGTCGAGGTTCATCACCTTGACCCACGCGGCAACGAAGTCGCTGATGAATTTCTCCTTCCCGTCCTCGCTTGCATAGACTTCGGACAGCGCCCGCAACTGCGCGTGCGAACCGAACACCAGATCGACGCGGCTGCCGGTCCACTTCAACTCGCCGGTTTTGCGGTCACGTCCCTCGAACACGTCCTGGGCCGACGAGGCCGGCTTCCATTCCGTGCCCATGTCGAGCAGGTTGCGGAAGAAGTCGTTGGTCAGGGTTTCCGGCTTGCTGGTAAAGGTGCCTTGCGGATTCTGCCCGGTCCCTACCTTCAGGGCGCGCAAGCCGCCGATCAGCACCGTCATTTCCGGTGCGGTCAACGTCAGCAATTGCGCCTTGTCGATCAGTAGAGCCTCAGCCGGAACGCCGACTTTGCCCTTCAGATAGTTGCGGAAACCATCGGCGAATGGTTCGAGCGCGCCGACGGACTCGACGTCGGTCTGCTCCTGCGAGGCGTCCATGCGTCCCGGTGCGAACGGCACCGTCACCTGATGGCCGGCGCTCTTTGCCGCCTGTTCGATGCCGGCGTTACCCGCCAGCACGATCAGGTCCGCCAGCGAGATTTTCTTGCCGCCGGACTGCGCGCCGTTGAACTCGCTCTGGATGCCTTCGAGGACCTTCAGTACCTTAGCCAGTTGCTCGGGCTGGTTGACGGCCCAGTCTTTCTGCGGCGCGAGGCGAATGCGCGCGCCGTTGGCGCCGCCACGCTTGTCCGAGCCGCGGAAGGTCGACGCCGACGCCCACGCCGTCGACACCAGTTGCGAGACGGGCAGCCCCGACGCCAGGATCTTCTGCTTGAGCGAGGCGACGTCCTGCTCATTGACGAGCGGGTGGTCGACTGCCGGAATGGGGTCCTGCCAGATCAGTTCTTCAGCAGGCACTTCCGGCCCGAGGTAGCGGGCACGCGGTCCCATGTCGCGGTGAGTCAGCTTGAACCATGCACGGGCGAAGGCATCGGCGAGCTGGTCGGGATTGTCCAGAAAGCGTCGCGAAATCTTCTCGTAGACGGGGTCCATGCGCAGCGAGATGTCGGTGGTGAGCATCGTCGGCCGGCGCTTTTTCGACGGATCGTAAGCGTGCGGGATCGTCTCGTCGGCGCCCTTGGCGACCCATTGGTTGGCGCCGGCCGGGCTCTTGGTCAGTTCCCATTCGTACTTGAACAGGTTCTCGAAGAAACCGTTGCCCCATTTCGTCGGCGTGGTGGTCCAGGTGACTTCCAGACCGCTGGTGATGGCGTCGGCGCCCTTGCCGGTGCCGAAGCTGTTCTTCCAGCCGAGTCCCTGGTTCGCGAGATCGGCGGACTCGGGTTCGGGACCGACGTTGTCGGCCGGACCTGCGCCATGCGTCTTGCCGAAGGTGTGGCCGCCGGCGATCAGCGCGACCGTTTCCTCGTCGTTCATGGCCATGCGAGCAAAAGTTTCGCGGATGTCGTGTGCGGCGGCGATTGGGTCCGGATTACCGTCGGGACCTTCCGGGTTGACATAGATCAGGCCCATCTGCACGGCGCCCAGCGGATTTTCCAGGTTGCGTCCGTTGTCGTCGCGGCTGACCTCTTCGCCGTGCTTCTGTTCGTCCGCGACGATCACGCCGCCGTCGTCGTTATCGCCCGCGGCTCCCTTGCCATAACGGACGTCGCCGCCCAGCCACGTCTTTTCGTTGCCCCAGTAGACGTCCAGATCCGGCTCCCAGGTGTCGGGGCGACCACCGCCGAAGCCGAAGGTCTTGAAGCCCATGGTTTCGAGCGCGACGTTGCCGGTGAGGATCAGCAGATCGGCCCAGGAAATTTTCTGGCCGTACTTTTGCTTGATCGGCCAGAGCAGGCGGCGCGCCTTGTCGAGGCTGACGTTGTCCGGCCAGCTGTTGAGCGGCGCGAAACGCTGCTGGCCGCGCCCGGCGCCGCCGCGGCCGTCGCCGATGCGGTACGTGCCGGCACTGTGCCAGGCCATGCGGATGAAGAGCGGACCGTAGTGGCCGAAGTCCGCCGGCCACCAATCCTGCGAATCGGTCATCAGCGCGGCGAGGTCCTTTTTCACCGCCGCCAGATCGAGGCTCTTGAAAGCCTCTGCATAATTGAAGCCGCCGTCCAGCGGGTCCGACCTGCTGGAGTGCTGGCTTAGCAGGTCCAGCCGCAGCTGCTTCGGCCACCAGTCACGGTTCGTCGTGCCGCCGCCGGCAGTATGGTTGAACGGGCACTTTGCTTCGGTTGACATGCGCTATCTCCTTGAGAGGACGTACCCACTATTTGTTCTGTTACGGTGTTTGTCTTCTGTGGCGCATTGCACGATCCCGCGCCGAGGGGGCTGCCGGAACATTACCTGGTGGGCTCTTGTGGGGGTACTGGGTGTACCACTGCGATTACCCGACGCACATGCTCTCCATCCGATACGGATTTCGTGGCATGCATTGGACGAGCATAGCTCGCGTCGGCAGGCCTGCTGCTGCAACTCAAAATATAGGTGAGAGTCACCATCAATAGAATGAGATTAAGGCAATGCCGTCGATAGTACACGCCTATGAAATGCCGCGGGTTTTCGGTGTCATAGGCGGCAATGGCCGGCGCCATTGCCGGGGCGGCCGAAGGCGGCGATGTTGCGGCAAGTGCCTAAACCAGTGCCGGCGTTCGGGCGAACACCGGCGGAAGAAGGGGATACAACCGGCGGAACCCAGCCGATTCGTTTGACTGAAAGCGTTGTGTTTGCTCGTTGCCGGGCGGTCCGCCAAACAAGGCCAACCGGCTACCGACGCGTGTCGGCTAACCGTTCAGTTCGGCAACGAGCCGGGACAGACGGGCAATGCGATAGCCGAACAGAGGCGCGTGTGGACAATTTTTCAGATGCTCGACGCGGTCGCGCCAATAGGTGGGCGGAAAGGGCTCTCGCGACGCGCAGGCGATTACGCGTTCCAGATGAACGAGTTCTCTCTCGAAAATGTGGTGATGCATTGTTTGAAACCCCGTAAATGGCCAGTGTGGTCGACTCGCGAGGTCTAACAGTCTGACGCCGCGTAGGGTTGCCAGTAGCAGATTCTGTTCCACGCCTGGTGCCGCGTTTTCACCGCGGTCGGCGCAGACTGATTAGAAAGAACGAGCCGCCGCTGCTTGTCTCCGGAAGGGAGGGCAACGACGGCCGAACCCCGTAGCAGCTCGCCTGGTGCATAGCCAGACGGTTTCCGCCATTTCGCAGTCGCGCATCGCAACGAACTTCTCTATGGAAGCATTCGGTCGCGATGCGCTGACACACGACAGTCACAACTACAACAACTGCACAGCCCTCTCTCGGTCTGTTGCCAACGACTCGACATCGTTGGACTCGATCGGCGCGTCAACTATTGTTCGGATCACTAACCGAATGGCCTCGCTGAATAGCGGCGTCCCGGGTGTCGGCGGCGCCGGCGATTCGGCAGCAATCTGCACGTCGCCGGACGTCGGTGTGTCGAACGCTTTGCAGCGCGTGATCTTGTTGGTCTCTCAGGTTCCCCCGGCTTGTCGGACGGATTTGCTGCGTGTTCCGGAAACCGCCTGTCCAGGGTGTTTTTAAGGCGGCATCTCGTCTCACTATTTAAGCAATGACTGTGCCAGGCATCGAAACTGCGTCGGAGCGGGCGTGCCGGAAAATTTCACGCGCGAAATTGGTCAGTCTCGTCCATGCATACCCAAAATATTGGACGATTTCGTCCAATTGACCGTATCCGGCAGGGCGAGAGGGCGCTTTCGTCCACATGGGGACGAAAGGCGATTGCGAGGCAGGCGAAAAAGGCGGAACTGGAAGGCGAGAGCATCCGGCGCGGCAAGCGCGCCGCGCCGGACGAGCACGGAGAGAAGTGTCCCGCTTACGACTGGAGACTGACCTTGCTGTAAGTCAACCGGCTCGGGCGTACCTTCATCCGCACCAGCGAGACAAGGAAGCTGAAGCCGGCCTGATTCGGATCGATCACCGGCACATACGCGCCGAGCGCCTCGCCGAGCAGCGTGGAGACGCGGCTCGCGACGTCGACGAAACCCGTGCAGCCGAGCAGAATGGCTTGCGCGCCGTCGTCCTTGATGGCCTTCAGCGCCGCCTCGAAGGTGCGAACGACCACCACGTCGACGTTATCGAGCTGCGCGACCGGGCAATCGATCGCGCGGATCGACGCGAACGTGTCCTGGATGCCATACGTCTGCGGATGACCGCGCTGCATCGCCAGCGTGCTTTGCAGGATCGTGATGATCGAGAACCGCTGGCTGAGCATCAAAGCCGCGAAGGCCGAAGCGGGAAAACCGCCGATGATCGGAATGTCGATGACTTCGCGCGCGGCCTCGACGCCGCACATATCGAAGTCGGTCAGCCAGATGCCGTCGAAACCGTCGTTGGCAATGGACTGCGCGAGTTCGACCACCGGCATGCCGTTCTGCAGCCAGTTCGTGCGGCTCTCGATATCCGGATGCCCCTCGGTGATATTGCGAATTTCGACCTGCACGTCCGGCGGCACGACCGGCGCGATGGCTTTCATGATGCGGTCGTTGTAGGCCGATGTGGCGACGGGCACGAGCACGCAGATGCGCAGAGGTGAGTTCGAAGGCGAGGTCATGATGCGTCTGCCTTGCGCGCGGACTGCAGCGACTCAAGCGGCATATACGGCCCGAGATAGCCGAGCGAGTTCAGCAACTGCATGAAGCTGTCGAGAATCAGGCCGGGCTTGCGCAATTCGGCTTCGGCACGCCAGGCGATCAGCGTCACGGGGCGCTTGCCGATCACCGGGTTCAACGAACCGTCATCCTTGAGCAGGTCGCCGTTGCTGAAGATCGCCTGACCTTCGCCGCCAACGAAATACGCGACGCTGTCCGGCGCCAGCACGATCGGCTGCGGACATGCGCTGTCCCACGCGAGCAGCGACTCGTTCTGGTACATCACCGTATAGGTGCGCTGTCCGGCCTGAATATGAACCTTGCCGACGTCGAAACCGCCGCTCGTATCGACTTCGGCGGAGACCAACTCGCCGGGCTCCGAAATGGCGCGCGCGGCGAGCCCGCAATGTTCGGCGAGATAGCCGATCATCTGCTGGGCGCTGCCGATTCGCCCGGCCTGCACCGCGCGCCCGAGCTCCAGCGCGCGCGTCAAGGTGCCATGAATCGGCGTCGCGCGACGGATATCGGCCGGCTTCATCACCCACATCGCGAGGCCGCCGAACTGGCCGAACTCGGGATCGGCGACGACCGGACGCATCATCTGCTCGACGATCGCCGACACATCGCGTTGATGGGTCGGACCGCCCTGGTTGCTGGCGCGCGGCGTCACGTCGAGTTCGACACACAGGCCGCCCTGACTCACGAGGAACGCCGGGCGCGGATCGATCTCGGCGGCCGCGAAGGTGAGCATCGGCAGCGAGGGCACGGCGCGGCCGGCGCCGTCGGCGTCGATCACCGCGAGGCCGAGTTTCGCCGCCACGAGCGCCGCCACCGTGAAGCCCAGCGCGCCGCTTTCCGGCGGCATCACGTAGGCGAGCTTCGTCGCTTGCGAGGCGAGCCGGGCCTGGACATTCTGCACGGCGGTCACGGGTCCGATCGGATAGATGGCGGAATTGATCGCTTCAGGCGCGCCGAGATAGGCGACCATGACGGCCGCGCCTTCGGTGGCCTCGTCGACCGACACCACCTTGACCGTGTCGGACGGGTAATAGTCGCCGGTGACGAAATGCTCGGCGAGATGCCGCGCGGATTCGATCGTGCCACCGCCGCCGCTTCCGAAGAACGCTGCTCCCAATAGCAGCGGTTCCAGATCTTCCCGGCGTAATTCATATGCCATTTGCGATTCCTTTACTGTCGAGGTTGAAAGAAGCGTCCTGCTGAAGTTCGGCAAGCAAATTCGCGGCACTGGTGACGCGCGTGGTCGGATCCGTCGTCAGCGAGCGCAGACCGCGCTCGAGTGTGTCGATGGCTTCGGCGCCGCGGCCGATGGAGCGCAGCAGATCGGCGAGGTAGCGCGCGGCGTCCACGCGCGCCGGCACCGAACCGAAGGCGAGCGCGGTGGACAGCGCGGTGCGCAGACCGAGTTCGGCGGCGTTCACATCGCCGAGGGCCCACTGCGCGCGCGCCCGGGTGACCAGCAGTTCGCCCAGGTAGACACGTTCCTGACGGGCGAGGGTCTCGTCGATCGCGGTGGCGAGAATCGCCTCGCAGGTCTTCGCACGGCCGGCGCGCAGCAGCAGTTCGCCGTGCTGCCACGTCTTGAAGGAATAGAACAGCGCGCCGCCATTGCAAACGACGTGGTTGTCGTAGCCGTCGAGCATCACGGTTTCCGCTTCGTCGGAATGGCCGAGCGCGCTGAGGTGGCAGGCGCGGAGCACCTGGCCGACGCCGCGATAGAACGCGAAGCCGTTCGCGATCGACACCGATTCGAGTTCGCTCGCGAGACTGCCGAGCCGGTCGACGTCATCGAACAGGCAGGCGAGCCAGGCGGCGCCCTGCAGGTTGACGGCGTGAGCGAGCGCGTGCGCGCCCGGTTCGGACGCGCGCAGGATCAACATTTCCATGGCGCGCCGCGCCTGCCCGAATGCGCCGATCTGATAGGCGGCCAGCCCTTCGAAAGTCAACGCGAGGCTGGCCAGATCGATCCCTTGCGAGCCGGTACGGGTGTCGTTGCGCCCCACGCTGAGCAGGTTGCCGCGCGCGAGACAGGCCAGCGCTTCCTCGCTGTCGCCAAGCCAGAAAAGCGTGTTGGTCATCGCGACGTGAGCTTCGTCGAGTGATACCCGGTCGCCACCATTCTGTGCGCGCTCCAGCATGTTCTGCGCGGTCGCGCGCGCCTGCTTGAGCTGAAGCGTCGTCAACTGCGTGGTCCAGATGCCGAACTGGATCGCGGCGATTTCGGCGGGCTCGCAAACGCCTTCGCCGATCGTCAGCGCGGCGGCGTAGCAGGCGGTGGCCTCCGCATACAGCCAGCCGTGCACGCTGCGCAAGCTCATGCCGAGCAGCCGGTACGCGTCGAACTGCAGACGGCGCACCGCCTCCTGTTCGTGGGGCGTCTGCAACAAGTCGAGGCAGCGGCGCAACAGCGGAATGGCTTCGGCGAACTTCGACTCCTCGATCAGCGCGCTCGCATGTTCGAGACACTTGCGCGCTTCCCGGTGATGTTCCTCGCGTGACTTCAGACGCCGCTCGATGGTCTTGCGGCCCACGCCGAGCATGGTTGCGGCCGCGCTCTTGTTGCCGCTGGTCCGTTCGAGCGCGCGGTCGATCAACAGATCCTCGGCGGCGGCAAGCTTGTCGCGGCCTTCGAGTTGCAGCAGCATGTCGGCGAGGCTCGCGCGCGACACCGGTCCGCTGGTTTCGTTGGCGAGAAACGGTTCGAGCGAGTCGACATCGATGAGCGTGTTTTCGGCGAGCACGCTCAACTGGCTGATCAGATTGCGCAATTGCCGGATATGCCCCGGCCACGAATGCTGGCAAAGCCGCCGGATGGCAGCCGGCGAGAACTCGAGACGGCGCGCGTGCTGTGATGCGAAATGGGTAACCAGCGCCGGGATATCTTCGATGCGCTGCTCGAGTCCAGGTACTGCCAGCACGAAAACCGCGAGCCGATAGAACAGGTCCTCGCGGAATAACCCTTCACGCGCGAGTTCACGCAGGTCGCGGTGGGTCGCGGCGACGACGCGCCCGGCGAAATGCAGACTGGTAGACGAACCGATCGGACGGAAGGTGCGCGTTTCAAGCACGCGCAACAGTTTGGGTTGCAACGCAAGCGGCAGTTCGCCGATTTCGTCGAGCAGCAGCGTACCCTTGCCGACCTGCTGGAAAAGTCCCTGGCGGTTTTCGCCCGCGCCGGTGAACGCGCCTTTGACATGCCCGAATAGTTCGGCTTCGACGAGGTTTTCTGGAATCGCGCCGCAGTTGACGTCGACGAACGGTTGGTCTTGGCGCTGGCTGTGGGCATGCACGCGGCGAGCGACCAGTTCCTTACCCGAACCGGTCGGGCCGAAGATGAGCAAAGGATGTTCGGTCGGGGCGACCCGATCGATCATGCGGACCAGTTGGCGAAATGCCGGGGCGCCGCCCACGAAGGCGCCCGAATCTGCCTTGTCGTGGGCGAACGGAACGACAGGGGTGTAACTCATTGCAAAGCACGCTCCACTTGAACCGCGCGTGGCGCTACGCGGAAATTGCCGTCGAAAGGACGGGACGGACGGTCATGCATCGAGCGCGTTTCCGGCGAAATCTTCCGGTTACGTTGTCGGGACCGTCCGCCGCAAGAAGAGACAGAGTATGACGGCTTGTTGCCGATCTTGTCCTTGTCGAAATTAATCCTGGCCGGAGGTTGATGAAAGCTTGCGGCGCTGCCGCCGATTCGGCGACAGGCATGGTATAGGGCGTGTAAGGGCAAGGCACGAATGGGTATTGGCCGCGACGGCGAAAGCGCGCCTGGCCGATTGACGATGCGTTACCCTGATAACGGCGTTTCAGCGATGATTCTTTAATGGAAGTCGGACTTCCTATTAAGCCCTATCAGGCTGCCGCGCCTCGCAGATCCCTGATATGTTGATAGACCGTGGCACGGCCCATCCCGAGTACGTTCGCCACATAATTCGCCGCGCTTTTCCCCTTGAATGCGCCCTCGGCCCACAGCGCTTCGACCAGTTCGCGGCGGTGGTCGCGAGTCAGGGAGTTCAATGCCAATTGGCGCTCCTGAAGCCATGTGTGGAGAAACGTGTTGATGCGCTCCTGCCAGTCGTCCTTGAACAGTTCCTCGGGCTGCTTTACCAGGCCGGCGCCGGAGATCACGCGGTCGATGACATGCTTCACGTCCTCGAATACCGCAATGTTGTAGTTCACGCACATCACGCCGATGGCGGCCTCGGCGTCGTCGAAGAGCACGGTGCTGACGCAGCGCATGCGCCTGCCATCCCAGTTGATCTTTTCATACGGGCCGATGGTGCCGGACTCGGCTGAATGGTCCATTTCTTCCAGCGCCGACTCGTCGCCCAGCTCGCGCTTGGACAGGTTGTTGGCTATGTAGGCCACGGTCTGGCTTTGCAAGTCATGGATGACAATTTCGACGTACGGGAAGAACAGCAGCGCGATGCCGTCGGCGACCCGGCTGTAGCGATCCAGAAGAAGCCGGCGTGCGGCTGTGGTCTTGGTCTTGCGCATAGGGATGGGTGAAGTTCCAGTTTTCGGAAAGTCCGCAGCGTGTTGCGTCATGGTGCTGCAAGTCCGTGTGTTGTCCGCCATTTTGCCATGAGCGGGATCTCGATCCAGTTGCTCTCCCGGCGCTCGTCGCGCCGTGCTGGACCTGCTCATCGCACGCCCTGTGTCACCGCAATGTCACGCATCCCGCTGCGTCAAATACCTGAAGAGTTCGAACGCGATGGCCACGTCTTCCAGGCCAAGTCCGATCGAGCGAAAAAACGCGTGTTTGTGATAGGACGGCTTTTGCGCGACGCCCGAAACGAGTTCGGGCAAATCAGCCACGACCTTGTCGGCGGACCATCCGTGTCGCTGCGCGGCCAACTTCATTTCGCCCGCGCTGGCCGGCGTGGTTTGCCGGTAGTCGCAATAGACATCCATGGTGGGAATCCATGAGGGCGGAATTTCGTGGGCGTTCACGGCGTTGGTGCTGATCGACGTAATGAGCGCCGGTTTGCCGAGCATGCCTTCGTGCAGCACGGGCGTACCCGATGAGGTGCACAAGACCACCACATCGGCTTCGCGCACGCAATCTTCAATCGTGTTGGACACGACGACGCGCTCGTCGAGGGCCGCGACCGCCGCGCGCTTCGCCGCGTTGTCCTTGAGATCGGGCGAGAACACCTGAATCGAGCGCCACTGACGCACCGACGCCAGGTGGCGCAGATGCGCCTGGCCCACCGCGCCCGAGCCGATGATCGCGAGTTTTCCCGCATCGGGCGCGGCGAGGTGCTCGACGGCAAGCGCCGTTGCACCGGCGGTGCGCTCGATCGTGAGCAAGCCGGCATCGCACCACATCAACGGCTGTCCCGTTTCCATCGACATCAGCGCGGTCCACGCGGTAATGACCGGCTTCGTTGGCGTGACGATGTACGGCGACAGTTTCGCGCCGAATACCTTGGCGCTCGCCATCACGCCGAGGTACGTAATGAAGTCTCCCGCGCCGCCTGGGAACAGCGTCAGCGTTTGGGGCGGCTGCACCGCGGCGTCGTTGCCGAGCGAGCGAAACATCTGCGTCAACGCATCGCGCACGTCGAGATGAGGTAGGGCTTCGCGAACGGTTTCCTGATCGACGATCAACGGAACGGCTTTTTCTATCTTGCTCATTGGATTGCTCTCCACAACGTTGCCGGCCTCCGGCGTGGAAGCAATTCTAAAGTCAAAAAGTCCAGTCTGGACTTTTATTTTGAAAATTGCTTGCTTTTACCGGAGTCCAGAATAGACTGTTGATCCAGAGAGAGTGTGAGGCCGGCTTCGCGCAGCGCCCCATGCGCCGTCTCGAGGCTTTGCGGTCAGCCGTTGTCCGTGCCCTCAATTCGCGATGCCCAACTACCCAGGGAGCCACCATGCTTCAGAAGCTGTCACTTTCAATTTTCGTCGCTGCTGCGTTGCTCGGTTCGGTCGGCACCGTCAGCGCGGAGACTCAAAACACCTTGCGCTTCGGCATCGAGGCAGCGTATCCGCCGTTCGAAAGCAAATCGCCGACGGGGCAACTGGAGGGCTTCGACGTCGACGTCGGCAACGCTGTTTGCGCCAAGATGGGCGTGAAATGCGAGTGGGTGGAGAATGCATTCGACGGGCTGATTCCCGCCTTGCAGGCCCGCAAATTCGATGTGATCAATTCGGCCATGAACATCACCGCAAAGCGCAAGCAGACGATCGATTTCACGCGGCCGATCTATGTCGTGCCGATCGTGATGGTGGCCAAGCGCGGTTCGGGCTTGATGCCTGACGTGAAGAGTTTGCAAGGCAAACGCGTGGGCGTGCTGCAGGCGTCGTCGCAGGAAGATTTCCTGAAACGCCACTGGGCGAATGCGGGCGTGTCGATCGTCTCTTACGCCGACCAGGATCAGGTGTACACCGACCTCGTGGCGGGGCGGCTCGATGCGGCCGTTCAGGAAGCGCAGACTGTTCAGGACGGTTTCCTGAACAAGCCCGCAGGCCATGACTATGCGATTGCCGGCCAACCGCTCAGCGATCCGGCGACGCTCGGCGAAGGGACCGGTTTCGGTTTGCGCAAGGGCGACAAGGCGCTGGCTGGGAAGATCGATGCCGCGCTCGACGCGCTGAAAAAAGACGGCACGCTCAGCGCGCTTTCGCAGAAGTACTTCAAACGCGACATCATTGCGAAGTAAGGCGTTGTCGAACCGGTGCGAACCGGTGCGAACGGATTCGCGCCGGACCCGCGTGCGAGTTGTCGCATGCGCGCTTCCGGTCCCGTCAGTGAAAGCAGAGCGAGCGTATGGATTTCGATGTAATCGTGCTGGGCGCCGGGATCGTCGGCGTGTCGTCCGCGCTGCACTTGCAGGATCGCGGCCAACGGGTGGCGCTGGTCGATCGGCGCGGTCCGGGTGAAGAAACCAGTTTCGGCAACGCCGGCCTGATCGAGAGTTCGTCGGTCGTTCCGTACGCTTTTCCGCGCAATCTCGGCACACTGCTGCGCTATGCGCGCAATCGCTCGACCGATCTTTACTGGGACTATCGTGCGCTGCCGTCTTTTGCCGGCTGGCTCGCCCGTTTCTGGTGGGAGTCGTCCCCCGAGCGGCTGATGGCCGCGGCGCACGACATGCTGCCGCTGATCCGGCAAAGCGTTGCGGAGCACGATGCGCTGATCGAGCGTGCCGGCCTCGAGCAACTATCGAGTGACAAAGGCTGGATCGAGGCGTTTCGCACGCCGGCGGAATTCTCGCGGCAGGCGGCCGCCGCCGAAGTAACGGCAAGTACCTATGGACTGCATGTAGCGGCGCTCGATGCCGCGGCGTTGGCCGCGCGCGAACCCGGCGTCGCGACGGGATTCTGCGGAGCGCTGCATTGGCAGGATCCGAAAAGCATCGTCAACCCCGGCGCGTTGACGAAGGGCTACGCACGTCTGTTCGAGCAGGGCGGCGGCGCGCTGTTGATCGGCGAAGCGACGACGTTGAAGGCGGAAGGCGGCGCGTGGACCGTTGAAACCTCATCGGGCAGGATCAGCGCGCGGGACGTCGTCGTGGCGCTGGGCCCGTGGTCGGATCAGGTGTTCGCGCCGCTCGGATATCGCATTCCACTGCGGGCGAAACGCGGCTATCACATGCACTACCAACCCACGAAGCCGATCCTCTCGATGCCGCTCGTCGACTCGCAGCAGGGTTACGTGGTGGCGCCGATGGAAGGGCGTCTTCGGCTGACCACGGGCGTCGAAATAGCCCGGCGCGATGCAAAGCCGACAGGGATCCAGCTGGAGCGCGCCGAGCGCACTGCCAGACCGACATTCGGTCTCGGTGCGCGGCTCGACGAGCGTCCGTGGCTCGGCTTGCGTCCGTGCACGCCCGACATGCGGCCGGTCATTGGGCCTGCGGCTCGCCATAAAGGGCTCTGGTTTGCGTTCGGCCACAACCACCACGGATTGACGCTCGGCCCCGTGACAGGCCGTTTGCTGGCGGAGATGATGACCGGCGCTCAGCCATTTATCGATGCGCGTCCATTCCGTCCCGAGCGGTTCGGCTAGCTGTTCATCAACGGATCGCCTGATTGAATAACAAAGGAGAGTGACATGAAGATCAAGGACTTCGGCGTCGAGCGGTGGATGGATCTGTACGAAACCAGGTGTACGTACAACCTGGCGGAAACCTGCGTGGAATCGCTGACCGTCGATCAGTTGCTGACGCTCGCCAACAAACAGGACAGCATTCTCGACGAGCTACGCGCGCTCAAGCTCACATACGGTGCAATCGAAGGTTCGACCCGGCTGCGGGAAGCGATCTCGGCAATGTACGCGCGCCAGTCGCCGGAGAATCTGATCGTCACGCACGGCGCTATCGGCGGCAACGCGCTGGTGTATGAAACCCTGGTCGAGCCTGGCGACACGGTGATTTCCGTTCTGCCGACCTACCAGCAGCACTATTCGATTCCCGAGAGCTACGGCGCCGACGTGCGAATCCTGAAGCTGCGCGAGGAGAACCGGTTTCTTCCCGATCTCGCCGAACTGCGCAGTCTCGTCAACGATAAAACCCGACTCATCGCGATCAATAACCCGAACAATCCGACCGGCTCGCTGATGGACGAGGCGTTTCTCGCCGAGATCAGCGAGATTGCGCGTTCGTGCGGTGCGTATGTGCTATGCGACGAGGTATATCGCGGCACCGATCAGGAGGGCAGCGGCTATACCGCTTCGATTGCGGACGTGTACGAGCGCGGCATCGGTACCGGCAGCATGTCCAAAACATACTCGCTCGCGGGACTTCGGCTCGGCTGGATCGCCGGTCCGAAGGATCTGATCCGCGCCGTCGCGATTCATCGCGACTACAACACGATCAGCGTTGGCATGATCGACGATCATTTCGCCTCCATCGCGCTGGAGAACCGCAAGGCGATTCTAGCCCGCAATCACGACATCGTGCGGACCAACCTGGCGATCGTGGACGCGTGGATTGCCAAAGAACCGGCTATGTCTTATATCAAGCCGAAGTCGGGAACCACAGCATTGTTGAAATTCGACCTGCCGATGTCGTCGCTTGAATTCTGCGTGGAGCTGATCGAACAGACCGGCGCGATGCTGACGCCGGGCAGTGCGCTCGACATGGAAGGTTACGTGCGCCTTGGGTACGCCAACAACCGCGACGTACTCGAAACAGGGCTTGCGAAAGTTTCAGAATTTCTCGCGAAGCATCGAGCCTGATTCATCGTCGACCGGGACGTGAGGGCATTCACTCCTCGCACTTCACGTCCTGTCTTCGCACGACGATGATCACCGGATAGGTCCCGTGTTCGAGTTCCACGCGCGCGACGACGGACATCGTCTCATTGTCGACATCGTCGTACACGCTGACCTTTTCATTCCGCAAGCTCGTGAGGCCGGTACAACCGGACGCGCGGCCCTCGTCGGAAACCTTGCATTGAATCGGGTTGTCCGCAAGGAAGCGATATCGGTCCCGGTTGGGGGTCGCCAGGTATTCACGAAAACTCTGCGCCGATCCGCCGATGCCGGTGACATACCCAATCGCGCACTGCAGCTTGGGTGTGTCGCTGCTTCCGGCTGTCTGGGCTGTCGCGGCCGTGCTTGCGGCCGCGATGAGCGCCGCGAATGTCGATGCAAGAAGGTATTTCATGGCGCGAATCACGATGGTCGGACGAAGTGCTGGATTGTAATGGCATCTTCGCAAGCATGCTCCGCTAGACGTTGAACAGCTCGCTACGCGCCGCGTCCAGAATCATCGCGACAGCCGGATGACTGATGCGGCGCTCGATCGAGATCGCAAAGAATTCTTCGACGATGGAATTGATCTGGCCGACCGTCGTCAGCTTGTGTTCGGCCTGTAGCTGGCTTTCCAGCACGGTGGGCGCGAACAGCAAGCCGCGGCCTTCACGGGCGAACGCCATGGTCATGGCCCCGTCGTCGAACTCGCCGACGATGCGCGGCGAAATGGCATGGGACGCCAGCCAATGATCCAGCTTGCGGCGCACCGCCGATTCCGTACCGGGCAGCAACACCGGCAACTGACCGAGCGACAACGGGAAGCGCTTTCTGCCGCTCTGGATCAGCGCTTCCGCGCCGAAGCAACTGAGCGTCGAGCGGCCGAGCCGGTGATTGAACGCCTTGATGTTGACGTCGGCGGGAATGGGGGCGTCCGCGATGATCAGGTCGAGGCGGTGGAGGGCCAGTTGCGCGAGCAGCGCATGCAGCTTGCCCTCGTGGCAGATCATGCGCAGCGACACGGACGCGCTCAGCGCGGGTTCCAGCAGCCGGTACGCGATCGCCTTCGGCACCGAATCCGCGATTCCGACGCGAAACCGCGTTTGCGGGCCCGCTTCGTTCTCGCGCCGCACGGCGCTTTCGAGCTCAGAGCCTAGCGAGAATATTTCGTCGGCGTAATCGAGCGCCAGGCGGCCCGCGTCGGTGAGTTCGAGGGTGCGGCCGCTTTTCCTGAACAGCTTTTTATCCAGCGCCTCTTCGAGCAGCTTGATCTGCCCGCTGAGCGTTTGCGGCGAGATGTGCAACTGCTCGCCCGCCCGAACGATGCCGCCCGCGTGCGCCGCGACCCAGAAGTAATGCAGATGCTTGAAGTTCACGATCTCTCCGTCGATTACGCAATGCTACGGTTTTATCGAAGTGTCAGCATTGAAAATACGCATTTTACGTTATCTCGCGTTCAGGTAGATTGAGGTCTCGCCCATGAGTTCATGCGGGGCGGTTAACGGTACCTGACGGAGGTGGCAGATGGCATCGGTTGCGCAATTCCTGCGTTCAAAGGCATCCCAGACAGTATGGTCGACCCAGGCATCCGCCGCGGTTTACGACGCGATCGCGATCATGGCTCACCGGCAGGTGGGCGCGCTCATCGTCGTCCATGAAGGGCGCGTGGCCGGCATCGTCACGGAGCGCGATTACGCGCGAAAAATCGTGCTGATGGACCGCTCGTCAAGGAATACGCCGGTGCGCGACATCATGTCGACGGCCGTGCGCTATGTCACCCCGGAGCAGACCACCGAGGAATGCATGGCGCTCATGACGGAGCACCGGATCCGCTATCTGCCTGTGATTACCGCGGGGCAGGTGGTCGGCATGGTGTCAATCGGCGACCTGATCAAGAATCAGATTGCCGAGCAGGAAGACACGATCCGGCAGTTGGAGCACTACATTCACGGCAACAGTCTTCAGGTTGCTCAACATGGCTTTCAGGCGCAATCACCAGCAAGTTTGACCACTCAATAATATTACTGTTCGTAAT
Source organism: Paraburkholderia sp. RL17-373-BIF-A (assembly GCF_046030175.1). Classification (NCBI taxonomy): domain Bacteria; kingdom Pseudomonadati; phylum Pseudomonadota; class Betaproteobacteria; order Burkholderiales; family Burkholderiaceae; genus Paraburkholderia; species Paraburkholderia sp. RL17-373-BIF-A. The sequence continues at coordinate 281,897 of NZ_JARESO010000004.1, forward strand.
GTTTTCCGCGCGATGAAGAAAGGCGCGCGAAGCGGGCAGTCCCCTGACTCACCAAAGAGGTTTTTATGTACACGCAGATCATCAATCAAGTTCGACGGGTTGCCGGCTCGGTGACGCGCGGGACGGCGGCGCTCGGACTGGCGGGGCTCCTTGCTCTCGGCGCCGTGGCTTCGAACGATGCCGAAGCGAAGCGCGTGGGCGGGAGCCAAAGCATCGGGCGTCAGTCGCAAACGGCGTCGCCGTCCGGGCAAACACAACGGAGCCAGCAAGCTCAACCGGCGCAGGCCGCGCAGACGCCGGCCGCCGCCGCGGGTAACCGCTGGATGGGTCCGCTCGCGGGGCTCGCCGCCGGGCTTGGCATTGCAGCGCTGCTGTCGTCGTTTGGTCTTGGCGAGGGGCTCGCGCAAATGCTGTCGAATGCGCTGCTGATCGGAGCGGTGATTCTCGCGGGCGTGCTGCTGTTCCGCTTTATCGCCAACCGGCGCCGTCCGGATCTTGCTTATGGACACGGTGCCGCGAACCGGCAGCAAACGGGCGGTTCAACATTCCTGAACCAGATGGGGCAATCGCGGCCTGAGGCGACTTTTCGGGGCTGGCCGCGCGCAGCGATGGGTTCGACCGGAGCAGCGAACGGCATGAAGGCGCCTGAGCTGTCGCTCGGGCCAGATCAGGCGGCATTTCTCGTATCGGCGAAGGCGATGTTCATGCGTCTCCAGGGTGCGTGGGACAGGAACGAACAGGGCGACCTGTTCGAGTTGACGACGCCGGAGATGTTCGCGCGGCTCAAGCAGGATCTGGAAGCGCGGGGTCGCGAGCCGAGCCATACGGACGTGCCGCAACTCGATGCCGAGGTACTGGGCACCGAAAGCAATGCGGATGAAACGCTCGTCAGCGTTCGCTTTTACGGTCAGATCCGGGAAGACGATGCACAGACCGCGCAGCCGTTCCAGGAAATCTGGAACCTGGTCAAACAGACGCAGGGTGACCAGGCGTGGCGGCTGGCCGGTATCCAGCAGATCGACTGATAGACCGACCGATAGCGGCACGGTTGAGGCCGGCGCGAAGCAGCGCCGGCCTTCGGCCGCTCATGCATTTGATGTCAAAGAACGGCAACGAGTCGCCCTGCGACCGTCATCATCTGGACACTGAGATGCGGCTGCTGTCGATCGCCGCGACGCAATCGATCTCGATGTCGAAGTGTCCTGGCCACGCCGGCACATTGATGAAAATCCTCGCCGGCGGGTTCGGTCCAAAGAAGCGCGCATAGATCGCGTTGACGGCCGGAAACGCTTCAACCGATGTGCAATACACGTTGCACTTGAGCACCTGATCGAGCGATGAACCCGCCGTCTCGACGCACAGTTTCAGTTGTTCCAATACCCGTTCCGTCTGTAGCTCGATCGGTGCGTCCATTACTTCGCCGGTGCTCGGATCGAACGGCGGAAACCCGGACACATAGATCGTGTCGCCGTGGCGGGTGACAGCGGAAGTCGGCGCTTTCCAGCGCTCGAGCCAGCTCGAAAGCGGTTCGACACGAATGATTTCACGGCTCATGGTTCGCTCCATGTAGAAGGGGTTATTCGATGAAGAAGACGCTACGCCACATCCTGAAACATATTGTTCAACCACGCGCCCGACGGCTCCTTCGGCAAGCGATCGAAGCGGCCGTCCGCAAGCGACTGAACGCTAGTCACCAGCCCGCCCCATGCCGCGCGTGCGAGTGCGCCGCCCACGCTCACGCGCCGCACGCCGAGCCTCGCCAGTTCGTTGAGCGTAAACGCGGAAGGTCCGCCGATCAACAGATTGACGGGCTTCGGGCTGACCGCGGCGAGCACCGCTTCGATCTGCTCGCGCGTCTGGATGCCCGGCGCGTACAGACAGTCGGCGCCGGCTTGCGCATAGGCTCGTAAGCGCGCAACCACGTCGTCGAGATCGGCCACACCGACAAAGAAATTCTCCGCACGGCCGACGAGCAACGTGTCACCGCCTGTCTCGTCGATCGCGCGTCTTGCCGCGGCAAGGCGTTTGACGGCGACATCGAGCGGAAACAGCGGCGACTTCGGATCACCCGTCGAGTCTTCGATCGACAGCCCGGCGATGCCGGTATCGACCGCCATCCGGACGCTATGCGCCACCTCGGTGGGATCGTCACCGAAGCCGTTCTCGAAGTCGGCGTTGACCGGCAGATCTGTCGCGCCGACCATCTCGCGAAGGTGCGCGAGGATCGCATCGCGTGACACGCCGTTGTCCGGCCGGCCAGTCGACCACGCGAAGCCGGAGCTGGTCGTGGCAATCGCCTTGAAGCCGGCCGACGCCAGATAACGCGCGCTGCCCACGTCCCACGGATTCGGCAACACGAAGCATCCGTCTTTGTGCAACGCGCGAAACGCCGAGCGTTTTTCAGCAGTATGGCGAGACATGATCGATCTCCTTGTTTGAGGACGTGGCAGCGCGCAGTCGTTACACGACTTCGGTTTCGACGACCGGAAAATCGACCTCGGTATCGAAGGCGTTGTTGACGAAATTCGTCAGCATGAATTGCGCGGCGAGCGCGATGATTTCGACGATGTTCGCTTCGCTGAAGCCGGCTTCGCGCACGGCGTGCAGATCGTCTTCTGTGATTTTGCCGCGGGTTTCCATCAGCGCCTTCGCGAACGCGACGGCCGCGGCGGTTTTGGGCGTATGCGATTTGCCGAGCCGGTTCAGGCGAATCTCTTCGTCGTCGATATGCGCCATGTTGCTCGCGACATAGCTATGCGCAGACAGACAGTACTGGCAGCCGTTGACCTGGGACACGGCGAGCGCGATGCCGTCGCGCAGTTTCGCATCGAGCGTCTTTGCAAGCGCGCCTTGCAGGGCGGCCCAACCGTTCAGCGCATTGGGGCTGAGCGCCATGATGCGAAAGAGGTTGGGCGTCATCTTCAGTTGCTTCGTCATTGCATCGATGACCGGCTGCGAAGCGGCCGGGATAGCGTCGTTGGCAGGGAGGGCGATGCGGGTCATGGTCGTGCTCCTGTTTCGGATGATCGGGAGAAGGATGCGTCTGCATCGAAATATCGGCGTGCGTTCTCGGCTGCATTGATGAAAATTCTAGGCGTGCAGGTCAAACAAAAAATCCTGAGAACAGACGCAAAAGTCCGTGGATGCACGTGAAGGCGCGATCGCTTTAAAAACGAAACCGGCGCCTTGCCTCGGCGTTGACATGCCGGTGCAAGGCGCCGGTCAGGGCGCAAGAGCGTGCGAGTCAGGAATGCCGGGTCCGGCAAACAACGCAAGAAATCCTGGCGATCAACCCTTTACGGATCCCTCACGGTATTCGGCGGGGCCCGTATCGAACACCTCGCGAAACGCGCGCACGAACGCGCCGCGGCTCGCATACCCGGCGTGCCGTGCCACCTGATCCAGCGACAGGTCGCCGGCGCGCAACTGGGCGGCCGCCTGGCGCATGCGGATGTCGCGCAGCACCTGCATCGGTGACTGGCCGAGCGCGGCCGAAAAGCGCGCCATGAACGCCGAGCGGCTGAGGATCGCTGCATCCGCAAGACTGGCGACGGTGTGCTGCGCACCGGGGCGGGCCACCATGTCGGCGAAGGCGCGCGCGATTTGCGGATCGCCGAGCAGCGCGAATCGCTCCATCCACAGTGCGTTGGATTTCAGCGACCGGCGCACGAGCGCGACGATCACCTGTTTGAGCAACGCGCCCGACATCGCGCCGGCGCCGATCTCCTGCGCGACGAGCTCATCGAACGCCGTGCGCAGATAAACGTCGAGCCGGTCGGAAGCTTCGAACTGCTCGACGATCGGCGTCGACAACGTCCCGAACAGATTGATCGACGCGCCGAAAGACGCCTTGAAATAGCCGCAGATCATGACGGTCATCGGTTCGGCATTCCCCGCGCGGAAGCGACTGATCGAATCGACGACCTGTTTGTGCTCGCGTCCAGGCACCACGGTCGGCGCGATACCCGCCTGGTTTGCCGGGACCTCGAGCTTCAGTGAATGACGCGGCGGCACGATCAGCAGCGTGTGAGGTTTGAGCGGCACGGTCTCGGCGCCTGCGATGTGCAGGCGCCCCACGCCCGACAGGATGTAGTGGATGCCGGGCGCGTCGTGGCCATCCAGTTCCAGCATGAATCCCTGGCTGACCAGGCATTCGGAAAGCCCCAATACCTGAATGTCGAGCAGGGTGATCAGCTCGTTCAGATTGCTGGGTGATAGACGTGGCGACGAAATTGCTTGTGAAACAGGCATGGGTCATCCGCGGGAAGTGAGGCAATCAACAGATGTTTGAGCGTGGACGATGATTGTCGCAGGTTTCCGCTGAACGCAATCGTGTGCAGCAGGCGGCAGAGCCGCGCCTGGACTCGCCAGACGGCGCGTGTAGTGAACGCACGGACGTCGGATTGAACCATACGGACACCCTCCAAGCGTGGCGTGAGAGGCTTTTCTAGAAGCCTGACTACACCCTGATTTACGTGTCTTTCTTGCTGAAGTGGGTGCCCGCTGCCTTCACACGGTGAAGAGGAGCGCAAATGGAAAACAAACTTCATACCACAGAGAGCCGGTTATCCGGCCCACGTCTCGAAGCTGAACTGATGCGTGCGAAAACGCGGCGGATGCCTCGCGCGTCGCTATGCAAGGCTCGAGCGTTTCTGTTCGTGGTCTTGTCGTGCTTCCTGAGCACGGCGCTTCCAGCGCAAAAGTCGGTATCCGCCGATGCCAGTCCAGCGAGCACGCCGAGCGCCAAGGCAGCTCAACACAGCCATCTCGATCGCTCCGGCAAGTCCCGCAAGGGCAAGGCCTCGTATTACGGGCGGGAGTTCTATAAGAAGGAGATGGCCGACGGTACGCCGATGAATCCGCAATCCAATGCTGCCGCAAGCAAGACGCTACCGCTTGGCACCAAGGCCCGGGTCACGAATCTGAAAAACGGTAACAGCGAGGTGGTCGAAATCAGGGATCGCGGTCCCTATGTCAAGGGTCGAATCGTCGACCTGTCGCCCAAGACTGCGGATAAGCTCGGGTTGAAAAAAGATGGCGTCGCCCCGGTCGAGGTCAAGCCGGTGGAAGTTCCGCAGGCCGACGGTAGCGTGAAGCCGGGCGCAGGTGTACAGGAAAGCGAACGCGGCAGGGCGTCGGCAGAGTTGCAGGATAGCCATTCCTTGCGTTGAATGGATAGCGCGATGACAACGGACGCTTCCCATCGTTCGGCTTGTCAGAAGGCTTCGTGAGCGGACGTTTGCCCGCATCGACGGAATGCCGGGAGATGGCGCGCGGTTGGTGCCGCCTTATGCGGGTGGGCAACTCATCGACTTAACATGCAAGCTTTGGCAGGGATACGATTGAGGCAGCTGCGGGCTCCCCGCTGCACTCAGATTCGAATCGCCACCAGTCGCGGCGCAGCCGGCAAGCATCATCGCCAGACTCGATATGACCGCGACGTGACTCCACACAGTAGATCGCATAGGTGCTCGACACAACAGGAACGGGTTGCGGTAGGGGATTTGCTTCGCGAACGCTACAGGCCTGCTGTCGATCTTCAAGGTCTGGTCACCGAAAGGTAAGCCGCGGCCTCTTCGATCTGCGAGTCGTTCAACGTCGCCGCGACGGCTGTCATTGTTCCCGGCGCCGGCGGCTTCCCCTTCGCGCGGGCCTGAAATTCGTGGAGCCGCGCAACGACAAATGCCGCCGGTTCACCCGCGATGCCCGGAAAGCGCGCGCCATTACCTTTACCGCCGGCCCCGTGACAGCTGAAACAGGCGGGAACGTTGGATCCCGCACCCATCTCGGCGAGCTGCTTTCCGGCGATTACCAGACTCTGCTGCGGCGGCGTGCCTTCGGCAAGGGGCGGGTTCTGCCTGGAAAAAAAGTTGGCGAGTTCGTGTATTTCGCTATCGGAAAGATTGAGTGCGACCGTCTGCATGACAGAACTTGCACGGGTGCCCGCCTTGAACATTGACAACGCATGCGCGAGATAATCCGCATCCTTGCCGGCAAGCCGCGGCCCACCGGTGACGGTGCCGGCGCCCAAGGCGCCGTGGCACGCCACACACGTTGCGATGGAGGGCGCCGTCGCCCCCGCGGCCATACCTTGCGCATTCACTGCGGACTGTGCATGACAGGTGCCGGCGAAACCGAAGAGCGCGGCAATCGAAAGCGAACGCAAGCCGTCGCGCAGCATGTTGGTAGAACGTGAACTGATCATCATGGTCTTCCCGATATCCTCCGGACAAGCGTCCGGTGAACGACGCTGTGAGGCGATTCTGCGGGAATGATTCTGACCAGCGAGCGACGAAAGAATTACGGATTTGTTATCTAAGGCGACGGGCCTGTCTGCCGCCCTCACGCGTCGCTCGACTGCCCATAAAGCCAAACAGCCAGTGGCGCGCGATTCCATTGCATAGAATCAGGTTACGCGCAGAACGCTTTCGGGCAACACGATCGCAGTCGCGTTCGCGGTCGAGCTTGCGCGTGTACAACGCGATTCGTACTAATCGTAAGGAGAATCGTCATGGCGACCTATGTGGTTCTTGCGCAATTCACCGATCAGGGCATACGCAACATCAAAAACAGCCCGCAACGGGCCGGTCAGGCGGCGGAGTTGGCCAAGACCTTTGGCTGTGAAATGAAAGAGATCTACTGGACGGTAGGCAAATACGACATCGTCACGGTCATCGACGCACCGGATGAGCAAAGCTTCGCGGCATTCGGCTACGCGTTGGGGTCGGCAGGCAATGTCCGCACGCAAACGCTGCGTGCGTTCACGAAGGACGAATGCAGCGCGATTATCGGCAAACTTCCATAAAACAAGCAGTCATCTGATACGTGAGCCGTTCTCTTTCCGCGACTCTTTCTCAGGAGATCACAATGAACGCAAAAGCAAACGACAGCGAAGACGTCCGTGCATTCGTTCAAACGGCCGAGCAGGCCGGCGAGTTTGTCTGGGTCATTACGCTGGTCGACTTCGGGGCACAAAAGGTCAAACGGTCGATGGTTTCGGACGACACATTCGCCATGCGCGCTGCGGCTCAGGACGCCGGCGAAGCCTATCTGAAGGGGCTGACGGAAGACCGGTAGCGAGGCGGGCAGGCGCCTTGTCTTCGCTCGCGGACAGACTAAAGTTGGACCAAAGGCAGAGGGCCGCGAGAGGAGGAAGCCAATGTCCACCACGCCACAAGCTGCGGCATCGCCTCCCACGGTGTCTGTCGAAGCAGGTCGCTTCCACGTCGATCGGCCAGCAAGCGCGAACGATGTGATCGACCTGGTGCGGCAAAAGAATATCCAGATCGTCGATCTGAAGTTCACCGACTTACCCGGACTCTGGCAGCACTTCTCGATCACGCTGCCTGAGGTTCACCCGGACCTGTTCGACGCCGGCATCGGCTTTGACGGCTCGTCGATCCGCGGCTTTCAGGAGATCCACGAATCGGACATGCTGCTCAGACCCGATCCGGCGACCGCTTTTGTCGATCCGGTTTATGACACGCCGACTCTGTCGATCATCTGCGACGTCGTCGACCCGATTTTGCAGCAGCCCTATTCACGCGATCCGCGCTTTGTGGCGAAAAAGGCGGAAAACTATCTACGCCAAACCGGCATTGCGACCACTTGCTATGTCGGACCCGAACTCGAGTTCTTCATCTTCGACTCGATCCGCTTCGGTCAGGACCAGCATTGCGGCTTTTACTATGTCGAGTCGTCCGAGGGCGACTGGAATACAGGTTGTGACGAGGGTGCGTATGGTGGCGGCAATCTCGGCTATAAACAGCGCTACAAGGAGGGCTATTTCCCGGTTCCGCCTCACGACACGCTGCAGGAAATCCGCTCGGAGATCGCGTTGACACTGCAGCAGGTCGGCGTGCAGATCGAAGTGCACCACCATGAGGTAGCCACCGCCGGCCAGAACGAAATCGACATGCGGTTTGCCACGCTCACGCGCATGGCCGACAACGTGATGATCTACAAGTACGTTTGCAAGAACGTCGCGCGCCGGCACGGAAAAGTGGCAACTTTCATGCCGAAGCCGCTGTTTGCCGACAACGCGAGCGGTATGCATTGCCACCAAAGCCTGTGGAAAGACGACGAGAATCTCTTTTACGACGCGAACGGCTGGGCGCTGACTTCCGACCTGTGCCGCTGGTACATTGGCGGCTTGCTGCAACATGCACCTGCGCTGATGGCTTTTTGCGCCCCGACCACCAATTCATACAAGCGTCTGGTGCCGGGCTACGAGGCGCCGGTCAATCTCGCGATGTCGCAGCGCAACCGTTCGGCAGCGGCGCGCATCCCGATGTATTCGGATTCGCCGAATGCGCGGCGCGTCGAGTTTCGCTGTCCGGACCCGTCGGCCAATGCGTACCTTGCCTTCGCGGCGATGCTGATGGCCGGTCTCGACGGGATTGAGAACAAGACTGATCCGGGCGACCCGCTCGACCGCAACATCTACGACCTTTCGCCCGAAGAAGCCCGCAACATACGCCAGGTTCCGGGCTCGCTCGACGCGGCGCTCGCAGCGCTGGAGGACGACACTGCGTTCCTGCGCAAAGGCGATGTTTTCACCGACGACGTGCTGCAGACCTGGATCGACTACAAGCGCAGACACGAGATCGAGCCGATCAAATTGCGTCCGCATCCCTGGGAGTTTTACCTCTATTTCGATATTTAAACTGAACATTCGGACCGGACATAACGAGGCGGGCAGGCTTCGTTTTGACGATACGCAGTGCCTGTGAGGCGAGGGTGACTATACTCAAAGAGGCCGCCTCTGATTCAGGTTCACCGGGTTCAGGTGGTAGAGGCGCCGCGCAGGATTTCAACGCGAGCCGGCCGGGTCGCGCGGGAGAAACGTATGTTCAAGCATCTGCTGGTGCCGACCGACGGCTCGACGCTTTCCGAGGCCGCCATTCAGATGACGGTCACGCTCGCCGTGGAAAGCGGAGCCAAAGTCACGGGCCTCCATGTCATTCCGGAGTTTCATGTCCTCGCTTATGGCACGGAGATGATCGCGGACAACGAGGATCGAATCATTCAGGCCGCGCGACAGCGTGCGGACGACTACCTGGAAGTTATCAAAAAAGCCGCTGCGCAAGCTGGTGTCGAGTGCAATATAGTTGCCACGAGCCGCGCCCATCCTTATGAGGCGATTATCAGCGTTGCAGCAGAGCAGAACTGCGATCTCATTGTCATGGCGTCGCACGGTCGAAGTGGCATGCGGGCATTTTTGCTCGGCAGCGAGACCCAGAAGGTCCTGACGCACAGTCAGATCCCGGTTCTCGTCGTCCGGCAGTCGACGCCAGCCGGCGCGCATCCAGGGCGGTAGTCCGGCTCGTAGCCGAACGGGTGCGTCGGCCCGGAAGTGTACGAATGAATTGAATCGGAATCCTTTTATAGGATCCGGCATTCGCGCCACGGGGGCGGTTCTTAACTCGTGTGGCACCGTACCGTCACCCCTTGCGGGCGGCGACTCGTTGTTGCCGCAAAATCCTCACAAAGTTCAGTACAGTCGGGGACTTTTCGCGTTGCCGATGAATCAACGCGATACCCGTCGACAGCGGATTGCCCCGCAGCGCGTGATACGACACGCTTTCGACCTGGATCTGCCGGATCGATGCGGGAACCACCGCAACGCCGAATCCAGCCGCCACGAGATTGGCCGCCGATGAGATCTGCGGCGACTCCATGCCAATCGAAGGCGCGAAGCCGGCTTCGCGGCAGGCGCCGATGATCGAGTCATACAAATCCGGGCCAATGGGACGTGGAAAAAGGATGAACGGATCGTTTGCAAGATCCGCCAGATCGATGCGCCGTCGCCGGTTCAAGCGATGATTCGCCGGCAACACCGCCAACATGTCTTCGTCGACGAGCGGTTCGACAATCAGCTCCCGGCAGTTCAGCGGCATGCGCACCAGGGCGGCATCGATCTGCCGCTCGGCGACTTTATCCAGCAGCAGCGAACTGTTGCTCTCCTCGCAACTGATCGACACGCGCTCATACGCATGCCGGTAGCGCTGCATGGTCATCGCGACCGCTGGATGAAACACCGTCGAACCCGCGAAACCGAGCGAAAGCCGCCCGGTCTCTCCGCGTCCGGCGTTCTGCACCTCGACGAACGCCTGCTGCGCGTCCTCGACGATGCGTCGCGCGCGTTCGCGAAAGAGTCGTCCTGCCTCAGTCAATTCGACGCGACGCGGATGACGGATAAACAGCGGCGTGCCGATTTCCCGTTCGAGCTTCAGGATCTGCTGGCTCAACGGTGGCTGGGCGATGCCCAGATGAGTCGCGGCATCGGTGAAATGCAGGTGTTCGGCGACCGCGAGGAAGTAACGCAATTGGCGAAATTCCATATGTTTTTCGTCTCCAAATAGCGACTTCAAGATATTGGACTAATGACTGGACTGATTTTAACCTTCGTGTCAATCCGATGCGCTCAAAGGTCGCAGCCGAATTCGCTGGACCCAGGCGACGCGCATCGCGCCCAACGCCTCACGAGGAGAAATCGATGTCAGCAGCGCACACACCATGGGTAGCCGCCCGGCCCGACGTGGCTCACACGTTGATCGCGGAGTTACGCAGCATCGTCGGCAAGAAACATACGTTGACCGATGACGCCGCAACCCGCCGCTTCCGGACCGGCTTTCGTTTTGGCAGGGGCACGGCGCTCGCGGTGGTCCGGCCAGGCACGATCGTCGAGCAATGGAAAGTACTGCAGGCATGTGTAGCGGCGAACATGATCGTGATCACGCAGGCGTCGAATACGGGCCTCACTGGCGGCTCGACGCCCGATGGCGACGACTATGATCGCGACATCGTGATCGTTAGCACGAGCCGTATGAAAAAGGTGTTTGTGATCGACGGTGGCAAGCAGGTCGTCTGCCTGCCCGGCGCTACGCTCGACCAGCTGGAAAAAACGCTGAAGCCTCTTGGCCGGGAGCCGCACTCGGTGATTGGCTCGAGTTGCATCGGAGCGTCCGTATTTGGTGGTGTCTGCAACAACTCGGGCGGTGCACTGGTGCAGCGTGGCCCGGCGTATACGGAAATGGCGGCATTTGCGCAGGTCGATGAAACGGGCAAGCTGCACTTCGTCAACCATCTCGGGATTCAGCTCGGTGAGACGCCCGAGGATATGCTTGGCCGGCTCGAGCACGGCGAGTTCTCGGATTCCGATGTCCGGCACAACGTGGGCGCCGGGTCGGATCACGGTTACGCGAGCCATGTGCGTGAGGTCGATGCCGACACGCCGGCGCGCTTCAATGCCGACCCGCAGCGTCTTTATGAAGCGTCAGGCTCGGCTGGCAAGCTGATGGTGTTCGCAGTGAGGCTCGACACGTTTCCGATCGAACAGAACGCCAAGGTGTTCTATATCGGCACGAACCATCCCGACGAACTCACCGAGATCCGCCGCCACGCGCTGCACGACTTCAAATTCTTGCCGATCTCGGGCGAATATCTCCATCGCGACGCTTTCGACGTCGCTGAAGAATACGGTAAGGATACTTTTCTGGCGATCAACTATCTCGGCACGTCGCGGCTCCCCGCGCTGTTCGGACTAAAGAGCCGTTTCGACGCGCTGTTCGATCGTCTCGGCTTTCTCCCTTCGCATTTCACCGATCGCGTCATGCAGGCCGCGAGCCGGCTGTTCCCGAGCCATTTGCCGCCGCGAATGAAACAGTACCGCGACAAGTACGAGCATCACCTGATGCTGAAGGTCGCCGCTGAGAGCGTCGACGAAACCCGCGCGTTCCTCTCCGGCTACTTTGCGAAGGCGACGGGTGGTTATTTCGAATGCACCGATGAGGAGGGCAGGAAAGCGTTCCTGCATCGCTTCGCCGCCGCCGGCGCCGCGGTTCGCTATCGTGCCGTGCACACCCGCGAGGTGGAAGACATCGTTGCGCTCGATATCGCACTGCGCCGCAACGATCGCGACTGGATCGAGACGCTGCCGCCCGACATCGAGGAATCGATCTCCATCAAGTTGTACTACGGCCACTTTCTGTGCCACGTGTTCCATCAGGATTACATCGTCAAGAAGGGCAACGACTGCGTCGACGTCGAACACAAGATGTGGACGCTGCTGGACCGCCGCGGCGCCGAATATCCGGCGGAACATAACGTCGGCCATCTTTACCGCGCGAAGCCCCAGCTTGCGGCGTTCTATCAGCAACTCGATCCTTGCAACTGCTTTAACCCAGGAATCGGACAGATGTCGAAGTTCCGGAACTATCGGGAAGCGGCGGTCTAGCGGAACACTGCCATTGCGGAGTGCCCGCGCGCTTCATTGCACGGCACGCTGATTTCGCAGTAGATCGTGGAAAGGCTGAAATTCTCGACGGAGCGCGCCATAGAGCGCGCGCCTCGCCGCGCCATATCAAACGTGGTAATAGCCGTCGCCAACGGAATTCTGCAGCACGCCGTCGACGTAAACGCCCACGGGATCCCCGTCGGCCGATGTCAATATTGCGCCGTTGGCATGTTGGCCGATGAGCTTCATGCGGCCTCCGTGAATTTCGGCCATCGCCTCGCGGTCCAGGTCAATGGACGTGGAAAGGTCCATGATCGTTAGTGCTTTCATGATGCGCTCCTTAGGTGAGTAGAGGATGAGGACTGGACGAGCGGCCGGACGCTTGCAAGAACAATGCATATGTCGTGCCATCGCGCGGGTTTGCGCTGGCTTGTCCATCCAACGGCATCGGAGTGAGGCGCGGTGGGCTAACGGCCGCCACCTGAAGTGATTTCAGTTGCCCGCACGCCAACACTGCAGTAGCGACGAGAGTCGAAACGTCGCGTGCGAGCGTTGGCAGGGGCGGCCCGCGGCCAGTACAACAGCGCGAGCAGGATGTAATGAACCTTTGGGTGTCTACTTCTTGACCGCCGGCTCCACGGATATCGCGAGGGCCTCGGTGTACAGGGCCTCCACCTGATCACCCTTTTTGATGTTGGCGAACTGTTCGGGGTCTTGCACTATCAGGTCTAGTGTGTTGCCCTTTGGACCTTTCAACGTGACGGTCTTGTTCTTTGGATTGACGGCGACGACATTAGCCACGATTTTCACTTCCCGGCCTACGGTGCCGCCGGGCTTGCCGCCAGCGGGTGCGCGCTCCATCGACGGGCGCTCTTCGACCGAACTAATGCCGTCGCCTCCTTTCTTCAGGTTCAGGCTAAGTGCTTCACGGTAAACGACTGTGACGATGTCGCCAACCTTGAGCTGGTCAAAGTTGCGTGCCTCGTCCCCGACTTCCACCTCGACGACCTTGCCGTTTTTGCCCTTTAGCAGGACAGTTCTTGTCTCGCGATCAATGTCCTGCACAGTGGCCGTCACGCTCCTCGTTCCCTTGATGGTGACCGAGCCAGGCGCTCTCGTCACTTGCGTGTCGGCTTCCTGCTGTGCCCATGCCGCGGGCGCCACGGCCACCAAGGCGGCGATGACGAGAAATTTTGCGTTCGTCATGAACTGCTCCTTTGAGACGCTAAGGCTTCGTTGGTAGCGGACCGGCCGTGCGCGGATCGCGTTGCGTGTGTGGATTACGCGCCCCCCGGGGAAGGCGCTCGCCTACACACGTGAATCGTCCTTGCGGCACAAATCATGTCCTGTGAGCTGGCATTGCATGTTGCGCGGCCTGTAGGATCGCTCATTCATCAACTATCGTCGCGAGGCAGGCGCCTGGCAATAGGACCTTAGGCCAATGGTTTCTGCCCGGAAGATCTCGGCGGGACATCTCTCACGCGGCTCATGGTTGCTTTGAGCGATGGCCGGCAAGGCCTCAAAAGCGCAAGCCTACTCCGGCTTCGATCAGATCCGTGTCGCGGTCGTAGCGCGTGACGATGCGGTTCCATGTGATACGTGTGAGCCAGTGCTGGCCGAGCCGGTAACTCGCTGATACGGCTACGAGCGCCGAGACGCGGCCGTCGCCGGTGCGGTTTTGCGGAAGGTCATCGTTCTGTGTGATGGAGACATAGGGCCCAACGCCGATCGACAGCGCGAGTTCATCGTCGAAGAAAGCGCGGGTCGCCCAAAATTGCGCGGCAATACCGTCGCGGCGCGACTGGATTTTCCCTCCTTCGTGGATGTATGAGGCCGTCACATCCACATAGCGCCACAACCCGCGCCGGTATTCGAGACTTCCGGCATTGGCCGACTCGGAGTTGTCGCTGTTCAGGATCGTCTTGCCGAACATCGCGGTGACTTCGTTATTCGTCACCTTCGTTGTCCGTGGTATCGGGCGCTGTCGTGGACCGGGCTCGCCCTTGGCTTCGAGTTGATAGCCGATGCCGAACAGCAGCGCGGTCGTGTCTGGACCGCCAAACACCTGGACGTGATTCAACTGCGCCTGCGCAATCCACCGGCGATCGAAATAATATGCGGCGCGTACGCTCCACAAGAGACCCCAGCCGTGCGTGTTCGAATAGTCACCGCCGGATTGAGCCGCGGTTGTGTCGAAGTATCGGTACGGCCCGGTGCCGGCCGATAGCTCGAACCGGTCGTTCCACAACGGCAGACGCCCCCAGGCTTGCACGGTCTGGCCGTCACGATGGTGCTGCGGAATGTGACCTTCGTTGATCCAGGAAAAGCTCCACGCGGCGTAGCGGCCGAGGCCTTCGCGATAAGTGGCGTCCCACGAATAGGTGTTTGCACTGTCACTCACGAGAGGGCCGGCCAGCAGCGAGAATTCCTGTGCACTTACGGGTGAAGACAAGATGAGGAGGGTGCCGATCAGAAGCGTCGACAGGGCAGTAATGCGGTCCTTATCGCTTTGGATTGTGGACACTATCCTGCCCTTGGCAGACTGGGTATAGGAAAGATAGCTTCTCGGGACGGGTTACGCTACCCGAAGCGATATCCGCAGAAAGGAATGCAGTGAACAAGACGCACGACACGCGGAAATTACCGCACCGACATGCTCCAGTATGTGTGTTAGCGAACGTACCTGATCTACGTTGTGGCGCAGACGCGTTGCGTGCAAATGTATCCGTTATGCCTTGTAGCGAAACACCGTCACGTTGCCGCGAGGTCGGATTCAACCGGTGGATACAATAGTTTGCTGGAATCGACGGTTGTACATGTTCATCAACCCTATCGCGATAGTGAGCGCTGACGCAACTTGGGTGTAGTCGAGACGTTGCATGTCACTGTCCATGTTGTTTAACAGGTGTGGTCAAGACGTGATCTTCGGTATCGACGACGATCGCGGCGAATCAGACGGTCTCGGTCTCGCGACGATGGGTCGTCGCGCGGTGCTGTATGCACGGCGGTTTCATGCAACGATGCGCGGCTTCGGCGAACAGGAAAGCGATCGCAATCAGCGCGGCCGCAACCAGACTCAGGTACTGCCCGCCGATCGACTCGAGCACTGCACCGCCAAGCACGCCGGAGCAGGCAAGCCCGATGTATGTCGCGGTATTGTTGAGGGCCAGCAGCAGGGGTGCCACGCCCGGCGAGAGCTGAACGAGCCGATGTTGTTGCGGGACGATGAGCCCCCAGCCGCATATGCCCCAGATCGTGAGCGCAACTGCAGTGCTGAATGCATGCGCGGATGTCCACGGCAACGCACAAAAATTGATGATGGCAAGCCACAGCATCACATTGATGATGTTGCGGCTCTTGAATCGGTCCACAAGGCGGCCGGATAAGAGGTTCCCGGCCGTCGCCGCCACGCCCCAGAGCAAAAACATCCCGGCGAGAATGCGTCCGTCGCCGTGCGTGACACGCTGCAGCACCACGCCCGCATACGTGTACACCATGAGGAACCCGCCAAAGGCGAATAGCGAAGTGAGCAAGGTGAGCGCGATCCGCACATCGCGGACCGGCGCAAGCCGTTCTCGCAACCTGACAGATGCAGGCCGGGGAACGGATGGCAGCATCGTCCAGACGCCGATCATCGCCACGACCCCGAGCAGGGTGACGAACCAGAGAGTCGTTCTCCAGCTTCCGAAACCGCCGATAAACGTGCCGATCGGCGAGCCGAGAGCTGTCGCTCCCGTCAAGCCGGCTGTGACCGCAGCCAACGCTCGGCCGCGTTTTTCGGGCGGGGCAAGCGCAGAAGCAACGCCCAATGCAGTAGGCGAGAACAAAGCTGCGCCGAATCCCGACAGAGCCCGGCTAAATAAAACCCAGTGCAAGTCCGTAGCGACCGCGCTGAGCATGTTGCCGGCGACGAAGATACCGAGCGCGGAAACCAGCAGAAGCTTGCGCGGCCAGCCGCCCGCCAAAGCCGCCATGACCGGGGCAGCCAACGCGTAAGTCAAGGCGTAAAAGGTGACCATCAGCCCGGCGAGGCTGACGGATGTATTCAGCGATGCAGCGACGCCTGGAAGAATACCGGCGACCACGAAGTTGTCGGTACCCATTGCGAACATGCCCACGGCCAGTATCAGTAGTCGACGGTCCATACGAAAGCTCTTGCAATAAGCGGTTTGAGGTTGAGTTGGAAGACGCGCGTCGCGCTTGGACTGGCACGCGATCACGGGGTCCATCCGGCCGGCTTTTTGCGCCGGAGCGGTATGGGTAGAGAATAAGCGTCGTTGACCATGTCTCAAATGTCATATATACAAGCGATTCAGGACATGACCTCGGCACGCTATGCACACGATCGGCTTCGTTGTATTCCCGAATTTCTATCTAATGGGCTTCGCGGCGGTCACCGCCTTTGAACTGGCGAACGTCGTGCTCGCAGAGCAGGCATACCAGGTGACGGTTCTGTCTGAAGAGGGCGGCCTTGTATTGTCCTCGGCAGGTATCCGTGTAGAAACGCAGCCATTCAGCGACGCCGCGTTCGACACCGTCATGTTTGGCTCCGGCGTCGAGATCGACATCGTCTCTGCCGCATTGACAGCCTTCGTCAGGCGCGCGCTGAGTACGTCGCGGCGCATCGCGGCACCCTGCACGGGCGCTTTTATCCTGGCTGAAGCAGGGGTGCTGGACGGTCGACGAGCGACGACACATTGGCGCTTCGCGCACGATCTGCAGTGCCGTTTTCCCGAGATAGCCGTCGAAGAGGACCAGATTTTCATCGTCGACGGACCGATCTGGACGTCGGCAGGCATGACAGCCACGATCGACATGGCGCTCGCCATGATCGAGAAGGATCATGGTCAGGACGTATCACGCGCCGTCGCCCGCAAGCTCGTCGTTTATCATCGCCGCGCCGGCGGGCAATCGCAGTTCTCCACGTTGCTCGACCTGGAGCCTAAATCCGACCGGATCCAGAAAGCGATCGACCATGCGAACGCCAATCTGCGCAATGCCTTGACCGTCGAGGAATTAGCCGACGTCGCAGGCCTCAGCCCACGCCAGTTCAGTCGGGCGTTCAGTGCTGAAACGGGCCAATCTCCCGCCAAAGCCGTTGAACATTTGCGAGTGGAAGCCGCGAGGCTATTGCTGGAAAAAGGGCGTTTATCACTGGATGTGATCGCAGACGAAGTCGGCTTCTCGGATCGGGAGCGAATGAGGCGCGCGTTCCTGCGGACCATTGGGCAACCGCCCCAAGCGGTCCGTCGCTCCGGCAGGGACACCCGTGGGCCGACTGCGCGCGACCACCAATAACCGTGCGCTCGTTGCCGTCAACCTCGCGTTTGGTCGAGGCCGCACGGTATCCGGTCGCAGCTTCTTGCGAAACGGCAAGCGATGCCTGTCCACGACGCTCTGATCTGTTTGCGCGTCGCAGCGATTATTTACAGCAAGTTAACGGCGATTTGGTTAACCTGATGACAGACAATGCACAGGAGCCGCCATGAGTCGCGCGCTGGTTGGTCTACGGACTCTTCTTGGACTCGGCAAAACTCAGCCCCATGACCGCTCGCGGTCCGCGCCAGGCCGCAATGTGATGATGCGGGTCACCCTGGACGCCCAGCACGCCACGCCATTGCGCCAGGCGCTGATCCGAGACTGCGGCGATCAGCAATGGACCATTCGTGTCGCGCCGCTGCACGGAACGGGCCGCGTGCGGTTATCGCTCTATCTACCCAAGGACGCAGTCAACGGAGCGATTCAACGGCTCGCGCATCTGGCGCCGGCCGCCGAGGTGGGGCGGCTGCTTGAAATCCCCGAGGCGCCGACGGACGCCTGGCGGGATTTGATGGATGGCGAGCCGCGCGCCGACTCGCCATCCAACGGCATCGAAGCGGTTGAAAAAGGGGACACCCTTGCGCAACTGCTTACACCGCATCATGTTCTGCTCGGCCTGGACGTGGCTGACCGGGAGACACTTTTCGCGCAGTTCGGCCGTTTCTTCGAACGGCACTATGGGTTACCGGCAACGGGCGTGGCTGCAGGGCTCACGGCACGTGAGGCGCTAGGCTCGACAGGCCTCGGCCAGGGCGTAGCCGTGCCGCACGGTCAAATACGATTGCTGCGCCAGGCCATGGCTTTTTACGTTCGTCCCGCGACGCCGATTCCGTTCGATGCCCCCGATGGCAAACCGGTGAGCGACGTGGTCGTCCTGCTCGTCCCGGAATGGGCAAACAGCACGCACCTGCGGCTGCTGGCCGATGTCGCGCAGCGCTTCTGTGACCATCGGTTCCGCGAACTGCTGCATGGCTGTCTCGATGCGGGAGCCGTGTGCCAGTTGTTCGCAAGCTACGAGGAGGCGGATCGTGCGGAGCGCGGCATTTCGCACGGCGATCCCGCCCGTCACGACGGTGCGGCGGGCAAACGGGTCCGCGCGCACGGCTAGCATCGTTCCCGGGTCTCTTCCGGGTTGCCGAACACCCGGTTGATTCCGGCGCGGTTTATGCCGTCGCCGTGTCCTGAACCGCGCCTTCGTCCTCGGACTGCAATCCATCAGATCAGGCCGGCGTATTGCGCCAGGCGATCCTCGTCTCGAAGGTCCTTTCCGGCTTGTCATGCGGTAGCGCGCCGACGCGATGTCTCTGATCACGCGAGCGGCGTCGATCTCCTTGTATTCGTTCACCAGCCGATAACACAGCGAATCTGATTGAGGTTGCAACGACCTCGGGGCATCGGACGCTAAAATAAAACGTAGCGCCGGTCTTTTGCGTGAAACCGATTGTCCGATCCCGATCTATCAATGGCAGGCAACCATGAACACTCACTATGCGTGTTTCGTTCGCCCGGCAGTGGCTGCAATTTGCGTGGCTTCGCTTGCAACGCTCGTCGCGTGCGGCGGAAATACCTGCATTAGCCTCGGCGGGTGTGTCAGCGGAAATAGCGTGCCCGACGTCACGCTATCCGGGACGGCCGCCACCGGCAAGGCGCTCGCCAGCGCGGCGGTCAGCGTCAGTTGTGCTCAGGGTTCGGGCTCCGCCCTGTCGGACGGCGGTGGGCACTACACCCTCACGTTCAACGCCGCGCTGCCCTGCATCCTTACCGTGACCTCCGGCGGCACGAGCCTGCATTCGCTCGCATTTGCCGGCGGCACCTTCAATACGACGCCAGAGACCGAGTTGATGCTGGTCTATCTCGCTTCTCAACTTGGCACCACCGAGAGCGCTCTGATTGCGGGCTTCCCGAGTAACGCACAGTTCCAGCAAGTGCTGGCGAATCAGGCCGATGTGCTTGCCGCGCAATCGGCGGTCGTCACCAATCTGCAACAGCGCTACGCGCTCACGCTGACGGCGCCGGCGTTTCTGACGACGCCGTTTAATGTTGGGCAAGCCGGCGTCGACAGCGATCTCGACGCGCTGGCGGCAGCGGGCGCGATCGACACCAACGGCATGCCCGATCAGGCCGCCGTCGCGCTCCTATCAGCGGCGGGGCTCGCCCATCCGCTCACAGCGGCGTCCTCATCTTCGTCCGGCGCCGGCAGCACAAGTACTGCCGCCGGCGGCATGATGTGACGTTTGGCAAGCCGCAGGCCATGGAATCAGCCTCAGTAAGAGCCATGCTTTCCACGATCCGTAGATAGCGGACAGGGAAGGTATCGAAGCCAAACCGGGTAAATTGTGCAGCCCGTTGCTGCACATGGATTCGACAGATGAAAGATGAAAGATTGCTCGAGATGCGCGTCTTCAAGGCGGTCGTGGAGGCCGGCGGCTTCACCGCGGCGGCGAATCTTCTGGGGGTCAGCCAGCCCTTTGTCAGTCAAAGCGTCAACAGTCTCGAGCGCAGGCTCGGCGTGCAACTGCTGCATCGTTCGACGCGCACGCAGCGGCTGACCCATGAGGGCGAGCGTTTTCTTTCGTCCTGCAACGACATTCTCGATAGCCTGGAGGAAGCGGAAGCGCAGGTCCGCTCCAGCGAGCCGACCGGCAACTTGCGCATCAGCGTGCCTCAAGCGTTTGGCATGGATCAACTGGTGCCCGCGTTGCCCGGTTTCCTGTCGTCCTACCCGAAGTTGTGCGTGCATTTTTCCCTGTCGGACTCCAACGTCAACCTGATCGAGGACAACTTCGATGTCGCGGTCCGCATGGGCCGGCTGCAGGATTCCTCTTTGCGCAGTCGAAAGCTCTGCGACCTGCAACGAATCGTCGTCGCTTCGCCGGACTATCTCGCCGCGCACGGCACGCCCGTGACGCCGCTCGGCCTGTCCAGGCACGCCTGCCTGACCTGGGAGTCGCCACGCGAGCATCTGAACCAGTGGCCGTTCATGATCAACGGCAGGCTCGAACGCGTCGTGGTGCAGGGTAGTTTCCGCAGCACCGACGGCACGACCCTGTTCCAGCTGTGCGTGGCCGGCGTGGGCATCATGCGACTCGCCGCCCACCTTGCCTTGCCCGCGATCCGCCGAGGCGATCTGGTGCCGCTCCTCTCGGAGTACCAGGCCAAGGACGACACCGCGATCCATGTCGTCTATCTGCCCGAGCGCCAACTGGTGCCGCGCATCCGCGCCTTCATCGACTACTTCGTCGAAGTCTTCCGCGAGCCGCCCTGGCAGAAGCCCTAGGCGCCCGGCATTTATATATCGGCGTAATAAATCCTATTGTCCGGCGCGCCTAGATCGGCGCCGGGTGTTTCCTTATCGTTAGCGGCATGTGATCACCGTCAACACAGGAGACACCATGAGCACCGGCACTGGAAAAATCGATAGCAGCGCGCAGCAGGCCGAACTGCGCCGCACGATTTCGCATCCTTCGAACAATTCCATCTATCGGCCGAAGCAGGCAGGGCTGAAGTTCCCCGAGCTGCCCGACTTTTCGTCCTTCGCGCAGGAGCGCCAGCACCGCAAGGAACGCCTCGTAGCCGCATGCCGCGCCTTTGCGCTGCACCATCTCGATTACGGTTTCGCCGGCCACCTGACCGTGCGTGATCCCGAGTTCCCGGAGCTGTACTGGACCAATCCGATGGCCGTGCATTTCTCCCAGGTGAAGCTCTCCAACCTGATCCTGGCCGACCATACCGGCAAAGTCGTCGAAGGCAAGTACGCGCTCAACCGCGCCGGCTTCGTCCTGCATGCCGCGGTGCATGAAGCCAATCCCGACATCGTGGCGATGTGCCATGCGCACTCCGTCTACGGCACCGCGTTCGCGGCGCTCGGACGTCCGCTGGACCCGATCACCCAGGATGCCGCGGCCTTCTATGAAGACCATATCGTGATCAAGGACGAGGCCGGCGCAGTCGCGGTCGAGGAAGAGGCCGGGCTGTCGGTTGCCGACTACTTCAAAAACGTCAAGGCGGCGATTCACCAGAATCACGGGCTGCTGACGGTGAGCCGCCACAGCATCGAAGCCGCCGCGTTCTGGTTCATCGCGCTGGAGCGCTGCTGCCAGCAGCAGTTGCTGGTCGAGGCCACCGGCATCAAACCCGTCATGGTGCCGGAGCACAGCTCGCGCTATAGCCGCGAACATGTCGGCAGCGAATACATCGGCTGGCTGCATTTCCAGCCCATCTATGACCAGCTCGTGCAGACCAGCCCGGACATGTTCGACTGAACGGCCAGCATAGGCCGTCGCATACACAACAAGCTGCACTGGCGCGACAGTCAAGCGCGCCGGCGGCGATTCAAGGAGACAACGATGTTGAAATCCGCTTACGGCGATGTCGTCACGCCAGCCAACGCCGAGGACCGGACCTACGCCAAGGTGACGTGGCGGCTGATTCCTTTCCTCTTTATCTGTTACGTCTTCGCTTATCTGGACCGGGTCAACGTAGGCTTTGCCAAGCTGCAGATGCTGACCGACCTCAAGTTCAGCGAAACCATCTACGGCCTGGGCGCGGGTATTTTCTTTATCGGCTATTTCATCTTTGAAGTGCCGAGCAACATCGCGCTGCATCGTTTCGGCGCGCGCAAATGGATCGCCCGAATCATGCTCAGCTGGGGCGTGATTTCCGCCGCGATGATTTTCGTGAAGACGCCTACCGCCTTCTACGTGCTGCGCTTCCTGCTCGGCGTCGCTGAGGCCGGATTCTTTCCGGGCATCATCCTCTATCTGACCTACTGGTTTCCGTCCTCCCGCCGCGCAAAGATCACCGCGATGTTCATGACGGGGATTCCAATTGCCGGCGTCATTGGCGGTCCGCTGTCGGGCTGGATACTGAACACCTTCAACGGCACGGGCGGCATGGTGGGCTGGCGCTGGCTGTTCCTGCTCGAAGCGCTGCCTTCCATTATCGGCGGCATTGCCGTGCTGTTTTACCTCGACGACAAGATCAGCGCGGCGAAATGGCTGAGCGCTGAAGAAAAGTCGCAGCTCGAGAAGGGGCTCGCGAACGAGTCAGGGCACATCGAGGTGCATAGCGCAAGCGGCGCATTCACCAACAGGCGAGTGTGGGTGCTGTGCCTGTGCTACTTCGGCATCATCATGGGCCTGTACGGCATCAGCTTCTGGCTGCCCACGCTCATCAAGGCCTCGGGCGTGAACGACGCTTTCAATGTCGGCCTGCTGACGATGATCCCCTACGGCGCCGCGGCCATCGCGATGGTGCTGCTGGGACGCAGTTCGGACCGGAGCAAGGAGCGGCGCTGGCATGTGGCGCTGCCCGCCGTGATCGGCGCAATCGGCCTGGTGGCGAGCACGCTGGTGCCCCACAGCGTCGCGCTGGCTGTCGTGTCCCTCACGTTCGCCACGATCGGCATCCTTGGTGCACTGTGCCAGTTCTGGGCGATCCCGCCTGCATTCATGGGTGGCGTGGCGGCGGCCGCGGGCATTGCGCTGATCAATTCGGTCGGCAATCTGGCGGGCTTTGTCAGTCCCTATCTGGTCGGCTGGATCAAGGATATGACGCACAGCACCGACATGGGTCTGTATTGCGTGGCAGCCTCGTTGCTCGTGGCGGCGGCCATTGTGCTGACGATGCCGAGGAGCGTGGTCAACCGTTAAGGACAAGTTTGCGCGGCAGCAATGCCCGAGATGTCGAATGCAGCGGCGGCCACCAGCTTTCGTTCCGGCTGGTGGCCGCCGATTCCAGCGGCCCAAACGCTACCGGCCCATGGCCGGTGCGGTGTCTTCCACCACTGGCGCCTCCACCGACGCAACATCAGCCGCAACATGGGACAGCTTCATCATGCGCGGCTGCAAGAGCAGCGCCACGAGCCCGCTCCAGCCGGTCTGATGCGAAGCGCCGACGCCGCGTCCGTTGTCGCCGTGAAAGTACTCATGGAACAGGATGAGATCCTGCGACCGCGGGTCGGCTTGCAGCATCGGATAGGCCGCCATCGCCGGCCGCACGCCTTGTGCATCTTTGAGAAAGAGCGTGGTGACGCGCCGTGCGAGGTCGTCGGCAATCTCACTCAGCGAAAAACGCTTGCCCGATCCGGTCGGGTACTCGACGCGAAACTCATTGCCGTAGTAGCGATGGAACTCATATAGCGATTCGATCAGCAGGTAGTTGACCGGTATCCAGACCGGCCCACGCCAGTTCGAATTGCCGCCGAATACGCGCGAGTCCGATTCGGCCGGCTGGTATTGAATGCAGACGTTCACGCCATCATGGTCGAAGACATAAGGTGCGTCGCGATGCACACGGGACAGCGCCCGCACGCCGTGCCCGGAGAGAAACTCGGCTTCATCGAGTGCGCGGCGCAGCAGCGCGGTCATCCGCTGTCCGCGCAACAACGACAGCAGCGTGGTGTTACCCGTGCCGGGTTCGGTCCAGCGCGACACCAGCCTGGCGAGATTCGGCCGATGATCGAGAAACCACGCCAGCCGTTCGCGCAATCCCGGCAGATGGCCGTACACGCGATCCTCGAGCACGTGTACGGCGAATAGCGGAATCAGCCCGACGATCGAACGAATGCGCATCGGCACACGGGTGCCGTCCGGCAGGTGGAGTACGTCGTAGAAGAATTCGTCTTGTGCGTCCCATAACCCTGTTCTGCACCCTTCGCCGCAACTGACCGCTTCCGCGATGTACAGAAAGTGCTCGAAGAACTTCACCGCGATTTCGACGTACGCGCTGTTCGTCATCGCCAGTTCGAGTCCGATCTGCATCAGGTCGAGCGCGTAGGAGGCCATCCATGCCGTGCCATCGGCCTGATCGATGCGGCCGCCGGTGGGCAGCGGCGAAGACCGGTCGAAGATGCCCACGTTGTCGAGCCCGAGAAAGCCGCCCTGAAAGATGTTGTGGTCCTCGGCGTCCTTGCGGTTGACCCACCACGAGAAGTTGAGCAGCAACTTGTGGAACATGACTTCGAGAAATTCGTGATCGCCGACGCCGGTCACCTCGCGGTCGAGTTCGTACACACGCCATGTGGCCCATGCATGAACTGGCGGATTCGCATCGCCGAACGCCCACTCGTAGGCCGGCAATTGCCCGTTCGGATGCATATAGCGTTCCTTCACGAGCAGCAGCAATTGCTTCTTCGCGAAGTCGGGATCGATCACGGCGAACGCGACCGCATGAAATGCAAGATCCCACGATGCGTACCACGGGTATTCCCACTTGTCGGGCATCGACACGATGTCGCCATTGCACATGTGCCGCCAGTCCGCGTTGCGGCCGTGCCTGCGTGCTCCCGGTGGATTCGGTTGCCCGGGGTCGCCGTCGTGCCAGCGCGTCACGTCGAACTGGTAGTACTGCTTCGTCCACAGCATGCCGGCGAGCGCCTGGCGCTGCACGAGCCGCGCATCCGCGTCGGGGATGTCGTGCTGAAGCGCAGCATAGAATTCGTCGGCTTCCGCCTGCCGGCGCGCGAAGAGCGCTTCCATGTCGAGCGGCACGGCATCCGCAGCCGATTCGGGACGCCAGCGCAGGTACAGCACCGAGCGCTCATGAGGCGCGAAGCGCAGGCACACATGCGCGGCGGCGCGGGTGCCCTTGTCGCGCCGGATTGCCAGCTCGTCGCCGTCGACGAGGTAGTCATTGAAGCCGTCCTTGAACGGCCCCGCGCCTTCGGCGCCGAAAATACGGCGCACATTTGTTTCGTTTTCGCAGAAGATCCACTCGAGCGGCTGTTGCGCCGACGCCGTCACGATCATCGTTCCGTGCGCGGGGCTGTGCGCGACGACGCGAGCGCCTTCCTTGGTGTTCGACTCAAGCGTGAGCGACGGCTTGCCGGGCTTGCCCGACCACGCCCATCTGTTGCGCGCCCAGAATTGCGGCAACACATGAAGCGCCGCGCACTGATCCGCGCGGTTTTCGACGCTGACGCGCATCACGATGTCGTCGGGTGTGTGCTTCGCATACTCGACGCAGACGTCGAAGTAGCGGTTATCGTCGAACACGCCCGTATCGAGGATTTCATATTCGGGCTGATCGGCGCCGCGCCGCATGTTTTCGTCGATCAGATCCTGGTACGGGTACGCATCGTGAGGATACTTGTACAGCATCTTCATGTACGAATGCGTCGGTGTGCCGTCGAGATAGAAGTAAAGCTCCTTGACGTCCTCGCCGTGATTGCCCTGCTCATTCGTCAGCCCGAAGAGCCGTTCCTTGATGATCGGATCGCGCCCGTTCCAGAGCGCGAGCGACACGCACCAGTCGAGCGGGTCGTTGCCGAATCCGGCAATGCCGTCCTCACCCCAGCGGTACATTCGGCTGCGCGCATGATCGTGCGGAAAGTAGTCCCAGGCAGTGCCATATTCGCTGTAGTCTTCGCGAACAGTGCCCCATTGCCGCTCGCTCAGATAAGGCCCCCAACGGCGCCAGCGGTCGCGCTCCGGACCATGGAGCCGGACACCTTCCGTCGACTGGAGAAGATTGATTGCGCGTAGCGGTGGCATGGAACCTCCCGACCCGACATCGACCATCCGACATGTTCAGTACCGTAATGATAGGCGCCATCGCGCTGTAACGCGTGAACCGCGGACCAGCCCTGTGTTGCATACTTAAGCGAATCACACACTGCCGGAAACATCGACATGGTTGCGAACCTTGCACGCTCCTGGCTAACCTGCAGCGCACCCGTGGCCGCGGCACAGGCCGCTGGCCGCCCGCTCGTGGCGCTTGAATCGACCATCATCGCTCACGGCATGCCTTACCCGGAGAATGTCCGCACGGCACGCGAAGTGGAGGCCTCGATCCGTGACCTGGGCGCCGAGCCCGCCACGATCGCGCTGATCGATGGGCGAATCCGCATCGGCCTGTCGGACGACGAACTGGAACTGCTCGGCCGCGCGGACCACGTGCACAAAGTCAGCCGCCGCGACCTGCCGGCTGTGCTGGCCGGCGGCGGGCTCGGCGCCACGACAGTGGCCGGCACGATGATATGTGCCGCGCTGGCGGGCATCGAGGTCTTCGTCACCGGAGGCATTGGCGGCGTGCATCGGGGCGCGCCGGAAACCTTCGACATCTCGGCCGACCTGCAGGAACTGGCGAAGACCTCCGTGGCGGTGGTCTGTGCCGGTGCGAAGTCCATCCTGGACATCGGCCTCACATTGGAATACCTGGAGACGCACGGCGTGCCGGTGCTCAGTTGCGAGCAAGACAATTTTGCTGCGTTTTACACGCGGGACAGCGGCTTCCGCTCGGACTTCCGACTGGACGACCCGGCGCAGCAGGCACGCTTCATCCGCACCAAGTGGGACTTGGGCCTCGTGGGCGGCGTGATATTGAGCACGCCGGTGCCGGAAGCGGCAGCGATGAGGTTCGAAGAGATCGACGCGCTGACCCAGCAGGCGCTCGCCGAGGCCGCGGCGCAAGGAATCACCGGTAAGGCCGTGACACCGTTCCTGCTGGCTCGCATCAAGGCGCTGACGGGCGGGCGCAGTCTGGCGACAAACATCGCGCTCGTGAAACACAATGCCGAGGTGGGGGCAAGGCTGGCGCTGGCGTTGGCACACGCAGGGCGCGGGGCGGACGCGGCGTAGCCGCCTGAGCGTTTCGACCATCGAACTTCCGCATCCGGCGAGCAACGGACCTGGGTCGTGGCCTCAACGCGCATCACTGAACGGGCCGCCCGTCGCTTATCGCCGAATGCCGAGGCAACTGCAGCGAACGCTCGATCGCCTGCCCGAGCAGTGCCAGGCCCAGGTCGATCTCATCCTCGTGGACGGTCAACGGAGGCGCGATCCGGAAGACACCGCCCATACCCGGCAACTGCACGATGTTCATGCTGAGCCCCAGGTTCATGCATTCGCGCGTGATCTTCGCGCCGAGCCCATCCGCCGGCTCCTTCGTGCGGCGGTCCTTGACGATCTCCATACCCAGAAGCAGCCCCCGGCCGCGAATGTCGCCGATGCACTCGAAGCGTTCCATCAGATCCAGCAGGCCGCGTTTGAGTCGCTCGCCCATCAGGTTCGCACGCGCGACCAGCCCCTCGCGCTCGACCACATCCAGCACCCGCAGACCGACGGCGGCGGGGAGGGGATCGGATACATGAGTCGTATAGAACAGGTAGCCCAATTCGTGGGCCCGCTCCTCTATCTGCGCGGAAGTCACGACGGCCGCGAGCGGCAGACCGGCGCCTAGCGTCTTCGACAGAGTAAGAATGTCGGGCGTGACGCCATCGCGCTGGCACGCGAACATCGTGCCCGTGCGGCCGACCCCGGTTTGCGCTTCATCGAGAATCAGCAGCATGCCGCGCTCCTCGCATTTGCGCTTCAACGCGGCCATATAGCCTTCCGGCAGTTCGATGATGCCGCCGGAACTGAGGATCGGCTCGGCAATGAAGGCGGCGAGATTGCCACTGGACTGACGATCGATGAGATCGAACGCATAGTCCAATTCCGCCAGGTAATCGTACTCACCGTGGCGTTCGAAACGCGGCCGGTACAGGAAGGGCGCGGGGATCGCAAAGGAGCCGACCGCTGCCGGACCGACGCCTTTGCGACCGGCGCTGTAGGTGGCGGAGGCTGCCGCTCCCGTCATGCCATGCCAGGACTGCGCAAAACCGACGATTTCATATTTGCCGGTGACCAGCTTCGCCATGCGAATCGCGGCCTCGTTCGATTCCGCGCCCGTGCTGAGCAACAGCGCCCGATCGAGTCCGTCAGGCGTGATGTCGGCGAGGCGGGTCGCGAGGTCGACCACCGGCCGCGAAAGCATCCCGCTGAAAAGATGGTCGAGCTTGCCGGCGTATTCGTTGATGACCGCGACGATTTCCGGATGGCTGTGCCCAAGCACCGCGCTCATCTGCCCGGAGGTGAAATCCAGAATTGCGCGGCCGTCCGCGTCATAGACGAAGCTGCCCTGGGCGCGCTCGATGATCATCGGCTCGAAGGTGCCGCCATAGCGGATCAGGTGCTGCCTGGCGTTACGCCAGAAAACTGCATCATTGTTCAGGGACACCTTGCTTCTCCTTGGCGGGTAGCGGGAATAACTTGCAGTCTAGATGGCTCTCTGGTTTCATAGAATCGAATAGTTCTTATCGAAGCTAGAAGCGGACCTAATACCTTGAGTCTTTCACTTGAAATCGATCTGCTGCGATCGTTTACTGTCGTCGCCGAAGTTCGGGCGCTCAGCCGGGCGGCGAACCGGATCGGCCGAACCCAGTCGGCGCTGAGTCAACAGATGAAGCGCCTCGAAGAAATCGTCGACCAGCCGTTGTTCCAGCGCACGGGTCGTGGGGTGGTGCTGACCAATCCCGGCGAACGTCTGTTGATCCACGCCCAACGCATTCTGCGACTGCACGACGAGGCGATGGCCGATCTGTCCGGCAAAGGGCTGTCGGGGACGATCCGCTTCGGCTGCCCGGACGATTACGCCGCTGTTTTTCTGCCGCATTTACTGCGTCAGTTCTCGAGCCAGCATCCGCATGCGCTGGTCGAAGTGATCTGCGCTCCCACGCCGCGATTGCTCGAACAACTGGAGATGCATGCGCTGGACCTTGCCATGATCTCGTTGCCGGAAGACGCCTCGAACGACGACATCATTCGCCGCGAGCCGCTGGTCTGGGTTGGCTATCCGGGACTCGACTCCGCACACTTCGACCCGTTGCCGCTGGCGCTTTCCGATCCGGACACGCTCGACCACGTGGCGGCCTGCGAAGCGCTGCGACGTGCCGGCAGGGCCTACCGCATCGCCTATGCGAGCAGCAGTCTTGCCGGCCTCACGGCCCTGGTCCGCTCGGGGCAGGCCGTTGCCGTCCTCACACAGACTGCCGTCGCCCCGGATCTCTACATACTCAATGGCGATCCTGCACTTCCGCCTTTGCCGACCATAGGCATTACGCTGAAGTTCGAGCGAGAGCGGCCGGCTCATCTGGTCACGGTATTCGCGGAGCACATCAGACTGACGCTGCCGTTGCTGTGATCGAACGGGTTCAACGAGGTCGACGATCGTCGACTCGCAGTTGCTACGCTCTCGCAGTTGGCAAGCAGGGCGGCACTGGCTTTCGACGACGATCCGCGAAAAATCACGCCCCTGGCGTCGGAACGATCGGCGCCCGCGACCGCCGTAGCGCTCATGGTTTCATGCGCTCCTGCCAGTACACTACCGGTCTAAGCAAAATCCGGCTTGTCCGGTCCGCGCACATGCGCCGAAGTCTCGCGGGCAGAGCGTTGCGCGGGTCCGGTTTTGAAGTTCCCTGTAGAACGCTCGATTCGCCTCAGACATGCCATGGATTATTTTGCCGCGGTACGCGCCTTCGTTTGCGCAGCGGAACTGCAGAGCTTCAGCAAGACGGCCCATGAAATGGCAGTCAAGACCTCGACCATCTCGCGCTACGTGAGCGAACTGGAAAAGGATCTGGGCATTGCCCTGTTCAACCGGTCGACGCGGGGGCTCGTCCTGACCGAAGGCGGCAGACTATTTCGTGAGCACGCCATGCTTGCCCTGCAGGCACTCGATGACGCGCGCCAGGTGACCTCGTCATTGAACCGCACACCGCAAGGCGTGCTGCGCGTCACGATGCCGCCGGCATTTGGGCGCCGGCATATCGTGCCGCATCTGCCGGCGTTCATGACGCGCTACCCTGACATCGGCCTCGATATCGTGTCGACCGACGAAACGCTCAATATGATCGAAGCCGGCATCGACGTGGCGATCCGTATCGGCGTGCTGCCCGATTCGTCATTGATGGCCAAACGCATGGCGCCGCATCGCCGTATCGTCTGCGGCAGCCCGGCGTATTTCGAGCGGAGCGGGATGCCTCGCGTCCCTGAAGATCTGGCCACGCACGATGTGCTTCGCTTGTCCCTGCTGCCGGACGACAAATGGTCGTTCACACGCATCGCGGATGCACAGGCATCGCCCGAGCAGGTGCTGGTGGCATTGCGAGGGCGCCTGCGCGCGGACGACTCCGAAGCCGTGCTGGAACTCGCCGTGGCCGGCTGCGGGCTTGCTCTCCTGCCGACGTGGCTCGCCTCTACGGCCCTACGCGACGGGCGCCTGCAGCACGCGCTGCCTGAATGGGAAGCGCGCACGGGGCGCGCCGAACCAGCGGTCTGGGCAGTCTACCCGCCAAAGAAAATCGTATCGTCGAAGGTGCGCGCGTTCGTGGACTTCTACGCCGAGGCGATTGGCGAGCCGCCGTACTGGGACGACGGACTCGCACCGGCGCTTCGGGCTTAACGGGCGAAGCGAATGTCGAGCGTGCGCAGCCAGGTCTGCAAGCCGGCATCCTGGATCGGAATCACATAAGCGTTCTCGTCCGTTTCATTGAAGTGCGCATGCCAGTATCCCGGCGGCGTCACGAACGCCATCCCGGCTTCCCAATCGACGCGGGTGGGATGCGCGATATTGCCGCTCTCATCCAGTTCGGTGCCGACCAGCGTATACACGCCCGGCTTGCCCCCGGCGATGAAGTCGAGTGCAATCGACTGATGGCGGTGCGGCTTTTGCATCGAGTTGGGCGGCACGATGCCGAACATGGCCCACAACACATGCGTGACCGTTCGCGTCTGCGGAAAGTTGGCGTTGCCCATCAGCACACTGATGCGGTTGCGGCGGCCCGCATTGGCTTCTTCTGAAACCCTGCGCAATTCCGCCTGCGCCTGAGCGGCCGGGTAGAGCGTCGGCGCAAAGCGCGCCGTGACGCCGGTCGTGCCGAGATAGGTGAGCAGCGGCGCGTCGTTGACGTAATAGAGCGTGGCCGTCGTGCCGGCGGATAGCACAGCGGCATCGCCGCCGGGCAAGGTGAAGAAATCGCCCTGCGCGAACGGGAAGTGGGTGTCGGCCTGCGTCACGCTGCCGGTCCCGCTGATGACGTAGCAAACCTGCGAGGTCGCGTTCGGGGCGAGCGTCAATGCGTCCCCCGCGTTGATGCGCAGAAAATTGGCGCTCAGGCCGGGACCGGTCGCGGGGCTAGGGCAACCCAACTCCGCGGAGAGGTCGAGCGGCACGATCCGGGTCACTCCGTCCGCGTATAGCGAAGGCGGGAAATTGCGGAAGGGCACCCGCGAGATGAGCTTCGCGCCGATCGGATTGGCGGACGACGTGTATTCGAAGTATTGCGCATCGAGGGTCGCGTCGGCGGGTTCGGCGAGAGGCGCCAGAGACGTACGGGTCAACATGGTCTGCTCCTTTGGATTGGGAAAACTTCGTGCGGATCCGTCACGAAGTTGGATTGGCGTCCGAAAGCTGAGCTGACTATAGGCGCGGGTAGCTGGCCTCAGAAGTACCGGATGTCGAAATCACCTTTGCGCAAATGGGCACGCCGCTCATTCATTGCCGTTATTCCGCGCAATGATAAGGTTTAGTTAAGGTGGTTTATAAAATAATTGAATGCTGATCAGATATTACAGATAAAAACATATTGCTCATAAGGGTATGTGCTGAAAGACTAAATTCAATTGTAATGGCTCTCATTACAGATAAAGCATGCAGCGACTGACCACCTGCAATCGTTCTGTGTTGAGGCACTGCGCCCATCTCCTCCTTGCGTCCCGCCATTGTTATCTTTGAAAGTAATTCGGCCTCTATTGAGATGATAGGAAAAAGAGATTGGCTAATCTAATAGCTGAGCAATAGGATTCCTCCGGCTTCTAACTGAACCCAGGAATACAACGTGAAAATACTGAAGACACAGATTGCAGCAAGCATTTTCTCAATCATCTCGGCAATCTCGATCGCTCAACCGGCGCATGCCGCGGATATGACCCAGGATAGCGGGTCGCCGGTCGGCGACAACCAGAATTCGCAGACGGCGGGCCCTGAAGGTCCAGTTCTTTTGCAGGACTCTCATCTCATTGAGAAGCTGCAACGCTTCGATCGCGAGCGCATACCCGAGCGCGTCGTTCATGCGCGCGGCACAGGTCTCTTCGGCGAGTTCGTGCCGACGACAGACCTTAGTTCGCTGACCACTGCCCAGGTGTTCACGCCGGGAACGAAGACTCCGGTCTTCGTTCGATTCTCGACGGTGATGGGCTATCGCGGGTCGCCCGAGCAGGCACGAGATCCGCGCGGTTTCGCTATCAAGTTCTACACGCAGCAAGGCAACTGGGACATGGTCGGCATCAATTGGCCGATCTTCTTCATTCGCGACGCCATCAAGTTTCCTGACTTCGTGCATGCGAACAAACCGTCGGCGGTGACGGGTGTGCAGGATCCGAATCTGGCGTTCGACTTTTTTGCTCACTCGCCCGAAGCGACGAACATGCTGACGCATCTCTACACGGACGAGGGCATGCCGGATTCGTATCGTCACATGGACGGTTTCGGTGTGCACGCATTCAAGTTCGTGAACGCGAAAGGGGAAGTTCACTACGTGAAGTTCCACTGGAAGAGCCGTCAGGGCGTCGCAGGCATTCGTCCCCAGGATATCCCGCATTCGATCGGCGCCGACTGGAACATGATGACCAACGACCTGTACAACTCGGTCAAGGCGCATTCCTATCCGCAATGGGATCTTTATATCCAGGTGCTCTCGCCGAAGGATCTGGACAAGTTCGATTTCGACCCGCTCGATGACACGAAGGTGTGGCCGTCCTCCATCCCGGAGCAGAAGGTGGGCACGATGACGCTCAACCGCATTCCGGATAACTATTTCGAGTCCACGGAAGAATCGGCATTCGCGCCTTCACGGCTCGTGCCGGGCATCGAGCCGTCCGAAGACCGGATGTTGCAGGGCCGCCTGTTCGCTTATGCCGACACGCAGATGTATCGCCTCGGCCCGAACTACAACCAGTTGCCGATCAATCGTCCGATCGTCCCGGTCTACAACAACAACCAGGACGGCTTGATGAACGAGGACGATCGAAAGGGCGAAGTGAACTACGAGCCATCCGGAGTCGCTGAAATCGCACAGCACGATAAGTACAAGTCCGTGCAGACACCGCTGAAGGGGACAACCCAGCAGAGAGCGATTCACAAGACGCTCGACTTCCGTCAAGCCGGCGAGTACTACCGGACGCTGTCCGCGACCGACAAGACAGATCTGATTACGGCGCTGTCGGGCGACCTTGGCCGCGTGACCAACGACGCGAACAAGTACGCGATGCTCTCGTACTTCTATAAGGCGGATGCCGACTACGGCACCCGCCTCGCGCAGGCGACCCATGCGGATGTCACCCGTGTGAAGGATGCGGCAGCACACCTGAGCGATAACTGAAGCTTGCACGGGAGGCCTGCGCAAGCAGGCTTCCCGAATGATTAGGCAGGCTTTCACACGGAGGACGTAGTAATGCAATGCTCTTTCACCGCCCGGCGCCTTGTTCGGACCGTGGCGGCCGCCGCCCTGGCCGCACTGTTGACGGCCAGTTGTGCGCAACACGTGTATCAGCCGGGAACGTATTCGGCCGCGACGGACACGCCGCGTTACACCGAAGACTGGTTTGCCGCGGCGCGCGCGGGACGCACGGATATTGTTCAGGCGTTGATCGATGCCCATTTCCCGCTCGAGACGACGACGCCCGAAGGCTATACCGCGCTGATCCTTAGCGCGTATGACAATCATCCGGAGACATTGAAGGCTTTACTTTCCGCAGGCGCCAACGCCTGCGCCGCCGACCGGCATGGCAACACGGCGCTGATGGGCGCGCTCTTCAAAGGCGAGACGCATATTGCAATGACGCTGCTCGACACGCATTGCGCCATCGATCAAATCAACAACGCTGGCGAAACGGCATTGTCGTTCGCCGCGTTATTCGGCCGGCTCGATATGATTCCCGTGCTTGTCGCGCACGGCGCCGACGCGAATCATGTCGATGCGCGCGGCGGGACCGCGTTGCAAATGGCGATCGCACAACACAACCCGGCCGCGGAAGATGCATTGCGGCACGCCGGCGCGACACAGTGAGACGTGGCCGATGGAACGTCTCTTATGCCGTGTCGCCCGTCGGTAAATCAAGTGATCGCGAGACTCGCACAAGCTGCTGCTTCCGGCACTCAACCATTCGCCGATCACGTCCGCTTCAATAGCGCGGTATCCACCGGCAACGCCCGGATTCGCTTGCCCGTCGCATTGAAGATCGCGTTGCAGATCGCAGCCGATGTCGGCGGCACGCCCGGTTCGCCCACACCGCCGGGCGGGGCGGCGCTCGGCACGATGTACACGTGCGTGTCCGGCACGGAGTCGATACGGGCGACCCGATAGTCCGTGAAGTTCGACTGATCGGCGGCCCCGCTGCTGAAGGTCAGTTCGCTGTACAGCGTGTTGCCGAGCGCCATCACCACCGCGCCTTCGAACTGCGCGATCACACGATCGGGATTGACGATGCGTCCGCAGTCGACCGCTAGATCGACACGCGTTACACGCACCGAGCCATCGTCGGCAACCTGCACTTGCGCGACCGCCGCGACGTACGTCAGAAAGCTGCGATGAACGGCGATGCCGCGTCCATGGCGGGCGGGCAATGCGGCGGACCAGTTCGAACGCACCGCCGCCGCGCGGACCACGGCGGCATAGCGCGCGGTATCGATCGGATACTCGTCGATTGACGCGCCGTAGTTCGGATAGTCGACCCCCAGCGCATGCAGATCGACATGGCGCGGACTGCCCAGCAGCGCGAGCAGATGCCGCACGGGGTCCTGGCGCGCGGCAGCGGCGAGTTCGTCGACGAATGAACCCAGCGCGAAGCCGTGCGGAATGTTGTACACCGAGCGATACCAGCCGATGCGTGTATGCGCCGGCGCCGCGCCGTTTTCGCATTGCACATTGGCGACTTCATAAGGCATGTCGGTCACGCCCTGACCGAGTTCGCCCGCCGAGCCGTACACCACGTTCGGCGTGAACGTCGAACCGATCGACGGAAACACGCTGCGATGCAACCACGCAATCGTCGCGCCCTGGGCGTCGAGTCCGCCTTCCATGTGCTGCGCGCACACGGCGTGGAAATAGTCGTTACGTATGTCGTCTTCGCGTGTCCACGTCAGCTTGACGGGCGCGCCGGCTTCACGCGCCAGGAATGCGGCCTCGGCCACATAGTCCGGCTTCGACTTGCGGCCGAAGCCACCGCCGAGCAACGTGACATTGATCGTCACGGCCTGCTCCTGCACGCCGAGCATCTGTGCGACGGTGGTACGCGCCTGCTGCGGGTTTTGCGTCGCGGTCCAGACCTCGACCGCGCCGTTCGCAAACGATGCCGTCGCGGCCAGCGGCTCCATCGCCGCGTGCGCGAGGTGCGGCACGTAATAGTCGGCCGATACGTGTTGCGTGGCGTTCTTCAGCGCGCCCGATGTATCGCCGTTGTTGCGCACCACCTTCCCAGGCTGTTGCGCAGCGTCTTCAAGCGTCTTGCGATACGCGTGGCTATCGTACGTGCCGTTCGGCCCGAGGTCCCATTCGAGCTTCAGTTGCCGGCGTCCTTGCAGTGCGGCCCACGTGCTGGTCGCAATTACCGCGACGCCGCCCAGCGGCCGGAAGCCGGCGGGCAGCGGGGCGGCTGGAATACGCACCACGCGCAGCACGCCGGGCACCTTCAGCGCCTGACTCGAGTCGACGCTCTTGAGCGTTGCGCCATAAACGGGGGCACGTTCGACCGATGCGTACTTCATCCCCGGCAATACGACATCGATGCCGTACGTCGCCCGGCCATGAACGATGTCGTCGAGATCGACGATTGGCAGCGACTTGCCGATATAGCGCCACGTGTCCTCGCTTTTCAGGCGCAGCGTGGCGACGCCGGGCACCGGCTGACGTGCCGCGGCGACCGCCAACGCACCGTATGAAAGCCGCCGTCCGCTCGCCGCATGCACGACATGGCCGGGTTCAGTCCGACAGCTCGCCAGGCTCACGCGCCACTGCGCAGCGGCGGCTGCCACCAGCATCTGCCGCGCGGCGCCGCCTGCTTCACGCAGTGGCTGGAAGAACTGGCGAATGCTGCGCGAGCCATCGGTATTCTGGTCGCCGTACTTCGCATCGCCTTGCGCCTGCACGACTTCGACGGTGTTCCAGTCCGCATCGAGTTCGTCGGCGAGGATCATGGCGAGGCTGGTGCGGATGCCGGTGCCCATCTCGGAGCGATGCACGACCAGCACGATTTCGCCGGACGGCGCGACCGACACATAGACGTTCGGCGCAAATACGGTTTTGGCGCCGCTCGCCGAAGCGAGCGGGCTCGCTGCAAACGCCATGCGCGCGCCGCCGACATGCAGGCCCAGCACCATCCCGCCCGCCAACGTACCCTTCAGCGCCCGGCGCCGGCTCAGATTGACGATTTCACTCATGACGCCTGCTCCGCTGCTGCCTTGATGGCAATCTTGATGCGTTGATAGGTGCCGCAGCGGCAGACATTGCCGGACATCGCTTCGACGATCTGCTCGTCGCTCGGCTTCGGCGTCTGTTTCAGCAGCGACGCTGCCTGCATCATCTGGCCAGGCTGGCAGTAGCCGCACTGCGGCACATTGGCGGCTTTCCACGCTCGCTGCACGGGATGCTCGCCGCCTTTGCCCAAGCCTTCTATCGTCGTCACGGGCTTGCCCTGGACATCTGCCAGCGAGGTCACGCACGAACGCACCGCCACGCCATCCAGATGCACGGTGCATGCGCCGCATGCGCCCACGCCGCAGCCGAACTTGGTGCCATGCAATCCCAACAGGTCCCGCACCGCCCATAGCAGCGGCATATTCGCGTCGGCGTCGAGGTTGTGACGCACGCCATTCACAATCAGTTCCATCCGTCCACTCCTTGTTGTCGACGCACGCACCTGTCGACGCTGCATGGCATCGCCTTACCGGCGCGCACCGTTCATGTTCTTGCCTGATAGGCGTTGCACCATCCCGCGCCGTTCACCTGCTTCGGGCCGAACAGCGCACACAGCGCGCTGGCGTCGGCTGGCTTGCCCTGGAAGAACTGGCAGTTCGAGCAGCGCTGGTTGTCGCTGTAATGGGGGTATTTCGAGCGATCGACGTGAGTGGCGTCGGTCTTGTACCCGAGCGCCTGCGCAGCGGGATCGCTCTCCTGAAGTTGCGCGGGCGCGGCCCAGACAGCGCGTCCGGTGATCGCGAGCGCTGCGGCACCGATTGAACGGAGCATGAAGGTGCGTCGATGAGTTCGCATGATCGATGGCTCCTTCACGCAACGAGTACGCGTTCCGGCGGCGCCATGAATTCCGGCCCCACGGGATCCTTGACGAACTGCGCGAGAATCGCGTCGATCTGCGCGAACGCCTTCTCGTCGAGATGCCAGCCGAACACATCGTCGATCCCGTCCAGTTGCGCAGGACGGCGTGCACCCCACAGCGCGATCGTCGGACCGCGGTCGAGCACCCAGCGCACGGCCAGCGCGAGCACCGACTTGTCGAAGTTATCGCGCGCGAACACGTTCAGTGCTTTCACCGCCGCGACATACTGCTCGCGACGCGGCTCGCGAAACTTCGGATCGCGCTGGCGCAGATCGTCGCCCTCGAAACGCGTCTCGACGCCGATGCGCCCCGCCAGCAGTCCGCGGCACAATGCCCCATAGGCCAGCGCGACGAGCCCATGCTGTTTCGCATACGGCAGCACGTCACGCTCGATATCGCGCTCGAACAGGTTGTACGGCGGCTGCGTGGCCGATAGCGGCGCCACACGGCGGAACGCATCCATTTGCGCCGGCGAGAAGTTGCTCACGCCCAGCGCGCGCACCTTGCCTTCCTTGCGCAGAGCGTCGAGCACCGCGGCGGTCTCTTCGATCGGCACCAGCGGATCGGGCCAGTGGACCTGATACAGGTCGATGTAATCTGTCCGCAAGCGCCGAAGCGTATCCTCTACTTCCTGACGAATGCGCTCTGGCGACGAATTGCGAAACACTGCGCCGTCGTGCCATTCCAATGCGACCTTGGTCGCGATGACCGCCTTGTGCCGATACCCGTCGGCCAGCGCCTTGCCGACAATCTCCTCCGAAGCGCCGAAGCCATACACCGGTGCCGTGTCGATCAGATTGACACCGCTGTCGAGCGCCCGGCGGATCACCGCGATCGAGTCTTTCTCGTCGGTGCCGCCCCACATCCATCCGCCGATCGCCCAGGTGCCAAGGCCGATGCGTGAGACGGGGGTCGTTAAACCTTCAATTGCGATTGTTTCAATAGTCATGTGAAGCTCTTTAATCAAAGCACTGCGTAAAGCACCGCATACGGGTCGAATGCAATCTGACTAACGGCGACGTGCCCATCGAACGGGCAGGCGAGCCGATTATTTCAGCGGCATCCGGCGATCACAAGAAGGCACCTGACGGTTTCATACTTTCCCCATGGAAACTAATTGCTACGACGGCGCTTGCGCGCACGACAACCCGCAAAAAAAAACCGATGACCTCGCGCGCAACATCATCGAGCAGATCGCGGACAAGTGGACGATCCTCGTCATCGACGCGCTCGGCACGCACGGCGAGATGCGCTTTTCGCGGCTGCGCGAAGTGGTGGAGGGCGTGAGCCAGAAAATGCTCACCAAGACATTGCGGCAGCTGGAGCGTGACGGCCTCGTTACGCGCTACGTGCATCCGGTGATTCCGCCGCGAGTCGACTATCAGCTGACGCCATTGGGACGCAGCCTGCTCGACAAGATCTGCGGGATATGGGATTGGGTCGAAGCCCACATGAGTGAAATGGAATTGGCGCGCCGCGAGTTCGACCACGGCGAAAAGCGGAGCGATCATCTACGTCCGCGTGATGTGCCCATCGCTTAGCGTAGTCGTAGCAAGAGGAGCTCGACGCTCAGCATGAGCGTCGAGCTGTCAGCAAGGTCGTGAGAAATTGCCCATAATTGCGCGCACTGTTCGAGCAACCGTTGGGACGTTTCATGAAAGCCGCTTCTGCCGCACCGCAATCCCCGATCGCATTTCTGGCTGTCGCGTTGGCGTTCGCGATCAACATGATGGGCACTACGCTACCAACGGCGATCTATCGGTACTACGAGCTGCAATATGGTTTTACCCCGACCATCATCACGGTAATCTATGCGTCGTATGCAATCGGGGTGCTGGGTGCGCTGCTGCTGGTCGGCAACTGGTCCGATCAGCTAGGCCGTCGTCGCATGCTGCTGGCGGGACTGTGTGCGTCGGCCGCGTCGG
The DNA here is from genome assembly GCF_046030175.1 of Paraburkholderia sp. RL17-373-BIF-A. Lineage (NCBI taxonomy): Bacteria > Pseudomonadati > Pseudomonadota > Betaproteobacteria > Burkholderiales > Burkholderiaceae > Paraburkholderia > Paraburkholderia sp. RL17-373-BIF-A. Next base: position 321,529 of record NZ_JARESO010000004.1, read on the forward strand.
CGCTGACATTTCTGCTCAGCGACGGGCTGGCGCTTCTGATGCTCGGCCGCCTGCTGTCGGGTATCTCCGCCGGCATCTTCACAGGAACCGCCACCGTCGCCGTGATCGAACTCGCGCCGCCTGCGTGGCGCAGCAAAGCGATGCTCGCGGCTACCGCCTCCAATATGCTGGGGCTGGGTTGCGGCCCGTTGCTAAGCGGCATCGTCGTCGAACTGTTTCCCTTGCCGATGCGCTTGCCTTATGCGGCGCATCTCGTGCTGGTCGGTGTTGCCGCACTGATCGTCCTTGGCGTGCCGGAGACCGCTGCGATTCCTTCGCGCGTGAAGCTCGGCGTCCAGAAAATTTCGCTTCCCGCCGAAGTACGCCCTGCGTTTATTCCTGCCGCGCTGGCAGGCTTTGCAGGCTTCGTCGTGGTGGGCTTCTTTGCGGCGGTCGCCCCTCAACTGATTCGCGGTGTACTCGGCTTTCACAGCGGCATCGTGACCGGCGCGATCGTGTTCCTGCTGTTCGCGTGCTCCGCCCTCGGGCAGATCGTGCAGACGTTCATTACTGCCCGATGGAGGCAAGCGGCCGGCTGCGTGGGACTCGTCGTGGGGCTGATGTGTGTCGGCCTGTGCGTGCCGGCGCAATCGCTCGGCGCGCTTTTGCTCGGCACGGCCCTGGCAGGCATCGGGCAGGGCATCAGCTTCCGCGCCGGGTTGGGCGAGATCGCGGCGGCGGCGCCTGCGCAACGGCGAGCGGAAGTCACGTCCAGCTTTTTCGTCGTGCTTTATGTGGCGATCTCGCTACCTGTGATCGGCCTTGGTATCGCCGTGCAGATGTCCGACATTCAACGCGCGACGCTGCTCTTCGTCGGCTTGACGATAGTCCTCGTGCTTATCGCGTTGCTCCTGCTGATGCGTAAGCAAGCGGATACGGAGCAAGATGCCAGAGCGATCGGTGATTGATAGGCCATTCGCTCCGCTCATCGAGACGAGCTCTGCCTACGGCGATTATTTTGTCGATCTCACCGGTGACGGCTTCGATTGCTCAATTCGCCCGGCTTGTCTTCCGGACGGAATTGCTGGCCGTCACCCGGCGCTCGTCTATCTGATCGCGTCAATTATCAATCGTTGAAGTCAGTCGATGCCGACAGGGCCTTCCAGGTTTCGGTTTCCTGCGCGACATAGGCATTCTTGTCAGCGATGGCCTTCAGCGTATCGGTGCCAAGCGGCAGACGCAGCGGAGGCGTTTGCGCATCGACCAGTTCGATCATCGCCGCTGCGAGCTTGGCGGGATTCCCCGGTTGGTTGTGGTTCAGGTTGGCAGCGATCCGACGCACGTTGCCCGATGTCGCGTCATAGTCCGCAATGACCTCGCGTGCGACGACGAGCGAAGACGTGTCGAGGAAGTCAGTCCGGAAATAACCTGGCTCGACGACCGTCGCGTGAATGCCGAGCGGCTTCAGTTCGGCGTGCAATGCTTCGGTCAAGCCTTCGACCGCGAACTTCGTCGAACTGTACGCGCCGAATCCCGCCGCGGCCCGATAGCCGCCGATCGACGACATATTGATGACGTGACCGGCGCGCTGCGAGCGCATCGCCGGCAGAACGGCGCGCGTGACGGTCAGCAGCCCGAACACGTTGGTGTCGTACATGCGGCGCACGTCCGCGTCGGTGGACTCCTCGATGGCGCCGAGCAAACCGAATCCCGCGTTGTTGATCAGAACGTCGATACGGCCGAATTTTTCGAGCGCGGCTTGAACGGCGGCTTTCGCCTGCGCTTCGTCCGTGACGTCCAGCGCCACGGGCAGCAATGCCGGCGAGTCGCCGAGGCGCTCGACGATCGCCGCAACATTGCGGCCGGCGGCGACCACCGCATTGCCGTCAGCCAGGGCCGCCTCGGCGATCAGCGCGCCCAGGCCGCGCGACGCGCCCGTGATGAACCAGACACGCTTGAAGCCGTTCTTCGTGAGTTCAACCATGATGCTTCTCCTACGTTTGGGGTGGGTGTGAACGGATCATAGGAGTATTGATTCGCACGAACTAGGCGTAGATTGCTAGACTGATAATCAACTTTTATTTGCTAATGGGGGTGGCGGTGAACGAAGTTCGTGCGATCACCATATTCGTCCGGGCGGCGGAACTCGGAAGCCTGCGCAAGGCGGCCGTGGATCAGGGCATTTCGCCGCAGGCCGCGAGCCACGCGGTGATGCAACTGGAGAAGGAGCTGGGCGTGCGGCTCTTCCATCGAACCACGCGCAAGCTGAGTTTGACCGAGGAGGGGCAGGGCCTGCTCGACAGCGTGAAGCCTGCTTTGGCCGTCCTGTCGTCCGCGCTCGACGACGTGCGCCGATCGAAAGCCGAGATTGCGGGCCCGCTCCGGGTGAGCGCGCCAAGGGCGATAGGGCATCTGGTGCTGTGGCCTTACTTTCTGGAATTCGCCGAATTGCATCCGAATGTGCAGCTCGATGTGCAACTCGACGACCACTTCACCGACCTGATCAACGATCGCGCCGATGTGGGCTTTCGCGGCGGGTCTCCGCCGTCGGGCGGCACCATCGCGCGGCGGCTTTTGCCGATCCAGTTGATCGTCTGCGCGTCGCCCGCCTATATCGAGCGTCATGGCGCGCCGCGCACAATCGACGAACTCGACGCTCACCGCTGCACGGGATACCGGCGCGCGAACACGGGCAAGCAGGCCCCGTGGGAATTCCTGATCGGGGATGAAATCGTCTACCGCGACGTTGCGACGGCCCTATGCGTCAACGACACCGACGCCGAGACGGCGGCCGTGATCGCCGGACTCGGCATTGGTCAACTCGGCAGCTTTTCAGCCATCGCGCCGATCAGGAGCGGCCAACTGGTTCCGTTGCTGGTTCAGCATGTCACCCAGCGCGAGGCGGTCTATATCTACTATCGTCATCGAACCGAGCAGCCGCTGCGGGTGAGGACATTTATCGACTTCATGGTCGCGCGCCTGGCGGGGAACAGGAGTTTTTATTTCGAGCCGTCCGAACTTCGTGCGGCCCGTTGAATCTGCGAGGTTGCCGGCGTGCGCATGCTCCGAGAACGGATGGTCAACAACGGCTCTGAAGCTGGGCGATGTCCGGGTCGCGGGTACGTGAGCGGAAAGCAATCGCGGAAAGAATGACCGGAAGCTGGGCCGGTTTGGCGAAATGGTGATCGAAACCGGACCTGAGCGATACGGCCCTCTCGGTCTGCGACGACAACCCGGACACCGCGACAAGCAATGGTATGGGCTTGCCCCTGAGACCCCTGATTTTCCTGGCCACCTCTCGACCGTCGAGTCGAGGCATCTGGACGTCAAGAATAACCACTGCGGGAAACCACCGGCAGTACTCGGATAACGCATCGGCTCCGTCTCGTGTGGCTCGAATCTCGTAGCCGTGAAGCTCGAAATACTGGACGTATGCGGCGAGCAGAGCAGGGTCGTCGTCTGCAATGAGTAAATGGTGAGAGCGGACAGGCTTCATCGCCGTTTCTCCGGATCGTGTAGCGAATGAACGCAATTGGCGGACCCGGACCGATCACACGGCGGATTTCCGCGTAACATGGACGTGGCATCACCCCGCAGTTCAAGGTTTTGCCACTATTCGAGGCGCACATGCGACTGGCTGACTTCATCCTGCGGAACATGGAAGCGATCCTGGCGCAATGGGAGGCGTTCGCCGGCACCCTGTTGCCAGCCGCGGGGAATATGCAATCCCCGGCTTTACGCGACCACGCGCAACAGATTCTCGAGGCAGTGGCGAAGGATCTGTCGACCGCCCAGACGAAGGAAGCACAACTTGAAAAATCACAGGGGCGCGCGCCCCGAATGATCGATGCCCCGGAGACGGCGGCACAAACACATGCCATTCTTCGAGCACGAAGCGGTTTCGACATCCGGCAACTGACGGCCGAATACCGCGCTCTGCGCGCCAGCGTCCTGCGGCTATGGATGGACCAATGCCCGCGCGAGGAACTGGTCATGGACGACGTCATCCGCTTCAACGAAGCAATCGATCAGGCGCTCGCCGAATCGGTCAGCTTTTTCAGCGCGCAAGTGGAGCAGGCTCGCAACCTGTTGCTTGGAATGCTCGGGCACGACATGCGCAGCCCGCTTCAGACCATCCAGATGACAGCGTCGTATCTCGCCGCGTTGAATGCCGGGGAGAGGGTGGCGAGTGCTGCGAGCCGCCTGATCCGAAGCGGCTCGCGCATGCAGGCTCTGCTGGACGATCTGTGTGATTTCAACCGGACGAAGCTCGGTCTGGGTATTAACATCGTTCCGACCCACATTGATCTCGCGACCGTCTTTCGCGACGAACTGGACCAGCTTCGCACAATACATCCTGATCGCCAGTTCGATCTGGAGATGCGGGGCAAATCCGAGGGCGATTGGGACGGCAAACGTCTGCAACAATTGCTCGGCAATCTCGTTCTGAACGCAGTCAAGTACGGCGCGCCGAATACACCGGTGCATGTCATTGTGACCGGTGAGGCGGAGGATGTTCGTATCGTTGTCGCAAATAGCGGAACTTCAATTGAGCCGCTAGCCATGGAACAGATTTTTGAGCCTCTGAGGCGCGGCGTGGGTCCTGAGGAAGGCTACGAGGAGGACAGCCACCTCGGTCTCGGACTGTATATCGTGCGCGAAATTGCGAAGGCTCACGGGGGCGAGATCGAAGTGCATTCCGGACAAGGCGAAACTGCGTTCGCCGTACGACTGCCGCGCACGAGGTAGCGATTCACTGTGCCGTTACCCAAATGCCTGGCGGCGAGCACGTAAATAACTCTTCTGTACTTGCGGGCGCGCCTGTCAATTGAACTCACGAGGTGTCGGCGTCACCTCGCTGATTTTTTCCGCAGAGCCATGGTGCTGGCCCCGCATGGCCAGTTGAGGAACGGTATTTGCACGATGGGCACAGCGCATGCTGAACAACGATCGGCAATGCGTTGCCATGCACGGCATTTCCGCCGTGCATCCGCCAGAGCGTCCGCTCTGAGAGCCGGACGCCCACCGTTGGGTGCGGGCAGCCATCTGGTTGCACCGCTGTCCGGGTTGATCCATGGTCGCATGCGATTCTGGACAGGTACAGGGACATAACAGGTCCACGTCTGCACCCGTACGGAGTTGCTTGGGCCAGTTACCGGAGAAACCTCATGTTCATCCATAACAAACGCCTCCAGTACACCGTGCGCGTCGCCGCGCCGAATCCGGGTCTTGCGAATCTGCTGCTGGAGCAATTCGGTGGGCCGCAGGGCGAACTCGGTGCCGCCTGCCGGTACTTCACCCAGGCGGTCGGCGAAGATGATCCTGGCCGTAAGGATCTGTTGTTCGATATCGCAACCGAAGAGCTGAGCCATCTGGAAATCGTTGGCTCGATCGTCGCGATGTTGAACAAAAGTGCCAAGGGCCAACTGGCCGAAGCCGTGGAAGCGGAGGCGGAGCTCTATCGTTCGATGACGGGGGGAGGAAACGACTCCCACACGACGGCGCTGCTGTACGGTGGTGGCCCGGCCCTGACCAATTCGGCCGGCGTGCCCTGGTGCGCCTCCTATGTCGATACGATCGGCGATCCGACGGCCGATCTGCGCTCGAACATCGCGGCAGAAGCTCGCGCGAAGATCGTCTATGAACGCCTGATCAATGTCACCGACGATCCGGGCATCAAGGAAACACTCGGCTTTCTGATGACACGAGAAATCGCCCACCAGAAATCGTTCGAGAAGGCGTTGCATTCGATCCAGCCAAACTTTCCGCAGGGCAAGCTCCCTGGCGTGCCGCAATACACGAGTGTGTACTACAACATGTCGCGAGGCGACGATGCGCCGCGTGGGCCATGGAACGAAGGCCCGGATTGGGAGTTCGTCGAGTCTCCGGAGCCGGCCGTGGATGGCGGTGACGGCATGGCCACCGTCAACGTATCGCAACGCGACGTGAAGGTGTTGCAGGCCATGGCATCGAGAACGGCGTCGGATGTAGCCTCGGATCCGACGACAGGTGCGGACCTCGGCGCGGGTCAGACTGTCTGACGTTGTCGGCGAAGGCGCAGCCGTCCCGACGGCTGCGCCTTTCATTCCTTGGGCCTTGCCTCAGTCCGACGCCCGCTCATCTCGTCATGGAATGAAAAAGGTGCGTCAGGAACTCGGACGCCGGCCGGCGGCGTGTTGACATGCACCGCACGCATGAGTTGATTTTTTTAATGAATTGGTAAGACCGGACGAATTACGGTCGAATGGCGGGCGCTGCGCGCCGGACGTGGCTCCGACAACGGGGCCCGCCGCTCATTCGTTTAAAAAATCATGAAAGGAGAAACATGAAATACCTGCTTGCAAGCCTGACCATTGCGCTGCTGGCCATATCTTCCGGCAACGCGATCGCGAAGGAATGGTCGACCGTGCGGTTCGGTGTCGACGCGAGCTATCCGCCGTTCGAATCGAAATCCGCCGACGGCAAGCTCGTTGGCTTCGACATCGACCTGGGCAATGAGATCTGCCGTCGTCTGAACGCAAAATGCGTGTGGGTCGAAAACGCGTTCGACGGGATGATTCCGGCACTGAAGGGGCGCAAGTTCGACGGCGTGCTGTCGACAATGTCGATGACGCCGGCGCGTCAGGCGCAGATCGCGTTTTCGTCGAAGGTGTTCCGTATCCCGACACGCCTCGTCGCGAAGAAGGGCTCGGCGATCACGCCGACGCCGGAAACGCTGAAGGGCAAGCGAATTGGCGTCGAGCAGGGCTCGATCCAGGAAACCTATGCGAAGACTTACTGGGAGCCGGTCGGCGCGGTGATCGTCTCTTACCAGGATCAGGATCTGGTTTACTCCGACCTGATCGCTGACCGCATCGACGCATCGCTGCAGAACGCCGTGCAGGCTGACGTCGGTTTCCTGCGCACGGCGCGAGGCAAGGATTTTGCGTTTGCCGGCAATGCGCTTTACGATGCAAAGACGCTCGGAAGCGGCACCGCGATCGGTTTGCGCAAGGAAGACACCGACCTGAAGGCGAAGATCGACAAGGCGATCGCCGACACACGCGCGGACGGCACATACGACAGGATCGCGAAAAAATATTTCGACTTTGACGTCTATGGCCAGTGAACGCAGCCACAACGCGTGGACGCGGCGGATGAGCGCGTTCAATGTCCGCTTAGGGACAATGTCACCCTAGTTCCCGCAAAGCCCTCATCTGGCCGGGTTGCTGCGATCCCGGACATTTCGCTCCGGGTGCGCGGCAACCTTCGGCGAAGAACCTCCACTTCTGCCGCCACGCTGTCCCCACTTAAGCGCGCACCTGTCACGAAGTGTTGTCAACCGGTGCGGCACCGTACCGATGCCTCCTACGAATTCCGGCATGCTGAAGGTCTTGCACGCTGCGCGATACGACTGATCGGCAGCGAAACGTTCGGATCGGCGCTACGTTGCTGTAGAAAGAAGGCCAACTTGTTCAGTACTTCGCTCGCATTCCTCTCGGACGGCCTGCTTGCCTTTTCCGGGTGGCAGATCCTGCTGGCTACGCTGATATCGACGCACGTCACGATTGTCAGTGTGACGGTCTACCTGCACCGGTGCCAGGCTCACCGCGCACTCGACCTGCATCCTCTCGTCAGCCATTTTTTCCGGTTCTGGCTGTGGATGACGACCGGCATGGTGACAGGCAAGTGGGCTGCGGTGCACCGCAAGCACCACGCGAAGTGCGAGACACAAGAAGATCCTCACAGCCCACAAATCAAGGGCATCTGGAAAGTACTGCTTGGCGGTGCCGAACTCTATCGCACTGAAGTGAATAACGAGGAAACACTGCGCAGATTCGGCCACAGCACGCCGGTCGACTGGATTGAGCGGAACGTCTATGCGAAGTATCCGAATCTCGGCATCAGCCTGCTGATCGTGATCGATGTCGCGTTGTTTGGAGTCGTTGGTGTGTCGGTGTGGGCCATCCAGATGATATGGATTCCTTTCTGGGCTGGCGGCGTGGTCAACGGACTGGGGCATTTCTGGGGTTACCGCAACTTCGGCACTCCTGATGCGAGCACGAACGTGATTCCCATCGGCGTCCTGATCGGCGGCGAAGAACTGCACAACAATCACCACGCCTATGCGACATCCGCAAAGTTGTCGAACCGATGGTACGAGTTCGACATCGGTTGGATGTACATTTGCGTCCTTTCCGCGCTTGGGCTGGCCACGGTCAGGAAAGTGGCGCTGCGGCCGCATCTGGTCAAAGGCAAAGCGGAGATCGACGACGACACGCTGCAAGCTGTCCTTCGAAACCGTTTCGAGGTGATGGCAAGCTATGCCCGAACGGCTGAGCGTGCCTTCCGGCAGGAACTGGTGCATGTGAAATACACGAGCCGCCGCGAGAAAGCCCTGCTTATGCGTGGCGTCAGACACTGGTTTCGCGACGACGGGCAGGCAGGGCAAGCCAAGGCGTGTCAACCGGTGCCCAAAGGGGTATACGACCATGCCCCGACGCTTCGTGTCTACGTCGAATTGCGCGAGGATCTGTCGGCAATCTGGACGCGCTCGAATCTCTCTCGTGAACAGCTACTCTGCCAGTTGCAGGACTGGTGCCATCGTGCGGAACAAAGTCGCATCGACGCCCTGAGGCAATTTTCGCTACGTCTTCGTCTTTACGGTTGATACCTGGGTTTAGATCGATCGCGGCCTGGCCGGCGATCTCCGTAGCGAAGCGGATTTCCCAGACTGGTACGCCACCGTACCGACTTCCGGTCACTGCGCGTGCACCGTCATTGCAAGGTCCTGGCGTCGCGCAGCCACCGGAAACGAAGCAATCTCTCGTGTCACGATCTCCCTCACCGATTTCTATTGCCATGCCCGGTCATTGCGCCACGGCGGCGCGACGGCTTGCCGGAAAGCATTTTTCAAGCACGCGCAAAAGCGTGCGAGGAACACATGATGTCAACTACCCATTCGACTCTGGAGGAGCCACAGGCATTCCTCCCACACCCCAGTGTCGCGGCTTACGCCGAGATATCCGGCATGGATGCCTATCGCGCGCTGGTTGCCGAGGCGGAGCGCGATTACACCGGATTCTGGGCCCGTCTCGCACGCGAAACGCTGCAATGGAAAACGCCGTTTTCCTCGATTCTTGATGAATCCCGCGCGCCGTTCTATGAATGGTTTAAAGACGGGACCCTGAATGCCTCGTACAACTGCCTCGACCGCCATGTCGAAGCGGGTAACGGGGACCATGTCGCCGTGATTTTCGAAGCCGACGACGGTACTGTCACGCATGTCACCTATCGCGCGTTGCTCGAACGGGTGAGCCGCTTTGCCAACGCGCTGCGAACCCGCGGTGTGAAAAAAGGCGACCGCGTGGTGATCTATATGCCGATGTCGATCGAAGGCGTCGTGGCCATGCAGGCCTGCGCCCGGATCGGCGCGACGCATTCAGTCGTGTTCGGCGGCTTTTCGTCGAAGTCGCTCAATGAACGGATTGTCAATGTGGGGGCGATTGCGCTCGTCACTTGCGATGAGCAGATGCGCGGCGGCAAGGCGTTGCCTCTGAAGAACATTGCAGATGAAGCCCTCGCGATGGGCGGCTGCGACGCGGTGAAGAGCGTGATCGTCTATCGGCGCACGGGCGGCAAGGTCGCGTGGCACGAAGGGCGCGACCTGTGGATGCATGATCTCACGCAAGCCGAGGCAGACGTTTGCGAGCCGGAATGGGTGGGCGCGGAGCATCCGCTCTTCATCCTTTATACCTCCGGTTCGACCGGCGTGCCGAAGGGCGTGCAGCACTCTACGGGTGGCTTCCTGATGTGGGCCGCGCAGACCATGAAGTGGACTTTCGACGCAAAACGTAGCGACGTGTTCTGGTGCACCGCCGACATTGGCTGGATCACCGGTCATAGCTATATTGCGTATGGTCCGATGGCAATCGGCGCAACCCAGGTCGTGTTCGAGGGCGTGCCGACGTGGCCGAACGCCGGCCGCTTCTGGGAGATGATCGCGAAACACCGGGTGACCGTGTTTTACACCGCACCGACCGCCATCCGCTCGCTGATCAAGCTGGCCGATTCCGATCCGAAGGTTCATCCGGACCGCTTCGACCTGTCGACGCTGCGTCTGCTCGGCACGGTCGGCGAGCCGATCAACCCGGCTGCGTGGACATGGTTCTATGAGCACGTCGGTCACGGCCATTGCCCCGTTATCGACACCTGGTGGCAAACCGAAACGGGTGGTCACATGATCGCGCCGATGCCGGGCGCCACGCCGCTCGTGCCGGGCTCATGCACGCTGCCGTTGCCGGGCATCATGGCCGCGGTGGTCGATGAGACCGGGCGCGATGTGCCGAACGGGCAGGGCGGCATCCTTGTCGTCAAACGTCCATGGCCTTCGATGCTGCGCAACGTATGGGGCGATCCGGACCGCTACACGAAGAGCTACTTTCCCGAAGAACTCGGCGGCAAGCTGTATCTCGCGGGTGACGGGGCGGTCCGTGACGAAGACACGGGCTACTTCACGATTACCGGTCGGATCGACGACGTGCTCAACGTATCGGGCCACCGGCTCGGCACCATGGAGATCGAATCGGCATTGGTCGCCAATCCGCTGGTTGCGGAGGCCGCTGTTGTCGGGCGCGCTGACGAGACTACCGGCGAAGTCGTCGTCGCGTTCGTGGTGTTGAAGGGCGAGCGGCCAACCGGTGACGTGGCGATCAGAATCGCGAATGAGTTGCGCAACTGGGTCGGCAAGGAGATCGGGCCGATTGCAAAGCCCAAGGAAATCCGCTTCGGCGAGAATCTGCCGAAAACCCGTTCAGGGAAGATCATGCGCCGTTTGCTGCGTTCGCTTGCGGCCGGCGAAGAAATCACCCAAGACATATCTACGCTGGAAAATCCGGCGATTCTCGATCAACTCGGGTGATTCGTCGCGCAGGCCGCGGGATCGCCGGATTGAATTTTATCTTCAGGAGCAGGCCATGGCCAGCGCACCGAACCAAACACCACTCGCGAACCCCGCGCCACTGGGTCTCGCCGGCTTTGCATTGACGACGTGGCTGCTGAGCATGATCAACGCCGGCTGGTTCTCGGGCGAGTCGATGGGTCTCGTGCTCGCCTGCGCGCTTGCCTACGGCGGGACGGCGCAGGCGATTGCCGGCGTGATGGAGTTGCCGCGCGGCAACACCTTCGGCGCGACGGCCTTTCTAAGCTACGGGGCTTTCTGGTGGTCATTCGCGCTCTTCGTGCTGTTTCTGCACGATAAAGTGCCGGCCGCTTTCGTTGGCTGGTATCTGTTTCTGTGGGGCGTGTTTACGTTTTATATGTGGCTGGCCACGTTTCGTTCGCCCCGCGCGCTGCAGGCTATCTTTCTGGCGCTGTGGATCACGTTCGGCTTGCTGGCGGGTGGCGAGTGGACGGGTTCGGCTCTCTTGCGAATGGCCGGTGGTTACATGGGACTTGTCACGGCGGCGCTCGCGTTCTATCTGTCCGCAGCCGATGTGATCAACGAGGTGCACGGCCGGATAGTCATGCCGATTGGCGAGCCACGAGTCTTCAGCCGGCACGCCGTCGCGCTCTGACCGCTCGAACCGATGCTGAATCCGCAAGAGGCGAGAGTCAGCACCTCGCGCATGCAACCGGAGTTACCGAAAATGAAGGCACTGGTCTATCTCGGCCCAGGCAAGAAAGCGGTTGAAGACCGTCCCAAACCGGTCATCGACGCGGCCACCGACGCCATCGTCAGGATCAGCAAGACGACGATCTGCGGAACAGACCTGCACATTCTCAAGGGTGACGTCGCGACCTGCCAGCCGGGCCGGGTGCTCGGGCATGAAGGTACGGGCGTCATCGACGAGGTGGGGCCGGGCGTGACCACGTTCAAGCCGGGTGAGCGCGTTCTCATCTCATGCATTAGTGCTTGCGGCAAATGCGAGTATTGCCGCAAACAGATGTACTCCCATTGCGTGAGCGGCGGCTGGATTCTCGGCAACAAGATCGACGGCACGCAGGCCGAATTCGTCCGGATCCCGCATGCGGATACCAGTCTTTACCGCATTCCCGACAACGCCGACGAAGAAGCGCTCGTGATGCTGAGCGATATCCTGCCGACGGGATTCGAATGCGGCGTGCTCAATGGCAAGGTTGAACCGGGCAGTACGGTAGCCATCGTCGGTAGCGGGCCGATCGGACTCGCGGCGTTGCTCACGGCGCGCTTCTATTCGCCTGCCGAGATCATCATGGTCGATCTGGACGACAACCGGCTGGAGACCGCGAAGCGTTTCGGTGCAACCGTAGTGATCAACAGCGCGGACGGCAACGCAGTGAATGCGATCATGAAGCTCACGTCCGGGCGTGGCGTCGATACTGCCATCGAAGCGGTGGGCATACCCGCCACCTTCGAATTGTGCGAGGAGATCGTCGCGCCGGGCGGCACGATTGCGAACGTCGGGGTGCATGGCGTGAAGGTGGACCTTCACATGGAGCACCTATGGGACCGGAATATCACCATCACCACGCGGCTGGTCGATACCGTGAGCACGCCGATGCTGCTGGAGACGTTGCGCTCCCGCAGGCTCGATCCCAAACTTCTGATCACCCATCGCTTCACATTCGAGCAGATCCTCGATGCGTATGAAACCTTTGCGCACGCGGCCGAAACCCGCGCGCTCAAGGTGATCATCGCCGCCTAGCGCGCCGCGATGCATCGGCCGCCATTAGCGCGGCAGTTCATACATTGCCGCAGCGACGTCGGTGTGTGCGGGACCGGCGGTCTGCGCGACCGTGGTTTGCGTTTGCCGGCTCGGGACCAGCAACACGGGCAGGCTTGCACTGCGCACGACGCGTTCGGCCACGCTGCCCAGGAACAGTCGCTTGAAACCTCGTCGCCCATGCGTGCCGAGCACCAGCAGGTCCGCATTGAATTCGTTGGCGGAAATGCGGATCCGTTCCGAAATGTCCTCGCCGATCGGCGCGACGTCGACGATCCGCGGTGTGCCGGCTACGTTCTCGTGCTTCATTCGCGCCAGTGCGTCGGCCAGCAGTTGCTCGCCCTCTTTAACAAAGGCATCGCGCAGGATTGTCGGGTCATAGCCGGAGGCGTCGTATGCCATCAATGGGTTGTCGACCACATAGAGTGGCTGCAACTGCGCGTCATTGGCGCGTGCGAGTTGCAGCGCGCTGTCGAACGCGTGTTCAGACGTCTCACTACCGTCGATCGCTACCAGAATGCGTTTATACATGTCGGCCTCGAAGAATTCGTTCGTGTCCGTCGTATGTCGCGGTAGGGATAATCATTGTGGTGGGCTCCTTGACGAACGGTGTATTTCGCTGGGCTCGACTCGGATATCGACGGCGTGCCAGTCGACCGTAAACAGCACAGTGAATAGCCCACCTTGCGCTCAATAGCGGTGTAATGCAATGAACAGATCACCTGAATTGTCGCGATGCGGTACGGCAGCGTACCGACTTCGGTCGGTCCTGCGCGCACCGTGAAATGGAAGGGTTCGCATTGCCTCGACGGTGCCATTTCATCGGCTCCTTCGTCCCGCTGTGGTACCGCTGAAGTCAGCGCGCGCGGATTTTCTCAAAGGTCTTCGGTATGAAATACAAAGACTACTACGAAGTGCTGGGATTGCCGCGCAGTGCGACGCAGGACGACATCAAGCGTACGTATCGCAAGCTCGCCCGCAAGTATCATCCGGACTTGAGCAAACTCGACGATGCGGAGCCGCGCTTCAAGGAGGTAGGCGAGGCGTATGGCGTGCTCAAAGATACGGAGAAGCGCGCGGCCTACGACCGGCTGGGGGACCAGTGGCGCAACGGTCAGGACTTCGAGCCGCCGCCACGATGGGACGAAGGGTTCGAATTCAGCGGCGCGGACAACAGCGGTGCGGAGGATGCACGCTTCAGTGAATTTTTCGACGCGCTTTTTCGTGGCCAGGATGCCGGTGGTGATCGTAGGTCGACCAGGCAGGCGCGACATACTGCCGGCGCCGGTCACGCACGCGCGACGGACCAGGAGTTGGAAGATGCTTATGCCGGTGTCGGTTTCTCGGTTCCGGGTCAGGATCACCACGCCAAAGTGGTGATCGATCTGGAGGATACCTATCGTGGAGCGCAGCGCACGATTTCGCTGGAGACGCCGGTGCTCGAAGCAAGCGGACATGTCGTGCTGAAATCGCGCACGCTCGATGTCTCCATTCCGAAGGGCGTGCACGGTGGGCAGCATCTGCGGCTGGCCGGCCAAGGGGGCGCCGGTTTCGGAGAGGGGCGTGCCGGAGACCTGTACCTGGAAATCACGTTGCGCCAGCATGCACATTTCCGTGTCGACGGCCGCGATGTGACGATCATCGTGCCGGTTGCGCCCTGGGAAGCGGCACTGGGCGCACGCGTTACCGTGCCGACGCCTGACGGAGCCGTCGAAATAACCGTGCCCAAAGATTCTGGCGGCGGCCAACGCTTGCGCCTGAAAGGCAAGGGAATCCCCGCGAGCGGTCCGGCCGGTACATCGGGTGATCTCTATGCGCAATTGAACATCGTCCTGCCGTCGGCTGACAGTGAGCCGGCACGCGCGGCTTACGAGGCACTACGACAGGCCTGCGAATTCGACCCGCGCGCGCATTTCTCAGGTGATCCATCATGAACGAATCGCGCACGGCCTGGCTCGAATGCCTGATCGTCGAGGAAGAGATCGAGTTCACGCTACACGAATTGTGCCGGGTGTCCGGCGCTTCTGAGAATGAGATATTCGATTGGATCGAGCAAGGCGCGATCGAGCCGAAACGCGTCAGCGAGGACGACGGCCCGCACTTCGACGGCGCCTCGTTGCGACGTGCCCGCAAGGCCCGTCATCTTGCGCGGGATCTCGAGATCAACGCTGCGGGTATCGCGCTCGCACTCGATCTGCTGGATGAAATCGAAGCCTTGCGAGCGCAGTATACGAGGCGATAGAACGGCTCCCTCATGTGAACCAGGCGAGCCCCATCGCCACGACCGTAGCCGCCATCACGCCTGTCGCCACCCAGCCGAGGATGCGTAGAGCTGGCGGAAGCGTGAAGCCGGACATGATGCGGGTACGCATCGAGAGATGCATCATGACGATCATCACGGGCACCGCGACAACACCGTTGAGGACGGCGCTCCAATAGAGCGCTTTGACCGGATCGATCGACGTGAAGTTCAGACCGGCGCCGACTGCCGTCGCGGCGGCAATCACGCCGTAGAACGCCTTCGCCTGCGAGGGCAGCCGCGCGAGGCCCACCCGCCACGCGAACAATTCTCCCACCGCATAGGCACCCGAGCCGGCCAGCACAGGCAGCGTCAACAAACCGGTGCCGATGATGCCGGCGGCGAACACAAAGAACGTGAATGGACCTGCTATGCCACGCAGCGCCTCAGCCGCCTGCGCCGAAGTCTGAATATCGAAGAGTCCGTGCGCGTGCAAGGTCGTCGCCGTCGTCACGACGATGAAGAACGCGATCACATTCGAAAGCGCCATGCCGAGGTACGTGTCGACGCGGATCCGCGCGAACTCGGCAGGCGCTTCCCACGGTGCGTGGGTCAACGGATGCGCGCCGGGTCGCTCCTTTTCGTCTTCGACTTCCTGCTCTGCCTGCCAGAAAAACAGATAGGGGCTGATCGTCGTACCCATGACAGCGACGATGGCGACGAGATAATCCGGTTTGATGGATAGCGACGGCAATAGTACGGCCCAGCCGACCTGATCCCACGGCACTTTAACGACAAAGGCGCAGATCACGTAGCTGAACAACGACAGGCACAGCCATTTCAGAACCGACACATAGCGTGCATAGCGCGTGAATACTTCCAGCACGACCGACAGCAGCCCGAAACCGCAAACGTAGAGCAGGACAGGACCGGAGATCAGCAGCTTGAGCGCAGCGCCCATCGCGCCCAGGTCCGCACCCAGGTTGATGGTGTTCGCGACGAGCAGCAATCCGACCAGGCTGGTCGACAACCAGCGCGGATAGTGCTCGCGCAGATTGCCGGCGATGCCGCTTCCGGTGATGCACCCGATGCGCGCGCTGATCTCCTGGATCGCGGCCATCAACGGATAGCTGAACAGGAGTGTCCAGGCGAGGCCATAGCCGAATTGCGCACCGACCTGGGAATACGTTGCGATACCGCTCGGATCCGTCGTCCGATGCGCCGGTGATGAGGCCCGGGCCCATCACCTGTAGCAGCTTTGGACGAGTCGGCTGTTTGACCGGATCGTGGGTGAGCGTGTCCATGAGCGGGGCGCTCCTCGTGGCGGGCGAGTCGGTATGGGACTCTCAGGCAGTATCGGGTGCGGTGGACCCGGCGTTACGGTGGTCGTCGAAGACCGCGATTCCGACGTCATAGGGAGCCATGCGAGTCGTCCTTGAAAAGGTGAGAGGTATGCAAGCTGGCGCGCCGTGTGCAACGAGCTTTGGAAGTGCGGCCCGTGCTATTTCAGATTATTGAGTTCGGCACGCGCGAGCGTCTCGACCGATTCCCATGCGACATCTTCACGTTCGAAGAAAGTGTCGAGTTTGATCAGTTCCTTGCCCTTTGCCGCGCCTTTCCGAACGATACACACACTCGCCACCCAGCCATCGGCGACATGATCCTTGACCGTCATGTAGGCGTCGTGTGTCCTGCTTGAAATGATTCTGTCTGCCATGGTGCCGCCTGTCTGATTGAACGACAGCCACGCTGGTCGCCGTCGCTGCCGGGTTAAGCTTGAGGTTCGTCGATAACTGTCGGCACTGCTACATCCCGAACTTGTGTTCCGCAATGTATCTGTCGCCATATGCGAGTGCAGCCGCATAGCCTTCCTCGCTGGTTGCAAAGACGCCGACGTCATAGTGCTTGTCGGCGGAAGGAAGGCAACCTTCCACAGCATGCCGAAGATGAAAATTGAAGGTGCCGTCCTGCAGTTCCATGCATTCGGGGGTGAATGTATGAATACGGGCCTGATACAACTTCTGGATGTTTTGCCTCATGACCTGCTCCTGCCTTATATGCCTTTGAATACAACGGACTAGCGACTCCTCGGTCATCGCTGGGCGACGATAGTAGACACGCTACGCGCACGCGCGGGAGAAAGCGGTACGACAACGTACAGACGCCCGTCCATGTTCAAACGCACAATCCGCGCCGGTCTCGCGAGATTCTTTGGATGTCGGCGGGCACTGATCCACCAAGGCTTGCGGCAATCATCAGACGTGGGCTAAACCTTCATTTCGTTGAATTCCGGCTCAATACGCGTCCGGCAGCGCCTTTTTTGGCAACGTACAAGTGGAACCAACGATTGCCGTTCAGCCGAGCGTTAGGTCGAGAAGGCCGAGCATGGCAATCGTTTCGAAGGTCGTGCAATCCGCATGCACGGCGTCTCGCACCGCGAATTCATGCCAGGACACGGATCGGCGCGTAACTTCGACGCGACTTATAATCTTTTTTGCGTATTAGCCAGATCTCGAGTAACGCGAAGATTACCGCATCGTGACGCGCTGCGGCACAAGCCGCAAAGGTGTTGGAGCATTCCTCCTTCTATCCATATTCACCCGTCAGGAAATCGTCGGCGAAAGCGGCGCGGTTCCGGGCGAGCTGCGGAGAGTGTGAAATGTCTCAAGATCACCGTCAAAACGAAAATCATCTGATGGCCGTGTTGCCTGACCTGGAGTGGGAGCGTCTGGCGCCGCATCTGTCGCTCGTGGAGATGCCGCTTGGCAACGTCGTCTATGAATCCGGCGATCGCCTCAGTTACGTTTATTTCCCAACCACCTGCATTGTGTCGCTGCTGTATGTGATGGAGGACGGGGCGTCCGCCGAAATCGCGATCGTCGGCAACGAAGGGCTCATCGGCATCGCGCTTTTCATGGGTGGCGAGACCACGCCGAGCCGCGCGGTCGTACAAAGCGCAGGGCAGGCATATCGCTTGGACGCTCAAATCCTGAAAGAGGAGTTTCATCGTGCAGGGCCTGTCCAGCGCCTTTTGCTGCGCTATACCCAGGCGTTGATCACGCAGATGGCGCAGACCGCCGTATGTAATCGTCACCATTCGATCGACCAGCAGTTGTGCAGGTGGCTGCTGCTCAGCATCGACCGCCTCTCGTCGAACGAACTGAAGATGACGCAGGAGCTGATCGCCAATATGCTGGGCGTGCGCCGCTCCGGCGTAACCGAGGCCGCACTGAAACTGCAGGATGCAGGTTTGATTCGGTACAGCCATGGACACATCGAGGTATTGGATCGGCCGGGGCTAGAAAAGCGTGTGTGCGAATGTTACGGCGTAGTGAAGCGCGAATTCGACCGGTTGCTGCCCGCCTTGAAAGCGCTATAAAAAACGGCGTGAGCGCGTGCTGGCGCGAATTCAATTCAGTGTGAACGGAGAGCGAATTGGACGATCCTTTCAACCTTCAGCGCTTTGTCGACGCTCAGGATCCGCTGTACGCGCAGGTCTGTGACGAACTGCGCAACGGGCGTAAGCGCAGCCATTGGATGTGGTTCGTGTTTCCGCAGATCCAGGGGCTTGGAACGAGTGCGATGGCGCAGCGGTTCGCGATTTCGTCGTTGGCCGAGGCCGATGCTTATCTGCGCCACCCGATTCTGGGCGAACGGCTGAGGCAATCGACGCGACTGGTCAACGTTGTCGATGGTCGTTCAATCGAGGAAATTTTCGGGTATCCGGATTACCTGAAGTTTCACTCGTCGATGACGCTATTCGAGCGCGCGGCGATCGACAAAGAGCCCTTTGCGCAAGCGCTCAGCAAGTATTTCCATGGTCAAGGCGATCCTCTAACGTTTGAGCGCCTCTAGCGCTCACTTGCCGGGGCAGCGCAATTGCTGCGCCCCGCATTGATTCAACTTACCCTCCATCGACCACCTTTCAGGCGAACAGTAAGCCTTGTCCAGGACGCTTCGCGAGCGTACAAAGTAGCGAACGCATCTGCGAGCGGCCCGTCATCGATTGCCGGTGCTGTAAGCGATGTAATGTCAATAACGCTTTGGACAATCATGAACGAGAAAGACATTCACTCAGCCAGCACAACTCGCAACGCGCGCCGCCGGAACGTCGTCGCGGGTCTCGTCTACGTGTTCGAGCAGGTCATGCCGGACCCATTCGTCCTTGCAATTGGCTTGACGCTCGTGGTGGTCCTGCTGGCCATGGCCTTCGCACCGCATGCGTCGCTCGCCGTCATCCTGAGCGCGTGGTACGGCGGCACGTTCAACATTCTCGGCTTCGCGCTGCAGATGATCCTGATTCTCGCGACCGGCTATGCAATCGCCGACGCGCCGCTCGTCCAGCGCGGACTGCGGGCGATGGCTGCGGGCGTGCGCACGCCGACGCGCGCCGCGCTGTTGGTCTTTCCGATCGTCGCGGTGGCCGCGTGGCTCAACTGGGGGCTTGGCCTGGTTGTCGGCGCGCTCCTGTCGCGCGAAATTGCGAGGCGCGTAAAGGTGGATTTCGCATGGCTCGTCGCGGGTAGCTACTCCGCTTGGTCGGTCTGCAATAGCGGCTTGTCCAGTTCGATCGCGTTGTCACAGGCATCGCACGGCAATGCATTGAACCTGGTCGAAAAAGCCACCGGACAAGTGATTCCGTTGAGTGAGACCGTGTTTGCGCCTTTCGTCTTCATCCCGACCGTCCTCGTCGTTGTCGTCATGACGGCGATCTTCATCTGGATGCACCCGAAGCAGGAGAATGTGGTCGCTTTCAATGAAACGCAGCCTGCGCCTGAAGCACAGACAGAGGCCGATCCGCATGCGAGGGACGCGAAGACATCATCGTTCGCTGCCCGCGCCGAGCGGTCCATGCTCGGCACGCTGCTCCTGCTGGCGCTGGGCGTGGGCTATCTCGCGCTGACGTGGTCCAGCAAAGGCTTCGAGTTGGACATCAACACGACGATCCTGATCTTCCTGCTGGCAGGGCTGGCGCTGCAGCGCACACCGATCGCCTATGCCGATGCAATTCGCCGCGCCGCGCGGCAGACCGGCTCGATGTTGCTCCAATATCCGATGTACGGCGGCATCATGGGCATCATGACGGGGACCGGATTGGCGTCGACGATCGCCAAGACGTTTGTGGCCATCGCCACGCCGATGACGCTTCCCGTCCTGAGCTACTTCAGCTCGCTGATCATCACGCTGCTCATTCCCAGCGCCGGCGGACACTGGGCCGTTCAGGGGCCTTTCGTTCTGCCGGCCGCATTGAGCCTGCATGCTTCGGTTCCACGCACGGCGATGGGCGTCGCCATGGCCGAGAACGTCTCGAACATGCTGCAACCTTTCTGGGCGGTGCCCGTTGTTGCGATCGCTGGCATTCGCATCCAGCGGGTCATGGGCTACACGGCGATCACTTTTGTAGTATCGCTCGTGATCTATGCAGCGGCGCTTTGGCTGATTCCGTGATTCGATTACACATGCGCCGGGCAGAAGAAGCTGCTGGCGCGCCGCTGCGTTTTTTGATGAACTGGTTCACGCGCGTCGCTCGGAAGCGGGTGGGCATGGTCTGATGAATCGCACGCTCCATCGAGCTCGACACGCCGCACGCGACCAGAGTCAGCGACGCGTTCGCCTTTTCTTTTTGGGTTTCGGCGGCGCGAGCGCAGCGGTCCAGAAAGCGGTGGTCCCGCGCTTTGCCGCCGCCGTCGCGTGACCGCGCGCTGAACCCGCCACTGCATTTGCGCCGCTCAACCACATGCTGAGGAAGGGATTCTTTTTCATCCACGGATTTTTCATGTCAGGCCCGATCGAATAAGGGTTGTCCAGTTCATGCCGAACGAAGATCGCAACGGGCATACCTATCGGACCGCGATCGGCGCGCCGGTGCAAATCGAGCGCGGAATCGATCCTGCCGAACGTAAATCGGCAGATCGCGCGCGCGAGACGGCAACTACCGGCGGAAATCGCTTCTCCGACCGACGGCGAATTGAACACACCAGTTGTACATTCGCGCAGTCGGGCTGACGCGAACACGTCCGGCCGATCACTTCGGCAGAACTCACCGTGACTGGGCATGACGCTTGCGCGATTAAGCGTTCAACCGTTAAACCCGATCACCGAGGAGAGCAGCATGGAAGCGACAAAGCAGGACAACAAGGCGACTGTATCCGGCGCGCACGATGCCTTAGCCTTTCTCGAGGCGGAACATCGCGCGGTCGAAAGATTATTCACGGCGTTCGAGAAAGCCGCGGACGATGATCTTGAAGCGAAGTCGGCGCTCGCGCAGCGCGCCTGCGAAGAGCTATCCATTCATGCGATGCTCGAAGAGGAACTGCTTTATCCGGCGGCGCAGGAAGCTCTGCCTGACAGCGACAAGGTCGACGTCGAAGAAGCGTACGTCGAGCACTTCCTCGTCAAGACGCTGATCGCGAAGTTTGAAACGATGAAAGCGGGCGACAAAGGCTTCGATGCGACCTTCAAGGTGATGAGCGAGATGGTGGGGCATCACGTCGAGGAAGAGGAGGAGGAACTCTTTCCGGAACTGCGCAAGTCGAATTGTAATCTGCGCTCGCTGGGCGAGAAGATGGCGAAACGCAAGGCGGAACTGCAGAGCAAGCTCGATGCGGTGGGGAGCAGATCGGTGGGCGATAAGACGGCGGCGCTTTAAGCGTAGCAAAGCGATAGTGGATCGCGAACGCGCGGCAAAAAACCGAAAATATATAACGCTGGAGCAGCCCGCTGCGAGAAAGGCACGCTGTATGCTGCCGTCGTTCTACCCGGCAGCCGCTTCGTTGAGCGGTTGCCTCTTCAAGACTCTTTGCTCTTGATAGGACACGATCAGCACCGCTGCAGAAAGGAACGTCGAAGGGCACTGTGTCGCACAGTAGCAAGGCCAAAACGAAACAGGGTAAGCCGCACAAACAGGCTGCAGCGATTGCGTCGAGCCGGGGGCGCAAGTCGGCGCGAAGATTTCGAAGAAGAGCGACAAGTAAAGGCTGGTGCGCAGACCTCGGAGTCCGCGAAGGAGGGCGTGGTGATGGCGACGAGTGAATCAGTCGAAGAAACCGGCGGATGTGCGTGCGGCGCGGTGCGATTCCGCGTCAGCGCCCGGCCCCGGCGAGTGTCGATATGTCACTGCATGACGTGTCGGCGAATACATGGCAACGTGTTCGGCGGTTATGCCATGTTCGAGCGTGGCGCTGTGGAATTTTCCGGCGCTACGCAGGCGTGGCAGAGTTCGCCTGAGGCGCGAAGACATTTTTGCCCGAGATGTGGATCGGTCGCGTTCATGGAATACCTCGGCAGCGACGAACTGGATCTCCCGCTGGGAGCCTTCGACCGCGTCGGCCTGTATGAGCCGAGCTACGAGCTTTGGTGCTGCCATAAAGAGCCGTGGCTGCCCGGCGGAGTGCGCGCCGAATATAATGAGAACGGACCATGACGCTTGTTCGATGAAAGCAGGGGAAGTGTGATGGCGTGGATGCTACGGTCGCCTTCCAGTGCCGAACGCGGTTTGCTTGCTGGATCTGGAAGTCGCTCTCACCAGGCAAGAAGTACAAAGCCGGTATCAGTTGCCATAGCGCAATCCACGCGGACGCCGCTGTGAGCGATCAATCGACGTCAGCGGCGGCTCTATCCTTGCAGAACGATTCCAACCGGCCGCGGCATGAAGTTTGCAGAAGAGGAGACGCGCAACCTTCTGGAGCCGGTCATGACCACCCAACCTGTCGCCCCTTCGCCAACTGACGAACTCGACACCGTTCCAGACACATCGAGTCCTGCCTACGCCGGCCGTCACCCGCTAACGCGTCTATTCGACCGGTTTGCAAGCCTCGTCACGCGATGGGCCGGCTCACCCGCTGCGTTCTCTCTCGCGGTGCTGACAGTCGTTGCCTGGGTGGTTACGGGGCCTATCTTTCACTACTCGGACGGATGGCAACTTGTCATCAACACCGGGACCACCATCGTTACGTTTCTGATGGTCTTTCTGATCCAGCAGAGCCAGAACAAAGACAGCGTCGCGTTGCATCTCAAGCTGAATGAACTGCTTTCCTCACATCGAGCCGCAAACAACAATCTGATCGGCATCGAGGACGCGTCTGAGGAAGAACTCCGAAGACTGGCGGCAGCTTACCTACGTTTGTCCACTCAGTGTGATGCTCAAGGTGCGCCCGGAAAGGGCGGCGTGGTCAAGGGACCCGTGGGGCATCCCGTCGAAAGTTGACTTCAGCGCTGGCGAACAAGTGTCGCGCGAAGCGTTGCATCAACGTTTCATGGCCCGCTTTTCTATGAGCGGGCGTTCAGGGTGGAAGACGAGTCGCTCGCCCGGCTTAGGCGATTGCTTGGGGCTGTGCCGGGCTCGCGCGCCGTTCCGCTGGCAGCGTTGACGGGCGTGGCAAGGGCCATTCGATCATGGCGGCGTGAAAGCCGGCCAGTACCTGTTGATCAACAACTGCCTACATCGCTCCTTTACAGGCGGCTAATTCCACTGTCTATCTGGTCAAACATGAATCGCAGGCGAGTCACCCGCCTGGCACTGCCGGGATGCAATGTCTGCGCTGTTTCGAGCGCTGTAATACGCTGACGCCAATAGACAAGTCCAAGAACATTGTTGGTGACGAGTTGCGGGAGTATGTGTTCGAGGTGAGCGAGATCTTTTTCAAGCTGATGATGCGACATATTGATCCTTTTGCCGAGATTGAAGCTCCGGAAACCTGACGCTCCAGTCGATATGGCGGCCAGTCCCTCCACCATTTATCGGCAGAGCCTTGTATACGGTTCACTTGGCTACGCCGACCGACTAGTCCTCGAAGGCAACCAGGAGCCTCGGAAAGGAGGGTGCGGAGATCACCGGCGAAGCGGCCGAAGCGCACAGGCAACGAATTACCGCTTGGTGTTCGAAGATCACTCACCGTTTTCGGCGTTGGCCATTGCCGCGCATAGCCATGCCGAGCGCGTCACGGACTGTGCTCAAGCCTCTATACGCATGCGCTGTCGGCCATCAACATCTGGATGTGGACATGCGACAGCGAAATTTTCGTTTCGCCCATATCGACACTATCCAAATAGAAATCATCACATGGACGCTTTAACGGCCATATGTGCGGTTCGCGGTGCATCACTGCAGCATTGCAATTGTCGTTTCCACTCTATCTGGCATGCGGGAGCATGTCCGTACGGTGCCGTACCGCGAAGGCCTTGTTTCTCGCGTGGGAATGGATAACGACGCTGCGCGGCATTCATACGTGGCGAATCAAGATCGAGTTCCGCCGCAGGCCCGTGAATATCCAGTTCCTACGGGCATTTCCCGTGTGCCTGATCCATCGTTTGGTCGTTACGGATTGAGCCGACTCCGTGTCGCGTTCCTTTTCTTCCACAACCACTGGCATGCCATCATCCGTCGCATTTTCCGCGGCTTCTCTTCGCCTTCTGTTTTCTTCCAATTCCTCTGTATTGACCTGATCATCATTCATGATTCTCTCCTACCAAAAGAAAACGGCTTCACCAACGGGATGTCGGCATCCGTCCCGTAGCGTCGGCGACGGGGCACATTCGTAGTTCGGGGCACGGTCTTCTTTGCGCGTCAGCGCGTACGATCTTTTTCGTACACGAAGTGCCGCCGGCATCGACATCCGGAATAGTTGCGTTGCAGCGACCGCAGCAACGAGTGAAAGCGGCAAGACACGATTCGGACAGGACGATACAGAAACGCGTTCGCTGAGCCAGTGGCAAGTGCCGCCGTTGACTCTTCAGGCCTTGCAGTCAGTGTGCAATCCGGAACGGCCGCGTGCCGCAATGCCAGTAGGCTTGCCGGTCAATCAAGTGGATGTGGTCAGAGACCTCGGCGTCAACGCTCTGCCGACGGCGCTGAATAGCGCCACTTGCTTGCGTTTGAATCGATGCGGGCGTCATTGACGCGTCGTTTTTCCGCCCGTGCACGATCCGCCTGTTCGAGGGAGAGTGCTTGTGCCTGACGCGACAGAGCATATTCGCTCACGTTGCCAGACGTACGTGCTGCAATTTTGATTTGTGATCGCATGATGATTCCAGAACAAGGGACACTAAGTGCGACCCATGTACTGACTGTATACCCATCGCCCGATGCAAGCACGCTTTCCTTTACAAAGGTGAAAACCGGAACGGTAGGGCTGCTTCTTTCTCGAACGCGCAACGGCACGCCGGAAATCTTCGGCAACGCATCCTTTCGCGCGTTTTTGCAAAAGGTGTTCATCAAACAGTGCCCGCGAGGCAGTGCGGGCACTTTGACTCTTTAGCGTTCGTCAGAGCGTGTTTATCACCCGTGCTGAAGTAACAGGCCCAACATCGTAGGCAACAGATGTCGGGGCCGGCTCTGTGATCTTCGAGGGCATCTCAGGCGACCGCGGACGGCACGCGCCTCGATCATACAAAAGCAACCCTTCGACCTAGAACAGCGGGTGCTCGTGCGGATACAGCGCCGTCCTGAGGGCAAAGCCACCGAGGACAACGAAGATGACGGCGGCCAGAATGTGGACCGCCTTGGTTGGCAGACGGTCGGCGAACTTGTGCCCCAGGTAGATGACGGGCACGTTTGCCAGCATCATGCCGAGCGTGGTGCCGGCGACCACCCCGAAGAACTCGTGAAATCGCGCAGCCAGAGCGATCGTTACGATCTGCGTCTTGTCACCCATTTCGGCCAGAAAGAACGTTAGAGCCGTGGTGCCGAACACACCCATCGGATGCCTGGTCGACACCGCCTCGGCACCGTCGAGCTTGTCGGGAATCAGAATCCAGACGGCCATGACGGCAAATGATGCGACGACCGCCCAGTTCAGGATCGTGGGGCTCAGAACGCTCGCAAGCCATGCCCCCAACGCGCCGGACGCCGCATGATTGACGAGCGTTGCGACAAAGACGCCGAGAATAATCGGAATGGGCTTGCGATATCTGGCAGCCAGCACCAAGGACAGCAGTTGGGTCTTGTCGCCGATTTCGGCTAGGCCGACCACGCTGGTCGAAACGAGGAACGATTGCATAGGTTGTGGGCCGGGCCGCGCAATAAGTACGCGATGACGCGCATTCCGGCGACCCGGTCAGGTCGGAATGCGAGTCATCGGTCTTGCCAGGCATAGTGCTGTGCACGCCATGGCGGTCTGTCGACCACCAAGTATGTTGACGGGCACCCTCGAACATTGCGCTCGAGGCGGCTACTCCCCAATGAGAGGGGCGATTCTACAGTGTCCTGGCCCGGTAACGCAAATCGTCAGCTTTCCGAAAGCGGGTGCGTCGAGATGGAACGGCGTGAGGTTACGAATGCGGAATCTGGCAGACGGAGGCAAGGGCGCCAGGTAAGGGCGAGCATCGGGGCCGTTGTAACCGACTGTAATGGCTGGCGCTCGTCCAGCGGGAATAAAAATTCGACCGATACCGTTCACAGGGAGCCGTCATGGTTCCCTTTCGCTTTGTCAGCCAGATGCGGGCAAGAGCGGGCGACGAGTTGCAACGGCACGAAGTGGACTTCCACGGCAGATTCCGACGACGGGGGTCTCAGCCTTGAATAACCGGAAGAAAAATCAGATTTTTTATGAATATAAATCGTAATGATTTGCATTCTGAAGAGGGCTTTCTATGCGGACGCGCTTGCGTTGGCAGCCGGTACGTAGAGGCGCAAGCAGGGTCGCGAACCGGCAACAGACAAATGAGACAGGAGAATGAAACGTGAAGAAAGTGGATGTCCGAAGGTTTGGGAAAAGGGCGAGCGTGGGACTGACCAGTTCACTTATTGCACTGACGCTGGCGCATTCTGCTGCGGCACAGGACTCACTGCCATCGGGCGGCGAACAGGACGGTGTCGCCGACGCGCCGACACTGCCGCCCGTACAGGTTCGCGCGGCAACACCCGGGCAAGTCGTTCAGGACGATAACGTGAACGACCCCGACCAGGTTGCCGCCGTAAGCAAGACAGGAACCGCGCTCAAGGATTTGCCGGCAAGCGTGCAGGTGATCCCGCGCGCGCTGATGACCGAGCAGGGCGCGACGATGCTTCGGCAAGGCGTCAGCAACGCCAGCGGTGTGAATGTCGGTGGTCAGGATACGAAGGGCTATTACGACCATTTTCTGATTCGCGGCCTGAACGCGCAGATCTACAACGACGGATTCTCCGACGGAGACCTTTTGGGCGGCATCTCGCATTCGTTGAACGGCGTCGAGCGCATCGAGATTCTGGAAGGCCCGGGGTCGGCGCTGTTCGGCAGTGGCCCGCCGGGAGGCACGATCAATATCGTCCACTACACGCCATCTTCCGACTTCCACTACGGCGGCAATATACAGTCGGGCTCGTTTGGCACGATCTCCGGTAGCGGCTACGTGACGGGACCAACAGGAATATCTGGGTTGAACTATCGGGTCGATGCAACCGTATCGCGTTCCGATGGATTCCGCGACCTGGCGAGCCGTGACGAGGAAATCAGACCCGCCTTCGAATGGAAGCTCGACAATCACAAGATCAATTTCTCACTCGATGCGCGCGACATTCACGAAACGCCTGACTCGTATGGTCTGATCTATTTTCATGGCTCACCCATCACGAACGTATCAATCGATTCGAAGTATTCGACGCCCTTTGCGTTCGCACGCGGCAACTACGTCCGCCCGACGCTCACCGACGAGTGGAAGGTCAATGACTTTCTGACCATCAATAACCGCTTCTCGTATTTGCACCGAAGCCTCGATGTGCTCGGCAATGGCGATAGCACGAGTACGAAGGTGAGCGGCAGTGAAGTGGTCGGCCGGCAGCTACGGCAGCAGGATGATTCGGATAACAGTTTCGACTATCAGCTGGAGCCGGTGTGGCGGTTTGGGACCGGCAGCGTCAAACACACGCTGCTCACGGGATTCGAATATCAGCATCAGACGATCGATACTGAGCGTACCACGGCGGATCTGCCGAACATACCGAACGCATTCGCTCCTGTGCCACCAGAGACGTCGCTCGCCGGGCTGGCGTTTCTTTGCGACGCGAAGCATTCGTGTGATAACGATCACCTGGTTGCAAATTACTACAGCGTTTATGCAACCGATCAGATCGACGTGACCGACAAGCTGAAAGTTCGCGCGGGCGTGCGCAAGGACTGGTGGGACACGTCGCTCACGCCGAATATCACGGTGCCTGGCCGCTTCGACACAGAAGGGCAGCCGCTGGTTGCCGGGGTGACCGACTCACGCAACGATGCGCCGGTGAGCTGGAACATTGGCGTGCTGTACAAGGCACTGCCGTGGATGTCGCCGTACTTTGGCGTGTCGAAGAGTCATCTCGCCAACTTCAACTCCGAAAACACGCAAAATGGAATCGGCGCTCCGGAATCTGCCTTGCAATACGAGGCGGGCATCAAGTTCTCGTTTCTCGACGACCGGTATGTTCTGAATACGGCGTTGTTCGACGTGGAGCGCGATAACGTGGCTGCGCTGACCACGATCAACAATGTGGAAAGCGTCGTCTTCGACAGTCAGAGGACGAAGGGCGCCGAGGCGTCTCTTGACGCAAGCATTACCTCGCAGTGGCACGTCGTCGCCAATTTCACGGCGCAAGACGCGAAGATCACCGACAATCCGCAAGGGGTGGCGTCGGTGGGCAATCATCCGCAAGGCGCGCCTGCATACATTGCGAACCTCTGGACCACATACGACTTTTCCATCGCGGGCCTGCCGGGGTTTCATGTCGGCGCCGGTGTCAACTA
The DNA here is from genome assembly GCF_046030175.1 of Paraburkholderia sp. RL17-373-BIF-A. Lineage (NCBI taxonomy): Bacteria > Pseudomonadati > Pseudomonadota > Betaproteobacteria > Burkholderiales > Burkholderiaceae > Paraburkholderia > Paraburkholderia sp. RL17-373-BIF-A. The sequence goes on from NZ_JARESO010000004.1 coordinate 350,127, forward strand.
TGTCAGCAAGACCTATAGCGACATCACGAACGTCAATTCCATTCCGTCGTATGTGATTGCGAATGCCGCGCTTGGCTATGAAACGCGCCGGTGGGGCGTCGACCTCAACATTCACAATCTCACGGATCGGCGCTACTTCATTGCTGCAAATGCTGCCGGAGCGTATGTCGGCGAATCGTTGAGTGCGTTTGTGAACCTTCACGCCAATTTTTGAGCCTTGTGAGTTGTCGGCCGGTGAAGTCGCGGGCGCTCAACTGGATTCATGAATAGACGTTGAGACAGTGACGCGGTTTGCGTCACCAGTCACGTTCGCGGTCGCGAGCGGTCACCCGGATTAGCTCACGGGTGACCGCCGCAAGGACTGGAGAAAGCCTTCCTCGCGCCGAGTAGTCAGTCGGAACCTGGGGCGGCACTGATCCTTGCGACCGCCACGACCTTTATCATCCCTGGAGTTACATCCGCCGCGCGAGCGTATCGGACGGTGATTCGCCGAATCGTTTCCTGTACTCGATCGAAAATCGCCCTAAGTGCATGAAGCCGCAATCCAGAGCGACGTCTGAGACATAGACGCCGGCTGTCGCTTCACGAAGAATCTTGTGCGCCTTGTCGAGACGTATTTGTCGTAGATACTGCGTGGGACTGATGCCCCGGAACTGTTGGAAGCCATCACGCAGTGTCCGCTCGGCCAACCCTAGCGCCATTGCCATATCCGGCAGTCTCAAGACCTCTCCGCAATGTTCGCGCATGTAATCCTCGGCCCGCTTGACGAAGCCTGGCGACGCCGTCCGACGATTCGGCTCAGGCGCCGCGGTTGTGTGACCTGGCGTCAGCAACTCCAGCAGTAGTCGACCCATTTGCCTGCCAACGCCATCATTTTTTCGAGCCAGATCGAGCAGAGCCGAGGAATTGGCAATCAGATTGAGTTGCTGCATCCAGCCTCCAAGTGCCGGGCTGTCGACGTGAATGTGCGAGCCGAGGCCGAGGCGCGCGGACCACGCTTGAGTGCCTGGCAGATCAGTGTCAATGCGCAGAATGAACTGCTCGCAATCCGGCGAAAGAACGGCGTCGAACGGCTCGCCCGCCGCACATAGCACCGCGTTCGACTGATCCACGCAGACAGTTCGCCCTCTTGTCCGTACTTTCGCCTGACCGGTGACGCAAAACATCAACAGGTGATAGCCGTCAACCGCTTCGACATCAACGCGCATCGCGGTTCCGAACGCAATGGTGCCGATCCCGACGCCGCCGAGCCTAACAAAGTCCATATGCGAGAGGCCAGCCTTTGCGCCAGAGGGCACGAGAAGGTGGGGCTGCATCACACGGGAGATGCGCTCACGCGTTTCATCGAGATCAGCGGATTCGAAGAGTCTGAATTCGCGCAAGGCCGGCGCGCTAAACGGAGACGTGAGCATGACTAACCGATAGGTAAGTGCTGCAATGATTCAACTGTGGAAGTGTGGCTTAAAAATGGCCACGGCGAAACACGATTCACCCTTCCCGACGAAACGTGCCGAAAATGGATAGCGCATCCAGTTCCCACCGGAAACGGATAGCGAATGCTTTTTGGCAGCGTCAGCATACCTCCATGGCGATATTCCAAACATGGAGAAGCATGATGCAAACGACTGAGATACCCCTGCGGCCGGCCGCCGAGCTGGACGATGATTTCGTCAGATTTCCGCACACTGACGGCTCGCGTGTCCCGTACAAGGTGTTCAGCTCTCAAGCGGTATTCGAACGGGAGCAGGCACGGATTTTCCGCGGCCCGACATGGAACTTTGTGGCCCTCGATGCTGAGATTCCGAATATCGGCGACTTCAAGAGCACGTTCGTCGGCGATACGCCGGTTGTCGTTACCCGCATGGAAGACGGCGTGGTTGCTGCGTGGGTCAATCGCTGCGCGCATCGAGGTGCGATGGTTTGCCGAAAGGCGCGCGGCAACGCGACGTCGCACACCTGCGTCTATCACCAGTGGAGTTTCGACAACGGCGGCAATCTGCTCGGCGTTCCATTTCGCCGCGGGCAAAAAGGCATGTCCGGGATGCCCGCGGACTTCGATCCGAAGGCGCACAGTCTGAAGCAACTGCGTGTCGAGACCTATCGCGGCCTCGTATTCGCCACGTTCAGCGACGAAGTGGCTCCGTTGCCGGAATACCTTGGCAATGAAATGCGCCCGTGGATCGACCGCATCTTCCACAAGCCCATCGAATATCTCGGTTGCACGCGCCAGTTCTCCAGATCGAACTGGAAGCTCTACATGGAGAACGTGAAGGATCCGTACCACGCGAGCATGCTGCATCTCTTTCACACCACCTTCAACATCTTCCGCGTGGGCATGAAGGCGCGCTCGATCCCGGATGCGAATCATGGCCTGCACAGCATCATTACGGTGACGAAAACAGAGGACGACACGTCGAGCGCGTACAAGCAGCAAAACATCCGCTCGTTCGACGAGGGCTTCGCGTTGGAAGATGATTCGATTCTTGCGCTCGTTTCCGAATTCGAAGAAGACACAACCAATCACATCCAGCCGATTTTCCCGCAACTGGTGATCCAGCAGATTCATAACACGCTGGTTGCACGTCAATTGCTGGCGAAGGGGCCGGACAGCTTCGAGCTGATTTTCCACTTCTTCGGCTATACGGACGACACCCCGGAAATGCGTGCGCTGCGCATCAAGCAGGCCAACCTCGTCGGACCGGCGGGGTACATCTCGATGGAGGATACGGAGGCCACCGAACTCGTGCAGCAAGGTACGGTGCGCGACGCCGACGCGACCTCGGTCATCGAGATGTCGCGTGGAAATCCCGATCAGCAGGACACGGTCATTACGGAAAGCCTGATCCGCAAATTCTGGGTCGGCTATCAGAAGCTCATGGGTTATTGAATCAAGGGGTGTCGAGAGATGGAACAGGAAACACAACTTTGGATTGACCTCCATATGCTGCAAAGCCGCTACGTCAACGCGCTGGACAATGATCGGCTCGAAGCCTGGCCCGACTTCTTCGTCGAGGACTGCCTGTACGAGATCGTTCCGCGCGAGAATGACGATGCCGGCTTGCCAATCGGCATCATTCACTGCACGAATCAGCGCATGTTGCGCGATCGGGTCGTGTCGCTGCGTAACGCAAACATCTTCGAAGAACACTCCTACCGTCATATGACGTCCGGTTTGACGGTCCTCGAACAATCCGCAGATGAAGTACGCACGGAGAGCAGTTACGTCGTCGTTCAAACGCTGACAAACGGTGAGTCGTTCGTCTACCAGGCGGGTCGTTATCTTGACCGCGTGGTTCGGACGCCCGACGGCTGGCGCTACGCTGAAAAGCGTGTGATCTACGACACGTCGCGGGTACGGACGCTGCTCGCAACGCCGATCTGAATGGGGGTTTGAATGTCGGAAATTATGCAGTGGGTTGACGTGGGCGCGACGAGTGACTTTGCGGAGGACGAGCCGGCTCAGGTTGCCGTCGGCGCCCATCCGGTAGCGGTGTTCCGCGCCGATGGCGAATGGTTTGCCCTGCACGACCTGTGCTCTCATGGTCATGCGCGCCTGTCGGAGGGATTCGTCGAGAACGGCTGCGTCGAATGCCCGCTTCACCAGGGGCTGATTGACCTGCGTACGGGTGCACCGTGCTCTGCTCCGATTACCGAACCGGTTCGCACGTATCCGATTCGGGTGGTCAATGGTCGAGTGGAAATCGGCAGTAGCGGAACAGAGTGACGGTCGGGCAACTGCGGGAGCTGAGCTATGCAAAATCAAAATCTTGTTATTGTCGGTGGCGGTCAAGCCGGCCGCAGGGCGGCGGAAGTGTTGCGCGAGCGCGCGCCCGACGCACGCATCTGCATTATTGGTGATGAAACCCATCTGCCGTATGACCGACCGTCGCTTTCGAAAGATGCGCTGCTCGACGCAGAGCGGGAGCGGCACGCGTTTATTCGAAACGTCGACTACTACCGCAGCCAGCGTATTGAAGTGCGGCTGGGACTGACAGTCACGGCGATCAATCGCGCGGACCGTTTGCTCACCTTGAGCGATGGTTCGGAGATCGCTTACGACCGTCTTCTGCTGGCGACCGGATCGCGTGTCCGCAAATTGCAAGGTGGTCCCGTGCATTACCTGCGCACGCTCGACGACGCCCGGAATCTGAGAATGCGGCTCGCACAAGGGGCGCGAGTCGTGATCGTGGGAGGCGGATTCATTGGACTGGAGGTCGCGGCAACCGCCATCGGCCGAGGATGCGCAGTGACGCTCGTCGAACCGGCTGACCGGTTGCTCAAGCGCTCGATGCCGCCGGAAGTCAGCGAGTTCATGCGACAACTCCACGTTAGTCGCGGCGTGGAATTTCGCCTTGGAGCGCAGGTCACGGATATCCGGCAGGCGCTCGACGGTTCGGTGCGCGTTGCAACCAGCGAAGATGAACTGTTCGCGGACGTAGTCGTGGCCGGCATTGGTGTAGTGCCGAACACGGAGCTGGCTCAGCAGGCCGGACTCGAGGTTAGAGATGGCATCGTGGTCAACGACGAATGCCGCACATCCGACCCGGACATTTTCGCTGCCGGCGAGGTCACGCAGCACTTCGTCACCTCGATCGGACGTCACTTGCGTGTCGAATCCTGGCAGGTTGCGGAGAAGCAGCCGGCAGTGGCGGCCGCCAACATGCTCGGTGCGACCGAGCGCTATGATGAAACGCCGTGGCTTTGGTCGGATCAATACGACTGTAATGTGCAATCGCTTGGCACTTTCGAAGGTGCTCATACGGTGGTCCTGCGCGGTGCGATTTCCGATGGCACTTTCAGCATGATCGGCCTCAATGACGCCGGCAACGTACGGGCCGCGGTAACGGTCAACAATGGCAAGGACATGGCCATATTCGTAAGAATGGTCGCTGGTGGTCCGGTAGACGCGAATCAGTTGGCCGATATGTCCGTCTCGCTTCGCTCGCTGCTCAAGCGATAGCTGCCTGCGGTGTTTCTCGAGAGGCCGATCTTGCGGAATGCAAGGTTGGCCTCTTTTCGCTCTCATTGTCCGCGAACGAAATTATTGTGTGTAGTCTGGGGGAATGCGGATCGTGTGCGGTAGGCGGCCAGTGCTGCGACTGGCTCTCCACTTGATGCAGGCTCGGTCATTTCGAGCGTGGCCGCCGCAGACGGCGATAGCGAGTTCAAAGCTCGAGGCAGAATCTAGTCCACCGGATCGCCGTCAGTAAGTTCGAGAACGCCTAGGTTCAGCCAGGGTTCGATTCACCCACATGCTCGTTCGGAGCAGGCGGACTGGTTTCCATTAGAACAGGTGCGGCGGCCGCGGCGCATCCCGACCACCGTTGCGCCCGATGCGCACCATCGCAATAGGGCTTGCTCTCCGAGTGCCCGCATCGACAGAGACTGAAGATGCCACTGTTTGGAAAGCGATTGCCCAACGCGTCGACGATTTCAAACTCGCCGACCAGATGAAGCGGGCCGGCGTCCATGATTTGACCTTTGACGATAGACATAGCAGTGCCAAGTGGAACCTGATTATTGCGGAGCGACGCTGGTATTCGACGCCGGAGCGGAGCCGGCTTCGTTTTGCGGTGCTCTCGGAGAGCTCGCGAAGCCGGCAGTCTCGTGCGATGCATCACAGAACGGTAGCCGCGTTGACAGGCCGCATCGACACAACGTGTAGACCTTGCGAGCGCGTACGATCTGCCCGTTGTCGTCCACGAGTTCGAAGTCGCCCGTCAGTTGCATGGGACCGTTGTCAACTATTTGTACCCTGTTCGTCATGGAGAATGCCCGCTGTGTCGTAGTAAGTGAAGTCGCTTGCCGCTATCAATCGGATTTACCGACGGCTTGCAGGTCCGGATGGACGGCTTCCACCGGCTGACCCAGCGAATAGAAAGCCCCGCGATTGCAAACTAGCGGTCGATCATCCGTGCGGTGAATCTGCAATGCTTCGCCAACCAGAATGGTGTGGTCACCGCCTTCGTATGCGGCCCAGCGGCGGCATAGAAACCAGCCCATCGTCCCGCTGAGAATAGGCGTGTCCGCGATCCATTCATGCGGAGGATCCCAGCGCTCGGGTATCCGGTTAGCGAAGTAGTGGCCGTGAAAGCCCTGATTTTCAGCCAGAATGTTGATTGCGTAATAGTTGTCGCTCGACAGAAACGCATGCGACTTCGCAGTCTTCGCGATACTGACTGCTACCAGCTGGGGGTCGATTGAAACGGCTGCAAATGAACTCGCGGTCATAGCGTGCATGCCGCCCTGGCCGTCAGGCATGGAAACGACGGTGACGCCCGTCGTAAAGGCTCGGAGTCCTTTGCGGAACTCTTCGGGATCGATCTTCAACACTAGCCTCGTAGGTGGGGTTTGTGGGAACGCGCGCCTGCATACGCTGGTCAAGTCCTATCGTTGCACTCGCCGGTCGCGATATCAAGACGAAGCCGTGAAACGTCACGTTCCATGCGGGGAACAAGGTGGCGAGCGAATGCAGATGCGAACGGTTGAGCAGCGCTCTCAAAGAGTGCTGGAAATCCCGGTTTGACAGATATTTTTGTCACCGCTACAAGTCGATAGGTAAGGAATGAACTGCAGTTTGCCGAGTGGAAAGCATTTTGTTGCAATCGGGAACGGCGTCAGCATCAACGGTTCGGCATCCAGAAACCTATGATTGAACTCATCGACATTCGCGTATTTTCGAAACTCTCCGAGTTGATGAGCTTCAGTGCGGTAGCCCGGGTGCTGGCGATGCCGAAATCTTCAGTCAGCCGGTCTCTGTCGCGGCTTGAGGAGCATCTGGGCGTGGCGCTGATTATCCGGTCCAATCGCAAGGTGGCGTTAACGGATACCGGTCTGCTGTTCGCCGAGTCCGCAAAGAAGATACTAGACGACGTAGAAGAGGCGGAGGAGAAGGTCGGGCAAGTGCGGCTGACCCCACGAGGACTTCTGCGGGTCAGCTCGCCAGTGACGCCCGGGCAATTCATGATCGCGCCGCTGGTCCCAGCCTATCTCGCGGCCTATCCGGATGTCCAGGTGTCCCTGGAGCTCACCAGCAATAAGATGGAGCCGCTAACGGACGAAATGGATGTCGTCATTCGGACCGGCACACTGGAAGACTCCAGACTGATTGCAAGAAGACTGGGGAGTGCCCGGCTGGTCCTGGTTTCAACTCCTGCTTATT